>NZ_JAXIVS010000007.1:0-300000 GCF_034259325.1 Hyalangium ruber | reverse complement strand
TGTGCAAGTGATTGCGGGTGTTTGGCTCGCGGCCAGTGCCTGTGATTGACGAAGCAGGGCAGTTGGCGTGACGAGCTTTGACACTGGCTTTTGAGAGCACAAAGAGAAAACCCCGAGAGCCGTATGGCTCCCGGGGTCTTGGGTGAGGGTAGGGCTTGAATCAGTCGCAGTTGACGTCGTTGCTCACGTTGAACGGCTCACCCGCGGACACGTTCTCGGCGAAGGGGGTGGCCGGGCAGGTGGCGGAGAGCTGGCCATCGGAAGAGGAGATGAGCCAGGTGTCGGAGGTGTCCATCGGATTGTTGTCGACGTCACCGGCGCCGTAGGCCAGGAAGTCCCAGGTGCCCGCGTAGCCGTAGATGCCGGCGCTGGTGGCCATGCCATTGGAGGTGGCCGAGTTGTTCCAGGTGGCGGAGGCCGGCTGGTTGACGGGGAAGGCGCTGGGGAAGCCCTGATACTTGAAGGTGTCCACGCCGATGCACGTGTCGGAGTCGTTCGACACCGTATTGATGCCGGAGCGATCCTCGAAGGACGAGCAGCCGTCATCGAGGTGGTAGCTGTAGCGGTTGCCGCGCTCGGGAGCGAAGCCAGAGGCGTGGATGGTCGGCGGCGGCATGCGCTGCTGGGTGCGCAGGCCGGTGAAGAGGCTCTTGAGGTTGGTGTTGACCTCGGACTGCCGAGCGCGTGCCTGGAAGCGGGTGAAGTTGGGAATGGCAATGGCAGCCAGGATGCCGATGATGGCGACGACGATCATGAGCTCGATGAGGGTAAAACCGTGGCGTTGACGGCGGTGCGTCATGGGACTGCTCCTTGTCTGTGTTGAGGGAAGTGGTGAAGGACGGCGAGCTGAGACAAGAGCAATCAGCGGGCCACGCACTCGAGGAAGGCCCGTGCAAGTGATTGCGAGTGTTTGGCTTGGGGCCGGTGGTGGCGATCGACGAAGCTGGGCAGTCAGCGTGCCGTGCTTTGGCACCCCCACCTGCTCCCGCACGATCCAGAGGCGCTTGCCTGCTTCAACTGCTATCAGGAGAACAGCGCGTGCCCTGCCTCGTGGATGTGTGTGATGCCGTCGGCGGATTGAGGCGCAGGAGAGCGCAAGTACGCAGGTGTAACCATCCCCCTACATGACTCCAGGGAATTCGTTCAAACCGAGAAAATATCTACTTGCCTGTCTTCAGCAAAAGGGGAAAATTGCGTGGCCGCTGAAGGTCCACTTCCAATAGGCGAGATAGGCGGAAAGGGCAGTCCGTGGGTTGCGCCCACATCGCCAACTGCGAGTGAATCCGAAGTCGGATGAAGAGAAGTTCTGGGATGACTAGCACGAGGTTCGTTCAAAAGTGTCCAAGCCGTGGGGGATGTACAGCATGAAACTCAAAGGCGTATGGGGAGCGTCGCTGGTGATGGTCGCATTGGCGGCCAGCTCCTGCGACGAGGAGCAAAGTGCGCCGCAGCCAGAGCCGACCCCGGCGAATGTGCGCACGACACGTCAGGAAGCACGCAGTGAGCGCAAGGTGCTCATCCTGGGTTCCAGTGGTGAGGGCAGCCTCGAGGCCTTCGCGGCGGAAAACAGCTCGAACGGCACGATGGCGGTAGAGATCGTCGACGCCGACGGGTGGCGCGAGAAGACGGCCGAGCAGTTCATGACGTACCGCGCCCTCATCATCGGTGACGCGGCCTGTCAGGCGGGTGAGGAGGCCTTCCAGGCCGCCATTGAGACCCGGGCCAAGTGGGGCGCCATCGTCGATGGTCCCGTCGTGATCTTCGGCACGAACCCCGCCAGCAACAACATCTCCGACATGGTGACGAGCAGCGTCAACTTCGTTACCTCGGGTGGTGTCCGCACGACGGGTATGTACATCTCGCTGGGCTGCGCCTATCAGGATGCCGCGCCCAACACGGCCGTGACGCTGCTGGAGCCGTTCGGCAGCTTCACCGTTGCGGGTGTGCCCTGCTCGGAGACCGGTCACGCCATCGCCATGGCCCCGTTCGACAACAATCCCATGATGAACGTGGGGAACTGGCTGCTGGGCGGCGACTCGGCCTGTGTGGCGAGGTCGGTGTTCACCAGCTACCCGGAGCGCAACTTCGCCATCGCCGCGCTTGCCGTGGATACGGATGGCAGCATGCCCGGCTCCTGGCCTTACTTCGATTACGATGCGGGTGAGGGGATCGCGGGCACGCCCTACATCCTCGCTCGCGGCGCCATGGCCAGGTCCCTGGGCTGCGGTAACCCGGACTACATGCCGTCGGGTGAGGAGTGCGACCTGGGTGACGGCGTCAACGGCCAGCGCGCCACCAACTTCCCGGCGAGTCGCGAGGACACCTGCTCGTGGTCGTGCAAGTACGACTGGTGCGGCGACGGCATCGTGAACGCCGGTGAGGAGTGCGACCTGGGCTTCGGCAACGGTCGTGACATCAGCGGTAACCTGGGCACCTGCACTGCGTCCTGCAAGTTCCCCAATATCCCCAATGAGTCTCATCCTCCGGTGGCCGTGTGCCGGAACGTGACGGTCGGCGCCGGGTCCGCTTGCGGCGCCTACGCGGACATCAACAACGGCTCCTACGATGAGGATGGAGACCTCGAGGATGGCAACTGCAGTCAGGACCCCATGCCCGTCTACGGCCTCGGCCAGACGGTGGTGACCCTGACGTGTACGGATAACTCGGGCCAGTCGTCTTCCTGCACCGGCACGGTGACCGTGACGGATGACCAGGCTCCGACCCTGGCGCTCTCCGGTTCTTCCAACCAGTCGCTGGAGTGCGGCTCGGCGTACTCGGATCCGGGCGCCACCGCCAACGATGCGTGCCCGGAGATGGACCTGACGGGTGCCATCGTGGTGACGGGCGCGGTGAACCCGAACACGCCTGCCTCCTATACGGTTCGCTACAACGTTCAGGATGAGGCGGGTAACAGCGCTCCCGAGGTGACGCGCACCGTCGCGGTGTCCGACACGCTCAAGCCGGTCATCACCCTGAATGGCGCGGCCAATCAGGGCCTGGAGTGCGGCACGGCGTACGCCGAGCCGGGCGCCACGGCCAATGACCAGTGCGCGGGCACCTTGACCCCGACCATCGCGGGCTCCGTGAACCACATGGCGCCCAACAGCTACATCGTTCGCTACAACGTGACGGACCCCACCGGCCACGCGGCCGATGAGAAGAGCCGCGTCGTCACGGTCTCCGACACGCTGGCTCCCGTGGTGACCATGACGGGCCCGGGCACCATTCCGGTGGAGTGCGGTGACGGCTCCTACGCCGACCCGGGCGCGACGGCCAACGATGCGTGCGCGGGCGTGCTGCCCGCCGTGGCCAACGGCACGGCGAACCCGAACCAGCCGGGCTCCACCACGATTACCTACAGCGCCACGGACCCGTCGGGTAACACCGGCGTCGCCGCTGGCAGCCGCACGGTGGTGGTGAGCGACACGCTGGCTCCGGTGCTGACGGTTCGGCCCGGTCCCTCCAACGTGGAGTGCGCCTCGGAGTACAACGACCCGGGCGCCACCGCCAACGACCAGTGCGCCGGTGACCTGACGGCCTCGATCGTGACCACGGGCGCCGTGAACGCCCAGCAGCCGGCCACCTACCAGGTTGGCTACACCGTGACGGATCCTGCCGGTCGTACGGCCTCGGCCGAGCGCGTGGTGGACGTCACCGATACGATTGCTCCCACGGTGACGATGGTGGGCCCCTCCACCCTGCCGGTGGAGTGCGGTGCGACCGACTACGCCGATCCGGGTGCGACGGCCAACGACGCGTGCGCCGGGACGCTGCCCGCGGTGCCCAGCCGCGTGGCGAACCCGGGCCAGACGGGCTCCACCACGATTACCTACAGCGCCACCGACCCGTCGGGTAACACGGGCACCTCGGCGGGCAGCCGCACGGTGGTGGTGAGCGACACGCTGGCTCCGGTGCTTTCGCTCAACGGCGCGGCGACTCAGAACCTGGAGTGCGCCACGGCGTACACGGAGCAGGGCGCCACGGCCAACGACCAGTGCGACGGTCCGCTGACGCCGGTCATCTCCGGCAGCGTGAACAACATGGCGCCTGCGCCCTACACGCTGACCTACACCGCCACGGACGACGAGGGCCATGTTGCTACGGCCAACCGCCAGGTGACCGTGCGCGACACGCTGGCTCCCGCCGTGACCATGGTGGGTGCCTCCGCCATCGCGGTGGAGTGCGGTGACGGCTCCTACGCTGACCCGGGCGCGACGGCCAACGACGCGTGCGCCGGGGCCCTGCCCGCGGTGCCTAGCCGTGTGGTGAACCCGGGAGTGCCGGGCTCTTCCACCATCACCTACAGTGCCACGGACCCGTCGGGCAACACGGGCACCGCCGCTGGCGGCCGTGTGGTGACGGTGAGCGACACGCTGGCGCCGACGCTGACGCTGCGGCCTGGTCCCTCCAACGTGGAGTGCGCCTCGCCGTACAACGATCCGGGTGCCACCGCTAACGACCTGTGCGCTGGCGACCTCACGGGCGCCATCGTGACCACCGGCGGCGTGAACACGGGCACGCCTGGCAACTACGAGCTGGGCTACAGCGTGTCGGACGGCCAGGGCCACACGGTCACGGCCACTCGCCCGGTGGGCGTCAGCGACTCGCTGCCTCCGTCCATCACGGTCAACGGCCCGACCAATGATGCCTTCGAGTGCGGCTCCACCTACGTGGATCCGGGCGCCACGGCCAATGACCTGTGCGCCGGCAACGTGACGGTGGTCGCCCAGCAGAGCGGCAACCCGAGCCAGCCGGGCTCCTTCACCATCACCTACAGCGCGACGGATCCGGCCGGCAACAGCGTCACCTCGCCGGTGGTTCGCACCGTGACGGTGGACGACAACGAGCCGCCCACGCTGGTGCTGCTGGGCAATGCGACCCAGAGCCTGGAGTGCGGCAACCCGTACGCCGATCCGGGCGCCACGGCCAACGACGTGTGCTTCGGGGATGTGACGAGCCGCATCACGGTCACCGGCACGGTGAACACGGGTGCGCCGGGCAGCTACCCGCTGACCTACAACGTGACGGATCCGTCGGGCCAGAGCGCTCCGGCGGTCAACCGCACCGTCAACGTCAGCGACACCTTGGCCCCTGTCGTCACCGTCACCGGTCCGCTCAGCCAGCAGATCGAGTGCGGCAACGGCCCGTACGCCGATCCGGGCGCGACGGCCAACGATGCGTGCGCCGGGGCGCTGCCCGCGGTGCCCAGCACCGTGGTGGATCCGAACGCGCCGCAGGACTACGTCATCCGCTACACGGCCACCGACCCGTCGGGCAACACCGGCACCTCGGCCACCGGCCGCACGGTGACGGTCGCTGACACGCTGCCTCCGACGCTGGCCCTTACCGGCCCTGCCAACCAGACGCTGGAGTGCAAGACGCCGTTCAACGATCCGGGCGCCACGGCCAACGACCTGTGCGCCGGCAACATCTCGGCTCGCATCGTTCGCACCGGCACCGTGGACCCCACCGTCATCGACGTCCCCTACACGCTGACCTACAACGTGACGGATCCGTCGGGCCGCAGCGCTCCGGCGGTCACCCGCACGGTGACGTACGACGACACGCTGGCTCCGAGCCTCACGCTTCAGGGGCCGCTGAACGACACGTATGCGTGCGGCAGCAACTACATCGACCCGGGCGCCACGGCCGAGGATGCGTGCGCCGGTAACGTGACCAACCGCATCACGGTCGCTCAGACGGGCAATCCCTCTCAGCCGGGTGTCATCACCTACACCTACAGCGTGACGGATCCGTCGGGTAACTCGTACACCTCGCCGGTCACCCGCTCGGTGACGGTGAACGACAACGAGCCGCCGGTGCTGGTGCTCAATGGCTCTGCCACCCAGGGCCTCGAGTGCGGCACTCCGTTCGTCGATCCGCTCGCCACGGCTAACGACGTGTGCTTCGGGGACGTGACGAGCCGCATCACGGTCTCGGGCACGGTGAACCACATGGTGCCGGCCCCCTACACGCTGACCTACAACGTGACGGATCAGGCGGGCCAGAGCGCTCCGGCGGTCAACCGCACCGTCAACGTCAGCGACACGCTGGCTCCCTCCATCACGGTCCTCGGCCCGCTCAACCAGCAGTTCGAGTGCGGCAATGGTCCGTATGCGGATCCGGGTGCGACGGCCAGCGACGTGTGCGCCGGTGACCTGACGGGCGCCATTGTCCGCACGGGCTCGGTGAACACGGGCGCGGGCGGCACCTACACCCTGAGCTACCGCGTGGCCGACCCGTCGGGCAACCAGACCACCGCCGCGGAGTCGCGCACGGTGACGGTGACCGACAGCTCCGCTCCGGTCATCGCGCTCAACGGCGCGGCCACCGTGGGCCTGGAGTGCGGTTCGCCCTACAACGAGCTGGGCGCCACGGCCAACGACGCGTGCGTCGGTAACCTGACGGTCCAGATCAGCGGTGTGGTGAACCCGAACCAGGGTGGCAGCTACACCATCACCTACAGCGCGTCGGACGGCGTGCAGAGCGCCCAGGTGCAGCGCACGGTGAACGTCAGCGACGAGCTGCCGCCCACCCTGTCGCTCGTCGGTCCTGCCACGCAGCTGGTCGAGTGCAACAGCGCCTACGTCGACCCTGGCGCCGAGGCCAACGACCTGTGCGAGGGCGACCTGACCGCTCGCATCGTGCGCAGCGGCACGGTGGACCCCGCGGTGCTGAACACCTACACGGTCACCTACAACGTGTCCGACGTGGGCGGGAATGCCGCCGCGCCGGTCAACCGCGCGGTGACGGTGCGTGACACGCTGGCCCCGGCCATCACGGTCAACGGCCCCGCCGACCAGGTGCATGAGTGCGGCTCGGCCTACGTCGATCCGGGCGCCTCGGCGACCGACCAGTGCGCCGGCAACGTGACGGTGGTCGCTCAGCAGAGCGGCAACCCGAGCGCTCCGGGCACTTCCTTCACCATCACCTACAGCGCGACGGATCCGTCCGGCAACAGCGTCACCTCTCCGGTGGTTCGCACGGTGACGGTGAACGACAACGCTCCGCCCACCCTGGCCCTCAACGGCCCGGCGACCCAGAACCTCGAGTGCGGTTCGCCGTACAACGACCCGGGTGCCATGGCCAACGACGCGTGCTTCGGGGACCTGACGGGCTCCATCACCGTCAGCGGCACGGTGAACACGGGCGTGCCTGGCTCCTACCCGGTGGTCTACAACGTGGTTGACCCCGCCGGTCAGGCTGCCCCGTCGCTCAGCCGTACGGTGAACGTGAGCGACACCCTGGCTCCCACCATCACGGTGCAGGGCCCGGTCAACGACACGTTCGAGTGCGGCACCAGCTACGTCGATCCGGGCGCTACGGCCAGCGACGTGTGCGCCGGCAACCTGACGCCGGTCATCGTCGCCACCCAGACGCCGGATCCGAGCCAGCCGGGTGCCATCCGCATCACCTACAGCGTGACGGATCCGTCCGGCAACCAGACGGTCTCGCCGGTGGTCCGCACGGTGCGCGTGAACGACAACACGCCGCCGACCATCACGCTCAATGGTCCGAGCAACCAGGTCATGGAGTGCGGTTCTCCGTACGAGGATCCGGGCGCCACGGCCACCGACCTGTGCACCGCGGGGCCGGTGCCGGTGACGGTGACGGGCACGGTGGACCACACCACGGCGGGCACCTACCCGCTGCGCTACACGGCGCAGGACACGGTGGGCAACATCTCGCCCACGGTGACGCGCTTCGTGACGGTGCTCGACACGCTGGGGCCCACCATCTCGCTCAACGGGCCCAACCCGACGTTCCTCGAGTGCAAAGGCAACGCGTACGAGGAGCTGGGCGGCACGGCCAACGACATCTGCTCGGGCGCGCGTCCGGTCACGGTGGTCTCCAACAACGTGAACCTGGAGGTGCCGGGCGGCTACCTGGTCAACTACCAGGCCTCCGACAGCAGCGGAAACACCACGCCGGCCTCGCGCAACGTCATCGTCCAGGACAACGAAGGTCCGACGCTGACCATGAGCGTGGAGGACGTCACCCTCGAGTGCGCCATCAGCACCTTCACCGATCCGACCGGTACGGCGACGGACCAGTGCCAGGGCAACGTCTCCTCGACCATCTTCCGCGAGTTCACGGACCTGAACATCAACGTCGAGGGTGACTACATCGCTCGCTACCAGGCGCGCGACAACGTGGGCCACCTGGCGTTCGACACCATCAACCTGCACGTGCAGGACACGACGGCGCCGACCATCATCGCCAACAACGACGGTGAGACCATCGAGTGCGGCACTCAGCCCGCGCTGGGTGTGACGGCCACGGATGCCTGCTACCCCAACGGCGTGACGATCACCGCTACCCCGTCCTCGCTGCCGAGCGTGCCGGGCCAGTACACGGTGACCTACACGGCCACGGACACGGCGGGCAACACGAGCACGGTGCCGGTGACTCGCACCATCACGGTCGAGGACACGGGGGTTCCGGAGCTGTCTCTGGAGGACCAGAACATCTACTACGAGTGCACGGGCCACGCGATTGGCAACATCTGGGAGGCGCCGGTCGCCACCGCGACCGACACCTGCGAGGGCTCCATCCCCGTGCACCAGTACAACACGGGCGACGACGACGAGGACGGCCTGCCCGGCGGCCCGGGCGGCGATCCGGATGACTTCGGTCCCGGCCCGACCACCGAGGTCGAGGGTCTCTACTATGTGCAGTACCTGGCGTGGGATGAGGCCTACAACACCGACAGCGCCATCCTCTCGGTCTACGTGACGGATACCCTCAAGCCGGTGCTCGGCCTCGTCGGTTCGGACACGGAGCAGGTCGAGTGCTTCCTGCCCACCGACAACCCGAACGATCCGGATGAGGATCCGGAAGAGGATCCGAACCCCTACGTCGATCAGGGCGCCTGGGCCGAGGACCAGTGCTACGGCGACCTGTCCGCGGCGGTGCTCCGCTTCGGCGAGGTGAACAAGCAGATCCCCGGCACGTACACCCTGCAGTACCAGGTGCGTGACGGTGCCTATAACTGGGCCGACCCGGTCAGCCGCACGGTGGAAGTCGTCGATACCTTCCAGCCCGAGGTCACGGTGAAGCCCACCATCCGGCTCACGCCCGCCGACAACACCATGCGCACGATGCAGCTGAGCGAGTGCACGTTCGCCTGGGATGTCTGCGAGGGCTACATGGACATCAACAGCCTGGGTCTCATCACGGACATCACCAGCAACCAGCCTGCGACCGACGCGGATGACATCATCATCGTCGACAACAGCAAGTTCACCCTGAAGGCGAAGACCCAGCCCGGTCAGACCCGCGTGTACACGGTGAACTTCCTGGTGGGCGATAGCTCGGGCAACACGACGTCCGCGGCGTGCACGGTGTCCGTGCCCTCCAACGGCATCGTGGCTCCCACGACGGTCAAGGGCGAGGGCACGCTGGCCAAGCGCTAGTCCTGACCGAGTGAAGTCTCAGGCGGCCGGTGCCCGGAACAGGGGCACCGGCCGCTGTCTTTTTGGGGGCTCGGCCCGAGCCGGGAACAGGGCTCCCGCCCATGGCGAAACTGAGGTAGACAGGAGCCAGGGCCTCGGCCCTGGGAAGAGCGGAACCATGCAGCGCGCGACACACCCGCGGTTGTTCCTCCTGCTCCTCGTGGCGGCGAGCTTCTGGCCCTGGCACAGGGCGGCGGCGCTGGGGTCGACCCAGCCGTGTGCCGCGCCGGTCGTGGTGCGGGACATCGCTCCCGGCGCCGACAGCTCCTTCATCTCCGAGCTGGTGGATGTGAATGGGACGCTGTTCTTCGCCGCCGACGATGGCGTGTCCGGCGTCGAGCTGTGGCGCAGCGATGGGACCGAGGCGGGGACCCAGCGCGTGGCGGACATCCGGCCGGGGGGCGCCAATGCCTCTCCCCGAGAGCTCACCGCCGTGGGCAGCACCCTGTTCTTCCTGGTGCCCTTGGGGCCCGTGGGCCTGGAGCTGTGGAAGAGCGATGGGACGGACGTGGGCACCGTGCGGCTCAAGAGCTTCCCGGACATGGTGCCGGCCTTGAACGCCGAGCTCACCGCCGTGGGCAGCACGTTGTTCTTCGTGGCGTACGAAGGGCCGAACGACGACGTCGAGCTGTGGAAGAGCGACGGCACGCCCTCGGGCACGGTGCGCGTCAAGGACATCGCCGAGGGCCTGGGGGGCTCGTACCCGACGGGCCTCACGGCGATGGGCAACCTGCTCTTCTTCTCGGCCAACGGTCGGGACAGCAGCACCGGCGACAGCGGCTATGAGCTGTGGAAGAGCGATGGGACGGATCTGGGAACCCTGCGCGTGGCGGACCTCGCTCCCGGGATCGAGTCCAGCTTTCCCGGTGAGCTGACGCCCGTGGGGCAGACGCTCTTCTTCACCGCCGTCGAGGGCAGTGCCACGGGCAACGCCAAGCTCTGGAAGAGCAACGGCACGGGGGTGACGCTCGTCAAGGACTTCACCGGCCCCAATGATCCCTCCCCGCAGGACCTCGAGGCCATGGGGAACACGCTCTTCTTCGTGCTGGAGGTTCAGGGGGTGTCTGGCAAGGAGCTGTGGAAGAGCGATGGCACGGGCGCCGGCACCGTCATCGTCAAGGACATCCAGGCGGGCAACTCGGGCTCGGATCCCCAGACGCTCACCGCCATGGGCAACACCCTGTTCTTCGTGGCCAATGACGGCGTGAGCGGGTTGGAGCTGTGGCGCAGCGACGGGACGAGGGATGGGACCCGGCTGGTGAAGGACATCGTTCCCATGGGCAACCCGCCGGACTGGTCGCTGACGCCGGGGCCGGGGATGCTCCTGATGTCGCTGGATGATCTCGTCTCCGGCAATGAGCCCTGGAGGAGCGACGGGACGCCCGAGGGCACCTTCCGGATGGCGGACCTCATGCCGGCCGGGAGCTCCAGTCCCCACGGCTTCGTGCTCTCCGGTCAGAGCCTCTTCTTCGTGGCGACGGATCCTTCCAGGGGCGAGGAGCTGTTTGTCCTGCCGTTCGGCGGGGTGGACTGCTCCACGCCCAGCCTCGCCTGTCCGGGGGACTTGGAGGTGGAGGCCGTCAGCTCCCAGGGCACGGTGGTCTCCTACCCACCCGCGACCGTGCTGGATGACGCTCTCTCGGGCCTCACGGTGAACTACTCCCTGCCTTCCGGGCATGCCTTCGGCGTGGGGGCGCAGCCGGTGAGCGTCACCGCCAGGGACCTGGGGGGGAACCGCAACATGTGTACCTTCCAGGTGCGCGTAAACGACACCACCCCTCCGCTGCTGCTGTGTCCGGAGCGGGTGCAGCAGGAGGCCACGAGCGCGGCGGGCGCGGTGGCCAACTACTTCGTGGTGGCGAGCGACGCCGTCTCGAGCACGGTGGCGCTGGAGTACAGCCAGGCCCCCGGGACCACGTTCCCGATCCAGACGACGCTCGTCGAGGTCGTCGCGCGCGATGCGGCGTTGAAGGAGTCCCGCTGTACCTTCCCGGTCGAGATTCGGGACACGACAGCGCCGCGGCTCACCTGCCCGCCGGATGTGGCGCGGGTGGTCACGAGCGCGGAGGAGCTGGTCGTCACCTATGAGCCCCAGGTGGAGGAGGCCGTCTCCCCGCCGCAGGTGAGCGCCAGCCATCCTTCCGGGAGCACCTTCCCGGTGGGGGACACGCTCGTCACCCTCTCCTCGGAGGATGTGGCGGGCAACAGCTCCCAATGCACCTTCCGCGTCAACCTCATCGACAGGGTGGATCCGTCCATCACCTGTCCAGGCCCGCAGTACGCCAAGGCCTCGACGGAGGAGGGGGCGGTGGTGAGCTTCTCCGGGGTGAGCGCGACGGACAACCTCACGGAGCCCGAGGTGAGCTACAGCCCTGCCTTCGGCAGCACCTTGCCTCTGGGAGAGACGGTGGTGACCGCCACCGCGAGTGACGCGGGCGGGAAGACGGCGAGCTGTACCTTCACGGTGACGGTGGAGCTGAGCCCCGAGGCGCCCAAGAGCGGCTGCCAATCCGGGCCCGGAGGAGCGGCGAGCCTGGCGTGGGTGGTGCTCATGCTGCTTCCCGTGTGGGCTCGCCGACGCGCTCGGTAGTCTGTCTCTTCTTCGCCCTGCCGGAGGAGTTGGAGAGGCTGTCGAAGAGCCACATGCCTCCCAACATGGAGAGGACGAAGAGGGCCACCATTCCGCCTCCCGTGACGAGAGAGGTCAGGGCCGGGCCCGGACAGTAGCCGGAGAGTCCCCAGCCCATGCCGAACAGCGAGGCCCCGAGGAGGAGCCGCCCGTCCACCCGTGTCTTCGACAACTCGGGGAAGGCAGGGGCCAGCACCGGAGCGCTCCGGCGGCGGATGAGCCAGGAGAAGGGAGCATGGACCGCGAGCGCGCCGCCCATCACGAAGGCAAGGGTGGGATCCCAGGCGCCCGTGAAGTCCAGGAAGCCTTGGACTCGGGCTGGATCCGTCATGCCTCCCATACCCAGGCCGAGCGAGAAGAGGAGCCCTGCCACCGCCGCCGTGACCCACGTGCTCATGGCGCACCGCCGAGGACATGGCGGACGAGGAAGACGGTGATGGCGCCGGTGGCCATGAAGGTGAGGGTGGCCACGAGGGAGCGTGGGGCGCCCCGGGAGATACCGCACACGCCATGCCCGCTGGTGCAGCCGTTGGCCAGCCGCGTGCCGAATCCCACCAGGAGCCCGGAGGCCACCACCCAGGCCGCTCCGGACACGATGGGCGCCCCCAGCACATGAGGCCAGAAGGCCCGGAGCAGCAGCCCTCCTCCCAGCAGTCCGCACAGGAAGGCGAGCCGCCAGGCCCACTCGCTCCGGTTGGGAGTGGAGAGGAGTCCTCCCGCGA
Organism: Hyalangium ruber; assembly: GCF_034259325.1. Lineage (NCBI taxonomy): Bacteria > Pseudomonadati > Myxococcota > Myxococcia > Myxococcales > Archangiaceae > Hyalangium > Hyalangium rubrum. Next base: position 287,194 of record NZ_JAXIVS010000007.1, on the reverse strand, counting down.
TTCCGCTGATGCCGGCGATGCGGCCGTTGAAGAGCAGAAGGAGCGAGGCGCTCAGGCCAATGAGCGCGCCCCCGATGAGGGCGGTGATGAAGGGGTGCATGGGGAAGGTCATCATGGAGAAGGCTGCTCGCGTACCCAGCGTCTCCTCAAGAGGGGAGCGCTGACCAGGATAAGCGCTCCGGCGGAGAGGCCACCCGCCAGGGCAGCCCTCCCGGAGGTGACATGGACGAGCGTAGCGAGCTCGCGGGTGAGGATGAAGACACCGAGCGCCGCGATGAAGAGCGCAAAGCCGGTGCGCAGCCCTTCGGGGGAGAGGCCACGACCCAGCCGGGCTCCCACGAGCGAGCCGGCGATGGCGGTCCCCGACATGCCCCCGGCCAGCACCCAGTCCACGGGCGCGCCGGACTGGGTGGCGCTGAAGAGCCCCGAGGCCGAGTTGAGCGTGATGACGAGGAGCGAGGTGGCCACTGCTCGCGGCATGGAGAGTCCGCCAAAGAGCACCAGGGCGGGCACCACCATGAAGCCTCCGCCCGCGCCGACCAGGCCGGTCAGGAGGCCCACGCCGAAGCCGTTGCGGAGCACCACGAACAAGCGCTGCCGCGCGGACCCCATGGGAAGGGAGACCGGAGCCGGGTGGTAGCGCAACAGGGCGATGGCCGTGGCGAGCACCATGCCCGCGAAGGCGACGAGCAGCAGCGCCGGGGGAACGAACTTCCCGACGCGACCGCCGACCGCCGCTCCCACCATTCCCGCCGCGCCGAAGAGGAGGCCCACCCGCCATTCCAAACGACCCGCCCGCGCATGCGAGAGCATGCCCGTCGCGCTCGTCACCCCGACGACCACCAGGGAGGTGGCGATGGCGCTCCGTGGCTCCATGCCGAGCACGTACACGAGGATGGGCACCGTCAGGATGGAGCCGCCGCCGCCGAGCAGCCCCAGCGAGAGCCCCGCCACCAGCATGAGGGCGGCACCGAGCAGCAGCGTCGTCATGGCACCCACGCCTGCTGTTCCTGGAGGAGCGCCACCAGATCCCTCAGATGCCGCATGTGCGTGTCGATGGCATGGGCCTCCAGCCTGTCCGCGTGGGCCCGCGCTCGCAGTCGTTCTAGGGCGCCGAGGAATTCCTGACGGTTCGGGTGGGAGGCTGAGGTGTGGTCCGTGAACAGCGACTCATACGGGGGAGGCGAGGGGTAGAGTTCTCGCAGCGCGGCACACAAGGCCTCCCGAATCTGTCCAGGGCTCGTGTGCATGGGCTGGGACGGCCCCTCTACCGTGAAGCCCGCTTCGCGCACCGCGAGCATTCCACCCTCCAGGTTGTAGAGCGTGGTGAAGCCGCTGGTCGTCAGCAGTTGCGCTGCTTTCAAGGAGCGCGCTCCCGATCGGCAGATGAGGAGGAGTGGTGAGGTGCGCGCCCAGGACTCGGCGGCCGCTGGGAGGCTGGCGAGGGGAATCAACTCGGTGCGCGGGAGGCGGCCGAGGAGCCCCGCGAACTCAGAGGGCTCGCGCACGTCGATGCGACGCACGGAAGCTGGCAGATCCTCCAGGCCAGCGGGAGCCACGGAGAGGATGCGTTCCGAATGCATGAAGATCAGACCTGGGGAAGCGCCGGGCCGAGGCCACAGGAGCGGTTGGCGGGGACCGCGATGTCGAGCTTCTTCGGGGGCGGCAGGTGGAGCTCGTCCATGAGCTGGATGAAGGCGGCGCGGTCCTTGCCGGCCAGGCGCGGGTTGAACCGCTTCTCCTCGCCGATCGTTGTCACCGTGCGGCCCTTGTAGTCGTGGGCGGGGTACACCAGCGTCTCATCCGCCAGCGTGAAGAGGGTGCGGGTGATGGAGTCGTAGAGCTGCCCGGCGTCGCCGTTCTGGAAGTCGGTGCGGCCAGTGCCGCGCACCATGAGCGCGTCCCCCGTGAAGACACGGTCTCCCAGCAGGTAGCTCACGCTGTCGTCCGTATGGCCTGGCGTGGAGAGCACCTGGAAGGAGAGCTCGCCCACCTTCACCCTCTCGCCGTGCCGAACGTGCCGGTCCGCGCAGGAGGCTCCGCCCTGGCTCGCGACCACCTGGCAGCCCGTGTGCTCGCGCAGCTGCCCCGAGGCTGTCACGTGGTCCGCGTGGACGTGCGTCTCCAGCACGTGCGTCAGCGTCAGACCCAGCTCCTTCACCAACGTGAGATCCCGTTCGAGCTGCTCCAGCACGGGGTCGATGAGGGCGGCTTGCCGGGTCGTCGGATCAGCGACCAGATACGTGTACGTCGAGGACTCGGGATCGAAAAGCTGACGAAAGAGCACGGCGTCATCCCTCCGGCCGAACTCTCATTGCGAGCCGCGTGCCAGCAGGAATCCCCCTCGTGCCAAGCCGACCTCACCCGAGCGGGCCAGCTCCAAGCGTTGCGGAAGTGTTTCATGCAACGTTTCAGCGCGCCTTGGCCCCTTGCCCTTCGCGAAGTCGCCGCCACAGGGTGACGCGGCTGATGCCCAGCAGGGAGGCGGCGCGTACACGGTTGCCCTGGGTCTGCTCGAGTGCCCGGTGGATGTCCTCCAGGTGGAGGTCCCGAGGCTGTACGGCGGTGGGAGCAGGGCTGGCGAGGGAGCGACGTAGACGCGCGGGGCGTGCCTGCTCGTTGAACTCGGGCGGCAGCTCGGCCTCCGTGAGCGTGGGCCCTTCGCTCATGACGTGGGCGTACTCCATGACGTTGCGCAGCTCTCGCACGTTGCCGGGCCAGGCATACTCCTGGAGCTGGCGCCGAGCCTGGGCGGAGATGCGCAGGACGGGATGGCTCCCGCGGGCGTTGAGCTCGGCGAGGAAGCGCTCGGCCAGCGGGAGGATGTCGCCCGGGCGCTCGCGCAAGGCCGGCAGGAAGATGGGGACCACGCGCAGCCGGTACATGAGGTCCGCGCGGAAGCGGCCTTGCTCCACCTCCTGGCGCAGGGCGCGGTGGGTGGCGGCCACGATGCGCACGTCCACCGAGATGGGCTCGCGCCCGCCCACGGGGATGATGGTGCGAGTCTCCAGCACGCGCAGCAGCTTGGCCTGCAGCTCCGGAGACAGCTCCGCCACCTCGTCCAGGAAGAGCGTGCCTCCCTGGGCCAGGCGGAAGTGACCCGGGCTGTCGCGTACGGCCCCCGTGAAGGCACCGCGCACATGACCGAACAGCTCGCTCTCCAGAAGGCTGGGGGAGAGCGCCGCGCAGTTGATGGCCCGGAAGGGGCCTCGGGCTCGGGACGAGAGGGCGTGCAGGGCGGTGGCGACCCGCTCCTTGCCGGTGCCGCTCTCGCCTCGGACCAGGACATTGGCCTCCGTCCGCGCGGCCTTCTCGATGATGCGGAAGAGCCGCCGCATCCGCAGGTCCTGTGTCCACAGGCCGTGGAAGAGTTCCTCGCGGCTGTTGGGGTCCACGTGGCAGGGGGACAGGTGAACGGCCCAGCCCGTGCTCCGACCTTCTTCCGCCAAGGGCGTGGCGCGCACCCGGAGCGCCCGTGTCCTCGGGCTGGCCGTGGGGCCCGCCAGCGAGACCACCGCCTCGCGTGGCGAGCGCAGCGCCGCCTGAAGTTCATTCTCCGCCGTCTTGGCGAAGCCCTCATGGAGTCGCTGCCCAGGGCTCAGGCGGTTCTCGGTCAGGGCCTGTGCCTCGGTTCCCAGCGCGAGCACCCGGGCTTGCGCATCGAGCAGCACGGTGGGACCGGCGAACAGCTCCAGGGCCCTCAGCGAGTGCCTCAGCACTTCTTCAGGCAGGAGCCTGGCACCGCTCTTCATGGATGTTCTCTCCTGACCCAGGCAGCCGGGCGTTTCAGCAACGTTTCGTGAAGCGTTTCAGGAGAGAGCGCCCAGGCGCAAGGTTTGCGCGCCCAGGCGAGGACCGACGCGGGACCTCCCTGGCACGGTCCCTGCTCTACGGGGAGAGACCCAACCCAAACGTTCCAGTGAGGGAGACTCCATGAGCACTGTTCCGACAACCCAGGCTCCTGCTTCACCGATCGCCCTGGTACCCGCGCGTGAGCATTTCCGCGTCGTGCTCATTGGCGGAGGCACGGCGGGCATCTCCGTGGCGGCGCGGCTGCGGCGCCGGGGCGTGAAGGACATGGCCATCATCGAGCCCTCCCGCCAGCACTACTACCAGCCGATGTGGACGCTGGTGGGGGCGGGCGTGGCGCGCGCGGAGGACACCGTGCGGGACGAGGCGCGCCTCATCCCCCGGGACGTGCGGTGGATCCAGGATCGGGCGGTGGAGGTGGACCCCGTCGCCCGCGAGGTGCGCACCGCCGAGGGCCTGCGCGTGGGCTACGACTATCTGGTCGTGGCGCCGGGCATCCAGCTCGACTGGGACAAGGTGCGGGGGCTGCGCGAGGCGCTGAAGACGCCCTCCGTGTCCAGCAACTACGACTTCGCGCTGGCGCCGAAGACGTGGGATCTGATCCGTGGCTTCCAGGGGGGCACCGCGCTCTTCACGCACCCAGCCACGCCGGTGAAGTGCGCCGGGGCTCCGCAGAAGATCATGTACCTGGCGGCCGACCACTGGCGGCGCACCGGGAAGCTCTCTCGGGCGAAGGTCATCTTCGGCTCGGCCGGCAAGGCCATCTTCGGCGTCAAGCCGTTCGCCGAGGTGCTCCAGGGCGTGGTGGCGCGCTACGGCATCGACACGCGTTTCCAGCACAACCTGGTGGAGGTACGGGGCGACAAGCGCGAAGCCGTCTTCGAGGTGACGCGCGGGGAGGGCGGCCAGGAGCAGGTGGTCATCCCCTACGAGCTGCTGCACGTCACGCCGCCGCAGAGCGCGCCGGACTTCATCCAGCGCGGTCCCCTGGCGCACCAACAAGGCCCGAGCAAGGGCTGGGTGAAGGCGGACAAGTACACGCTCCGGCACCCGGACTACCCGGAGGTGTTCGCGCTGGGAGACGCCTCGGACCTGCCCACCTCGCGCACGGGCGCCGCCATCCGCAAGCAGGCGCCCGTGCTGGTGGAGAACCTGCTGGCGGTGATGGCGGGCCGCGAGCCCGTGGCGCGTTATGACGGCTATGCCTCGTGCCCGCTCACCACGGGCTACGGCCGGCTGTTGCTGGCCGAGTTCGACTACGACGGGAAGCCCACTCCGAGCTTCCCGCTCATCAACACCCTCCAGGAGCGGCACGACATGTGGCTGATGAAGCGCTACGGCCTGCCGAGGCTCTACTGGGGGTTCATGCTGCGCGGGCTCGCCTGAGCGGGCCCTAGAAGAGGTTCTCGATGGAGAGGTAGCGCTCGCCCGTGTCGTAGCAGAAGGTGAGCACCCGGCTGCCATCCGGAATCTCGGCGAGCTTCCGGTTTACCGCCGCCAGCGCCGCGCCCGACGAGATGCCGACGAAGATGCCCTCCTCGCGCGCCGAGCGGCGAGCGAAGTCGAACGCCTCCTCCTCGGGGATCTGGATCGCTCCGTCGATGGCGCTGGTGCGCAGGTTCTTGGGGATGAAGCCCGCGCCGATGCCCTGGATGGGGTGCGGCCCGGGCTGCCCGCCGCTGATGACGGGCGACTTGACCGGCTCCACCGCGAACACCTTCAGCTTCGGCCACGTCTTCTTCAGCTCCTCGCCGCACGCGGTGATGTGGCCGCCGGTGCCCACGCCCGTAATCAGGTAGTCGAGCCCTTCGGGGAAGTCCTGGAGGATCTCCTTCACCGTGGTGCGCTTGTGGACCTCGATGTTGGCCTCGTTCTCGAACTGCTGAGGCATCCACGCGTTGGGCGTCTGCGTCACCATCTCCTGGGCGCGGGCGATGGCGCCCTTCATGCCCTGTGCGCGCGGGGTGAGCTCGAAGGTGGCCCCGTAGGCGGCCATCAGCCGGCGCCGCTCCTGGCTCATGGACTCGGGCATCACCAGGATGAGCTTGTAGCCCTTCACCGCCGCCACCATGGCCAGGCCGATGCCCGTGTTGCCGCTGGTCGGCTCGATGATGACGCTGTCCTTCTTGAGGATGCCGCGCTGCTCGGCGTCCTCGATCATCGACAGGGCGATGCGGTCCTTGATGCTGCCACCCGGGTTGGCCCGCTCCAGCTTCATGTACACCTCGACGCGCGAGGGAAAGAGCCGGTTGATACGGACGTGCGGGGTGTTGCCAATGGTCTGCAGGATGTTGGCGGCCTTCATTCGGGTGAGCCTCGGGGGTTGAGGGACTTCGCGGTTCAGATGTGAAACTCGAGCTCGCCGAGTTCCTCGGCGGCGCTGGAGGTGCGGTGGCGCACCTCGGTACGACGGCTGACGACGGACTGGGGCGGCACGCTCTGGGTGAGCCAGGCGTTGCCGGCGATGATGCTGCCGCGGCCCACCACGGTGCCGCCGCCGAGGATGGTGGCGTTGGCGTACACCACCACGTCATCCTCCAACGTGGGGTGGCGCTTCTTGTCCGACAGGCTCTTCTCCACCACGAGCGCGCCCAGCGTCACGCCCTGGTAGAGCTTCACGCCGTCGCCGATGACCGTCGTCTCGCCGATCACCACGCCGGTGCCGTGGTCGATGACGAAGCGCCGGCCGATGGTGGCGCCCGGGTGGATGTCCACGCCGGTGCGCTGGTGGGCGAACTCGGTGAGCAGCCGGGGCAGCAGCGGCATGCCCAGCGCGTGCAGCGCGTGCGCCACGCGGAAGATGGCGATGGCGTAGAAGCCCGGATAGGTGAGCAGCACCTCGTCCACGCTGCGGGCGGCCGGATCCGCCTCGTAGATGGCCTGGGCGTCCTGCCGCAGGAAGTCATAGATGTCCGGCAGCTCCTCCATGAAGCGCTGGGGGATGGTGGCGTCCGTGCCCGGGTAGAGGGGCCCCAGCAGGGCCAGCAGCCGGACGAGGTTGGCCTCCACCGCCATCACGTCGCGCCGCACGGCGGCCGCGCCGCACTCCACCCGCTCGGCGAAGTGGGGAAAGAGCAGCCCCAGCACGTGCTGCACGAACTCCGGCGCGGCGGTGCGGATCTCCGAGGGGAAGCACTGGCGCTCGCGGCTCTCCAGCAGGACCGAGAACAGCCTGTCGTAAGGGGCATCCATGGGGAGCGCGACGTTAACCCAACCCGGGCAGAAGAACGGAGGCTTTTCCACTATAACGGATGGTTCAATGGTGCGCTGCTCCAAGGCTTTTCACTCCGCGTGCCGGGCGCGTGGGGGGATGATCGGCCATGGCCTCCGCTCCTTCCTACGCTCATGGCACCAGCGTCACGCCGCTCCTGGGAGACACCCTGGGGCAGAACCTCCGCCGCACCGTGGAGCGGTACGGGGAGCGCGAGGCGCTGGTGGTTCGCTCGCAGGGGTTTCGAGCCACCTATCGGCAGCTCTGGGAGCTGACCACGCGGGTGGCGCTCGGGCTGATGGCGGCCGGCGTGCAGAAGGGGGACCGGGTGGGCATCTGGTCTCCCAACCGCTTCGAATGGGTGGTGACCCAGTACGCCGCGGCACGCGTGGGGGCCATCCTCGTGAACCTCAACCCCGCCTACAAGACGGCGGAGCTGGAGTACGCGCTGGTCCAGTCCGGCACGAGCGTGCTGCTGCTCTCGCGAGGCTTCCGGCAGGCCAACTACCGCCAGATGTTGGAGGAGGTGCGTCCCCGCTGCCCGCAGCTGCGGCAGGCGCTGGTGCTGGAGGACGACTGGGAGCGGTTGCTGGCCAGCGGGGAGAGGGCGAGCGCGCGCGAGCTGGAGGCCCGCGAGGCGTCACTCCAGTTCGATGATCCGATCAACATCCAGTACACGTCGGGCACCACGGGCTTTCCCAAGGGCGCCACGCTGTCGCACCACAACGTGCTCAACAACGGCTTCTTCGTGGGAGAGGTGCTGCGCTACGGCCCGGAGGATCGGGTGTGCATCCCCGTGCCCTTCTACCACTGCTTCGGGATGGTGATGGGCAACCTGGCCTGCACCTCCCATGGCGCGTGCATGGTGATTCCGGGCGAGGCATTCGAGCCGCTGGCGGTGCTCGAGGCGGTGCAGGCCGAGCGCTGCACCTCGCTCTACGGCGTGCCCACCATGTTCATCGGGGAGCTGGACCACCCGCGGTTCGGGGAGTTCGACCTGTCCACGTTGCGCACCGGCATCATGGCTGGTTCGCCCTGCCCGGTGGAGGTGATGAAGAACGTGCAGTCGCGGATGAACATGCGCGAGGTGACCATCTGCTACGGCATGACGGAGACCTCGCCCGTGTCCACCCAGAGCTCGCTGGATGATCCGCTGGACCGGCGCGTCTCCACGGTGGGGCGGGTCCACCCGCACGTCGAGGTGAAGATCGTCGACGCGGAGACGGGCGCGGTGGTGCCCCAGGGCACGCCGGGAGAGCTGTGTACGCGGGGCTACAGCGTGATGCTCGGGTATTGGAACAACGCCGAGGCCACCCGGCTCGCCATCGACACGGCGGGGTGGATGCACACCGGGGACCTGGCGACGATGGATGCGGGCGGGTACGTGAAGATCGTCGGCCGCATCAAGGACATGATCATCCGGGGAGGGGAGAACATCTACCCGCGCGAGGTGGAGGAGTTCCTTCACACGCACCCGGGCGTGAGCGAGACCCAGGTCATCGGCGTTCCGAGCGCGAAGTACGGCGAGGAAGTGATGGCCTGGGTGAAGGCGAAGCCGGGCGTCACGCTGACGGAGGCGGAGTTGGTGGCGTTCTGCACCGGCCGTATCTCCACCTTCAAGGTGCCTCGCTACTGGAAGTTCGTGGGCGAGTTCCCGATGACGGTGACCGGCAAGGTGCAGAAGTTCCGGATGCGCGAGGTGTCCGTGGCCGAGCTGGGCCTTCAGACCGCGGACGCCATCAAGACCGCTTGAGCCGTTTCGCGGTGCGGGCGGGCTTCTTGGGGGCGGCGGCCTTGCTGGCGGTCTTCTTTGCCGCGGGTGCCTTCTTGGCCTTGGCCTTGCCCTTGGCAGGGGCCTTCTTCGCAGCGGCCCGCTGGGCCGCCTCCACCGCGCGGCGAGCCCAGGGCAGCAGCGCGTGGGAGTCGTCGCTCGCGTCCGCGGGGGGCGTCCAGTAGGACATGGCCACGGGCGGCTTGCCCTTGCCGCTGTCGTACACGAAGGGCTCGCAGCCGGCGGCCTCGAAGGCCGGGCGGGTGACGTCGTCCACCTTGAGGTAGAGCCGGCCGTTGCCGATGAGCCCGAACATCATCCCGCCGGAGTACACGCCCCAGCCGCCGAACATGGCGCGCGCCTGCACCGGCCCGAGCGGCTCCAACAACTCCAGGGTGTACTGCACGAAGCTGTCCAACTGAGGCATGAGGTGACCTCCCAGGTTGTGTGGCGCCCGGACCCTAGCGCTCTCCTGGAGTCAGGGGGATGGCTGTGTGCATGCGCGCGCCGCGGGGCTGTGCGTCCCTCTGCACAGCCCTGCACACCCGCCCTCGTAAGTCCCCATGCCGCCGTGCGTCAACCGTTGGCGCGCGCGCTGCAATGCCCCTCCGCCATACGGAGGAGAACTCGGATGAACGGAACGAAGTGGGATGTGCGTGTCCTGGCGATCGCGGGCGTGGGGCTCTTGGCGCTCGCAGCGGTGTTTCTCTGGAGGGACCTGCAGGTGCCCTCGGAGATGTTGCTCGGCGTGGTGGCGGTGGGCGCCGTGGGCCTCGCCGCTGCCGGTGTGCCCCGAGAGCGACCCCTGGCGGGGCCCATCCTCGTGCTCACCTCCGCGGTGCTCGGAGGCGCCTGGTACGCGGCCACCAAGTCCGGCCTGCTGCTCATCGGCCTGGCGGTGACGCTCGTCGCCGCGGCCTTCGCCGTCTGGCGCTCTCGGCGCTCGGCGGAGGAGCCCGATCGCGTCCAGTCCTTCCTCACCTGGTACGGCCTGACGGCGGCGGCCATCGCCGCGTCCTGGGCCTTCTACTTCCACTTCCTCACCCTGGGCTTCGCGGAGGATGACGTGGCCCGTCGCCTCGTGCTCACCCTGGGCTGGCTCGTCGCGGGCGTGGCCCTGGTGCTCCACGGTCGCAAGCGCGGCGAGGCCGTCATCCGCGACGCGGGCTTCGCCTTCGTCGCCATCTCCCTGGGCAAGGCGCTCATCTATGACACCACGCACCTCAGCGGCACGCTGCGCGTGGTGGGGCTGGCGGGCGCGGGCCTGCTAATGCTCGGTGGCGCATACCTCTCCACCCGCTCCACGGCCCGGAGCGCCTGAGATGGGACCGATGCTCCCCTTGGCCGGTGCGCTGGTCCTGGCCAGCAGTCCCGTACAGCCCTGCTATACCCCCTCGGACCAGACCGCCGGCTGGAAGCGGGTGGAGCTGCTCGACGAGGCCCCCGCCCTGGCGGCTCCCAGGTGGGTGGAGCAGTTCCGCGCCGGTGAGCGCGCCCAGCTGACCGAGGTGGATCCGCCGAACACCTATCTGGGCGCCACCGAGCGGAACATGGGGCGGATGCGCTACACCTTCCGCGTACCCATGGATGCCTCCCGGATGGAGGTGGACTTCCTCAGCTCCCTCGACGGGGCGAAGGTGGATGTGACGGCGTACGTCGGCGCCCGCGCCTATCCGCTGCTGAGCGAACGGCGGCAGCATGGCCCGAACCTCTCGATCGATTGGATCATGGCGGGCGTCGACACCGTGACGGTGGAGGTACACCACCACCTGCGTCATCGGCCCGTGGTGCGTCACTGGCGCGTGGTTCGACAGGTGGTGCCCTCTCAGGAGGTCTCCATCCCAACGGCCTTCCAGGCTCCCCGGGCGCTCTACTTCCTCCACCCCGGGGGCCAGCACATCGAGCTGTGCAACACCCCCCATCAGCTCATGCACCTCTCGCGCTTGCCGCAAGGCGCACCCGTGGACGTGACGCTCAGACGTGCTCGATCCGAGGGCCCGTAGTCGTCGGGCGGACCTTGGGCACGCTTGGCAACACCAGCGGCCAGAGTTCCCGAAGTGCCGAGCGCAATGCTCCGGCACTCGAGTAGCGCGCCTCGGGCTGCTTGGCGAGCAGCGCGAGGACGACGCGCTCGAAGGGTTCGGGCACCTGGGGATTCAAGGTGCGGGGCGGCACGGGCTGTTGCTGCACGTGCAGGAACATCAGCGGCACGGGCTGGGTGTGACGAAAGGGCAGTTGCCCGGTGAGCAGCTCGTAGGCCACCACGCCCAGTGAGTACAGGTCCGTGGCGGGCGAGACGGCGGTCCCCATCACCTGCTCGGGGGCCATGTATTCGGGCGTGCCGAACACCGCTCCCTGGGCCGTGATGCCCGCCACGTGCTCGCTCTTGGCGAGCCCGAAGTCCATCAGCTTGAGCACCCCGGTGTGCGTGACGAAGAGGTTGCCGGGCTTCACGTCCCGGTGCAGCACGCCGTGCTCATGCGCGTGCTCCAGCGCGCACGCGGCATGGGTGAGCCAGCGCAGGGACTCGGCGAGGGTGAGGCGCCGCGACTGCAGCACGCGCCGCAGGTCCATCCCCCGCAGCAGCTCCACGATGAGGAAGTGGCGCTCCCCATCCATCCCCACATCGAGCACGTGCAGGATGTTGGGGTGGTCGAGCACCCGCGCGTGTTCCAGTTCCTGTCGGAAGCGGGCCACGAGCGCCGCGTCAGGCCCCGGCGCCGTCAGCAGCTTGAGCGCCACTTCGGTGCCCTTCTGGAGGTCCATGGCGGCATAGACGGTCGCGCTGCCACCGGCGCCCAGCCACCGCTCCACGCGGTAGCGGCTGGCGACGAGCTGCCCAGGCACCAGCCCACGCACCACGGGCGCGCCGGAGGGCACCGGCGTCACCGCCCCCTGAATCAATGTCCCAGACGGTGTACGAGCCGGGGAGGGCAGGGGAGAGGCTTCTCCCGAGCCCAGGTAGGTGACTCCGGTCGAGTCTTCGTCCTTGCGCCGCACAGGATCCTCCACGGGCGCCACTCAGTTGTTGAGCAGCGACACCTGGGCGGGGGCCGCGGTGCCCTCGAGGTCCAGGTGCGGCGTGGGCAGGTTGTACTCGGCGGCGGCGCTCGTGGCCTCCACGATGATGGGACCGGAGATCTCCGGCGGCTCGCCCTGGCACAGCAGATCCACCACATGCTCCAGGGTCCACTTGCCCATCCGGTTCACCTTCAGGCGCTTGCCATCGAAGGCGGCCGTGTCCGTGAGCTCCTGGCTGGTGGCGAGCTTGGCCTCCACGGAGGTGCCCAGGTAGCCGCGCGCCAGCGTCACCACGCGGTCCACCACCGAGTTCCATGCCTGGAGGTGGGTGCGGTCCTGGGCCTCGTCCATGATGTCCAGGCCGACCTGCAGTCGCTCCATGCGGTCCAGGAACTGCTGCACCAGCGCCCCGCGAATGACGCGCCCGTGCTGGGGCGCGATGATCTCCACGCCCGGCTCGAGCTTGCGGATGGCGGCCACCGCGCGTATCAGCGCCGCGTTCACCGGCATGTAGATCTGATGGAAGGCGCGGATGCCCGTCCAGTCGGACTCCTGAGCCCACAGCCCCTGGGCATTGGCGTCCGTCAGGCCGCCGAACAGGTCCCCCGTGAAGAGCACGCGCGTCTGCGGGTCATAGAGCATCACCGCGCCGCGGAAGTGGCAGAAGGGCGAGGGCACCGGCACCAGGCGGTGCCCGGTGGGCACGTTCAAGCCCTGGGCGAACTTCTCCGTGGCGATGAAGCGGTTGCGCGGCAGGTTGAAGTGGACGATGAGCCGCCACGTGTCCTCCGAGCAGACGATGCCGGCCCGAGGGGCATAGCGCGCCGAGAGGATGGCCGCCGAGGAGCCGACGTCCGGATCCTGGTGGTTGATGAAGAGCGCCGAGAGGCGATCCAGCCCGCCGATGAGCGACGTCACCTTGGTGTGGATGGTGGAGAAGTCGCTGCTGGAGCCGGGGTCGATCAGCAGGTTGAACTCGGTCTGCTTCTGCGTCTTGGGATCCGTGCCGCGGAAGCGCCGCAGGTAGGGGTTCGCGTAGAAGATGCTGCCCTGCTCGCGCTTGCCGACCCAGAAGGTCTCGGGGGCAATCTCGACGGGGACCAGGCGGAGGTCAGGACTCGGGACAGAAGTGCTCATCGATGCAGAGGTGTCCAGGAAGAGGGATGCCCCTGCACGGAGCAACGGACATGCCACCCCGAGGGCTGCCCGAAAGTCCTGCCCCGCACGCAAGTCCTGCGCGAGTGCCAGGAGCGTGCGGGGCGCGGTGCAAAATGTGCGGCTCCCCGGAGTGTTTCACCCGGGGTGTGGTACACGAAAGTGTACCCAGACATGTTTGATCCCTCCACGCTCGCCACCTGGGGTCTGCCAGGGCTCTTCGTCGTCGCCATGCTGGCGGGCTCGGTGGTGCCGATGCCGTCCGAGGCGTTGCTTGTGGCCATTCTCCACGGCGGCGGGTCTCCTGTGTGGGCGGTGATGGTGGCGACGGTGGGCAACGTGCTGGGCGCGCTGTCGCTCTACCTGCTCGGCCTCTGGGTGGCGCGGGGCGGGGGAGGGCGCCTGGGTCGGTGGGCCTCGCGGCGCATGGAGCGTGAAGGGCCTCGGTTGGAGCGCGCCCGCGAGCGGCTGCGCAGGTGGGGAGCGCCCGCGCTCGTGCTCTCCTGGCTGCCCGTGGTGGGCGACGCCTTTGTGCTCGCCGCGGGGGTCGTCGGAGTTCGCGCGGTGCCCTTCCTGGTGTTCACCACGCTGGGCAAGGGCCTGCGTTACGCGTTCGTTGCGGTGTCCGTGATGACCGCACTGTGAGCGATTGTGTATTTCACTGTGTTTCACGCAACGCGCCTGCTCTCGAAATCGATAAAGATACTTGGAGGAGCAGGTCTTCAGCCCTGCTTCCCATGGAGACCTGGTGTCTCCGTCAACCCTCCCACCGCTCCCCCCGGGGCAGGACCTGACAACGTGCGAATCATCGAACCCTCCTTGAGGCACTCACTCCTCGACCGTCGATTGCTGGCGGCCGTGCTCTCCCTGACGCTCGCGGCGTGTGGAGGCACGGAACTGGAAGGAGCGGGCGATGAAGCCCTGGCGACCCAGGAGAACGCGCTGGCCAGCGTCCGGCTGCGCCTGATGGCCGCCAACACCACCAGTGGCAACCTCCAGAGCTACGACCCTGGCAACGGCACCCGTATCTTCCAGGGCACCGATCCGGACGTGGTGATGATTCAGGAGTTCAACTACGGCGACAACTCGGCCACCGCCATCCGGAGCTTCGTCAACACGGCGTTCGGCTCGAGCTTCTATTACTACCGCGAGGCCGGCGCGCAGATCCCCAACGGCGTCATCAGCCGCTACCCGATCATCGCCTCGGGCGAGTGGGACGACAACCAGGTCACCAACCGTGACTTCGCCTGGGCCCGCATCGACGTCCCCGGCCCGAAGGACCTCTGGGTGGTGAGCGTGCACCTGCTCACGGCCAGCTCCAGCGTGCGCAACACGGAGGCGGTCAACCTGGTCAACTTCATCAAGGCCAACATCCCCACGGGCGACTACCTGGCCATCGGTGGTGACTTCAACACCGACAGCCGCTCCGAGGCCGCCTTCTCCACCTTCTCGCAGGTGGTGTCGACGGCGTCCCCGTACCCGGCCGACCGCAACGGCAACACCAACACCAACGCGAGCCGCGGCAAGCCGTATGACCACGTTCTCGTCGACAGCGACCTGCGTGCCTATCAGACGGCCACCGTCATCGGCGGCAGCAGCTTCGCCGCCGGCACGGTGATTGATACGCGCGTCTACTCGCCCATCTCGGAGATCTCCCCGGCGCTGAGCTCCGACAGCGGCGCCACCAACATGCAGCACATGGCCGTCATCAAGGACTTCCTCATCCCCAGCGACACGGTGACCGCGGGCGTCACGGTGAACTCGCCCAATGGCGGTGAGAGCTTCACGGCGGGCAGCTCGCAGAGCATCACCTGGGCGGCCACGGGCGTGACGAACGTGAAGCTGGAGTACACGCTCAATGGCAGCACCTGGACCGTCATCACCTCCAGCACGGCGGCCTCCGCGAGCAGCTACACCTGGACGGTGCCGAGCACCGCCTCCACCGCCGCGCGGGTGCGCGTGAGCGATGCGTCCAACTCCGCCCTCACCGACATGAGCAACACGGCCTTCACCATCACCACCACGCCGACGGGCACGGGCAAGGTCTTCATCAACGAGGTGCTGGCCAACGAGGCGGGCTCGGACGTGAACGGCGAGTTCGTGGAACTGGTGAACTCGGGTACCGCGGCGGTGGACCTGTCGGGCTGGACGATCTCCGACGCCACGGGCACGCGGCACACCTTCGCGAGCGGCACGAGCCTGGCCGCGGGCAAGGCGATCGTGGTCTTCGGGGCGGCTGCTGGCATCCCGGCGGGGCTGACCAACGCGGTGGGGGCCTCGACCGCGCAGCTCAACCTGTCCAACAGCGGGGACACCGTGACGCTGAAGAACGCGTCGGGCACGGCGATGGACACCCTCACCTATAGCTCGTCGCTCTCGGGCACCGACGGCGTGTCGGCCAACCGGAGCCCGGATGGCAGCAGCACTGGCTCCTTTGTCCTACACACCAGCGTGGGGAGCACCGCGTCCTCGCCGGGCAAGCGCGCCAACGGCACCGCGTACTGACGTAACCCTCTGAAAATCCACGCGAGGATAGGCGCTCACTTCCAACCCGTTGGAAGTGAGCGCCCGGTTCCAACCCGTTGGAAGTGCGGCCTGGTTCCAACCCGTTGGAAGTGGGAGCCAGGGCCACACGAGGGATGTGCAGAGTAGGGCGATCGAAAGAAGCGGAGGAACTCTCGTCGAAGGCATGACTCGTCGAACGGCGTTCCCTTATGCGAGGCCCACAGCCAGTTCATGAAGGATGTCCGGGGCGCGAGGCGCATGGTTTGCCTGGGGGCGACACCTCAGCCTCCCTTGATTGACTTTCAGCCCTCCGCGCCCGGTCTTCTATAACGTAATTCATGAAATCACTGAGTCGCGCCCTTGCGCCCTGGTTGCCTGTCATCCTCACGGGCCTGATGGGGGGCTGTTCCTCCGGGGCTCACTCCACGGCGAGCCGTCAGCCCGAGGCGAGCCACTCCATCGCCCCGAGCGACCCGATCTACTTGGCGCAGGCTGCTGGAACCTGCTGGAACTCGATGAGCTGCTGTATCCAGAACCACCCCCTCACCTTCGTCGAGAGATGTGGCGCGGATCCCCTGGAAGCGGCACGCATCCTCTCCGTCCTGGAGCAACTCGGCGGGGACGTGCGGACCGAGACAGCGACGATGGCCACACAGGATGGTGAGGAGGCAGCAGAAGCAGACGCTGCAAAGGCGGATGACTTCGCCAACAACACCCACTTGCCAGAGTGGAAACAGGAGTGCATCCGAAACTACGTGGCTTGCCAGGCCGAACCGAACTGGCAAGGCCCCTGTTACGCTTGCCTCCGACGCTGTGAGGGACAGCAAGACTGGCCATTCGGGATGTGCTGGCCGCCCGGCAAGAAAGGGCTGTGAAGATGACGGAGAAGAACCTGGAGGACGACTGGTATCCCATCCGGATGCTGGACAATCGGGTGCAGCAGGGCGAGCCGCTTGTACTCACTGACGAGGCACGCGCCCTCCTCCGGCGCACCGCTCCAACGGTGGCGATCCATGAGGCAGAAGCGGAAGCGGCTCTCACCTCCACGGAGAGCGCCACCACGCTGCTCCACGAAATCCGGCGCCGCATCACGGAGGGCTCGCGCCGACTCTCACGAGGACTGCACCAGATGTACCGCCTGCGGGATGCGGGGGACCTCGAGGGGGCATGTCAGCAGATGCGTGAGATCCTGGCTGTCGAGGTCGTGCCACACTACCGGGACATTGCTGAGGGGCAGCTGGAATGCCTCGGTGAAGTGGAGTAGCAGTCGCGCCACTGCGAGCCCGGACCGTGCTGGCGTCATAGGCCAGAACGGAGCGAAGATTCTCTCGAATGAGCACACGCGCTCCATTGAAGGCACAGCCCCTCACACGAGAGGCCTTCGCCCCATTCGGGGAAGTCATTGGCTCGGAACTCGCCGGAGGCGCCAGCGCCAACCAGGGCACGGCCACCCGGTACAACCACGTCGCCCAGCTCGCCAGCAGCCGGCCCGAGGCGCGGCCGAACCTGGCCGTGTTCCACTCGGTACCCAAGGCGCTGCCCTTCCAGGTGCGTCTGCTGGAGCGCCACCCCTGCTCGACGCAGATGTTCGTGCCCATGGCCTGCCGGCGCTTCCTGGTCGTCGTCTGCCCGGATGATGCCCAGGGCGAGCCGGATCTCGCCGGCCTGCGGGCCTTCCTCTGTGGGCCCGGACAAGGAGTGAACTACCGCGCCGGGGTCTGGCACCACCCCATCATCGCCCTCGAGGGGCCGGCCGATTTCCTGATGCTGGCCTGGGAGGATGGCTCCGCGCGCGACTGCGAGGAGCGCCCGCTGACGGCGCCGCTGCTCGTGACCAGCGATTGAGCGGCCGGAGGGCGGTCCCAAACTGGAACAGAGGGTGGACGGGTGCTAACTGCGAGGCTCCTGTCCTCTTCTGGAGCCCGTATGAACGCCCTTCTCCTGGTCGCCCTGCTCGCCGCCGCCCCCCAGGCGAAGCCCGAGGCCCCCGGCCCCGTCCCGGCGAAGACGTTCCTCAAGGCGCGTTCGGGCAACACCGCCATCGCGCAGATCTTCGCGCCCGGGGTGACCGAGCTCTCGGCGGATGACAAGCGCGTCGCCTGGCACCTGACGCTCGCGGCTCACGCGGGCGAGGACATCGCCTACGACCAGCTCGGCTGGCGGGTGGTGGAGCTCAAGCGCCTGCTGGAGGGCGTCTACCTCTTCGGCCAGGAGGGCGCGGGCGGCCCCGGCCTCTTCGACCAACGGCTGACCGCCTACCTGGAGCGCTTCTACGGCCACTCCGGCAACCACGACCAGGTGACGGGCCAGAAGTTCGTCCCCGGCTTCACCTCCGGCGAGCTGGAGGCCGCCGCGGTGCGCGCCTACCGCGCGGGCGCTCCCTTCGGCGTGAAGGACGAGCGGGCCCTGCGGACCTGGCTCAAGGACCTGCAGCCGACGATCTTCGATGCCAACTTCGAGCCCTCGCTCACCTCGAAGTCTCCGCCGCAGGGGCAGGACATGATCACCGCCTCGGCGAACACCGCCTACGGGCCCGGGGTGACGCTGAAGGACCTGGAGGACTTCAAGGAGAAGAACCCGCTCAACTCCCGCGTGGTGAAGGTGAAGGGCAAGCTGGTGGAGCAGGTGTTCCGCGCCGGAGACCGCAAGGTGCCGGCGGGGCTGTATGCCGAGGAACTCTCGCGTGTCATCGCCCACCTGCAGGAGGCGACGAAGTCCGCCAACAAGCTGCAGAAGCCGGTGCTCGGCAAGCTGGTGCGCTACTTCCAGACGGGCAACCCCAAGGACTGGGACGCCTACAACATCGCCTGGCTGAAGGCGGATCCGCCGGTGGACGCCACCATGGGCTTCGTCGAGACGTACGTGGATCCGCGCGGGCAGAAGGGCCAGTGGGAGGCGCTCATCAACTACCGCGACCCCACGGAGAACCAGATCATGGTGCTCATCGGCAAGCGGGCTCAGTACTTCGAGGAGCGCATGCCCTGGCCCCAGGCCTACAAGCGCAAGAAGGTGGCGCTGCCGGTGGCCAAGGCCATCAGCCTGGTGGCCACCTATCCGCAGCCCCCCGCCGGCATCAACCTGCCCAACGAGCAGAACATCCGCGAGAAGTACGGCAGCAAGAGCGTGCTGGTGGCCAACGTGATGGAGGCGGCCTCGGCGCTGCGCCGGCTGCCGCTGGCGCTCGAGTTCTCCCGCACGCCCGAGGATCGCGCCCAGGCCGAGAAGTACTCGGCCACCGCGCGCAAGTGGCTGGTGGCCTTCCATGAGGTGCTCGGCCATGCCTCCGGCCAGGTGGACAAGAAGAAGCTCAAGAACCAGCCGCCCTCGAAGTTCCTCAAGGAGTACGACAACACGCTGGAGGAGGCGCGCGCCGACCTCGTGGCGCTCTGGCACGCCTTCGACCCCTCGCTGGCGGAGCTGTCGCCGGACCACGAGAAGATCGCCCAGCAGATGTACCGGGACTTCCTCGTCGAGGGGCTCACCAACCTGGCACGCGTCGAGAAGGGGGCCGAGTTCGAGGAGGACCACCAGCGCGGCCACCACATGACGGTGAACTTCTTCATCGACAAGGGCGTGGTGAAGCAGGTGGTGGAGGGCGAGCGCACCTACTGGGTGGTGACGGACTTCGCGAAGATGCGCGAGGCGGTGGGCGAGCTGCTCTCCAAGCTGATGGTCATCAAGGCCACCGGCGACTACGCGGCCATTCGAGACCTGGTGACGCAGAAGGGCATCAAGTTCGATCCGAAGCTGCGCGACGAGGTGGCCGCGCGCGTGAAGGCCGCGGATGTGCCGGCGGTGCTCTTCCTCACCGCGCCGCGCCTGGTGCCCGTGCTCGACGCCAAGGGGCAGGTGATGGACTTGAAGGTGGAGTCCACCCAGGGCTTCATCGCCCAGCACCTCGAGCGCAGCGTGCTCGGCAAGCTGCCTCCCGCCGAGGCCACCAAGGTCGCCGCCCAGCTGGCGGGCGCGCCCGAGACGTTGAAGGACGTCTACAAGACCCTCGTCGTGAAGGCCCCGGCCGCGGTATCGGCCCAGCCCTCCGCGTCGCCCTGACGCAGCGGTGTGGCCTCGGAGCCTCGCCTTTCGGACAGTGTGGCCCCCAGGTCACGCGGTTCCGTCCACTGACGGATAGCCGGCGGGCAGGGGGCCCTGGACGCAGGGAGCCCCTTCAGGCACCAGTGCGCCCGCCGTTCGGGCAAATGCGCGCGACAGGACAGAAATGTCAGATCGCCGCACTAGGGTGCCCTACCTCCGGGGACGTCAAAGATGCGCGAACACGCAACAAATGCGGGGGAGGACGGGGTCGCCAACCCCCCGAAATTGGCTTCCCCCCGCTTCCGGTTCCAGGTAGGAAGCCCCAGATTCACGAGTGGGCAGGATTTACACGTTTATCAGGCTTGGCTGAGCTGGCATGCGGATTGCCTTCATCCTGCGCTGAACACCCGCCACGGACCGAACGCAGAGGGAACCATGACCACTCCAGAGTTCGACACCGCCCTCGACCCGCAGCGCCTTGACGCCTCCAATCCCCGGGCGGCGGCGGCCTCTCAGCCCTACGAGTGGGGGACGCGGCCTCCGAGTACGCGCCGGGACAAGCCCCTGGTCGAGGATGTGGACGACCTGTGGGAGGAGTCCTTCGCATCCTGGTAGGGCAGGGGCGCCTCAGGTGGGCGGCGTCGCCGGCGCCGAGGGCTGAGGAGAGGCCCGCCCGTAGTCGCGCTCGTGGATGCGCAGCAGCGCCAGGAAGAAGGAGACGATGAGCGGGCCGATGAGCAGGCCCACCGTCCCGAAGGCGGCCAGGCCTCCCAGCAGCGAGAAGAAGACGATGGCCCCGTGCAGGTGCAGGCCTCGCCGCACGAGCAGGGGTTTGATGACGTTGTCCACCAGGCCCACCACCACCACGCCCCAGACGGCCAGGAAGAGGGCGGCCCAGGGGTGGCCGGTGGCCAGGAGGATCAGCGCGGCGACGAGGCACACCACGGCCGCGCCGATGGCGGGCACCAGGGCCAGGAAGAACGTCACCCCAGCGAAGAAGAAGGGCACGGGCACCCGGGCGATGAGGTAGCCCACGAGCGCGGCCACGGACTGCACGCCCGCGGTGGCCAGGGACGACATCAGCACGGCGATGACGACGTGGCGGAACTCGATGAGGATCTCCGTGGTCTGCCCGGTCTGGAGCGGGGAGATGCTCTCGAGCCAGTCGACGAGCTTGCGTCCATCCACGAGGAGGAAGAAGAAGGCGATGAGCATCATCGCCGTCTGGAAGGCGAAGGAGCCGGTGGCGGCCACCACGCCGGTGACGGCCTTGGCGGCGGTACCGCCCTGGCTGCTCACCTGTTGCTCCAGGGTCTTGTCCAGCTGCGTCTCCTCCACCGCGAGCCGGTCCATCAGGTTCTCGGTGAGCTTGCGCGCCGGGCCGGGGAGCCGATCCACGAGTCCCTCGATGCCCTCCTTGTTCACCGTCTCCTGGATGAAGCGCACGCCATCGGCCGCCTCGGTGACGAGGAAGGCGGTGAAGCCGGTGAGCGGCAGCAGCAGGGCAATGATGACGCCGAAGCACAGCAGGCCCGCCGACAGGTTGGGGCGCCCGCGGAAGGCGCGGGTGAGCCGCTTGTGGGTGCCATAGAGCGCTCCGGCGAGCACCGCGGCCAGGAAGAGGCCCTTGGCGAAGGGTTGGATGACCAGCGCCAGCAAGAGGATCGAGATGATGATGAGTGCCGTGAAGACGCGCCGGGCAGTCAAGTCGGAGGCCATATGGCGCCGACTTAAGAACGTCCCGAGCGGGGTGGAAGGGAGAATCGGCGCGCAACGGTGAATTCCACACGTTGAAGATGCGCTTGGGGACGGGCGCGAGGCGGGTAGAGTGGGCGCGATGCCGCCCCTCGACTCGCCCCAGTTCGCCACCTGGATGTTGCAGGTGCTGCCAGTGGCCTACCTGGCCATCACCTTCCTCCAGTCCGGCCTGGACAAGGTCCTCGACTGGAAGGGCAACCTGGGCTGGCAGACGCAGCTCTTCTCCAAGGTGCCCGTGCTGCGGGGACAGGTGAAGCCCGCGCTGGCCACACTCACAGTGTTGGAGATCCTCGACGGGCTGTTGTGCGCGGTGGGCCTCGTGATGCTGGTGGCCACCGGCTCGGGGCGCATCGCCTGTATCGGAGGGATGCTCAGCGGCGTGACTTTCCTGGCCCTGCTGGGCGGCCAGCGCCTGGCCAAGGACTACGCGGGAGCGGCGGGCATTGCCCCCTACTTCCTGGTCAGCCTGGCGGCTGTCTTCTTCAACCGAGGGTGAGGCGGCGGGCGCCGCTGGGGTAGAGTGCCCCGGAATGGACCGGCTGCGCTTCTACCTCAATGACCGGCTCGTCGAAGAGTCGG
Source organism: Hyalangium ruber (assembly GCF_034259325.1). NCBI lineage: Bacteria > Pseudomonadati > Myxococcota > Myxococcia > Myxococcales > Archangiaceae > Hyalangium > Hyalangium rubrum. The sequence goes on along the minus strand of NZ_JAXIVS010000007.1, from coordinate 265,349 downwards.
GCCTCTCTCCCACCACGACGCTGCTGCGCTACCTGCGCGAACGCGCACACCTGACAGGCACCAAGGAAGGGTGCGCGGAGGGTGACTGCGGCGCCTGCACGGTGGCCGTGCTGGAGCAGGACGGGAAGGGGGCCCAAGCCCTTCGGGCGATCAACTCCTGTCTGTTGCTGCTGCCCATGCTGCAGGGCAAGCGCGTCTACACCGTGGAGGCGCTCAAGGAGAGCGGCAAGTACCACGTGGTGCAGGAGGAGCTCTCGAAGGCGCTGGGCTCTCAGTGCGGCTACTGCACCCCGGGCGTGGCGATGGCGATGTTGGAGGCCTGTCACCGCAAGGACTTCGACGAGCCCTGGAAGCTGGATGCCCAGATGTGCGGCAACCTCTGCCGCTGCACCGGCTATCGGCCCATCCGCGAGGCCACCGCGCGCGTGGCGGGGCTGAACCCGGTGGATCGCTTCTCCAAGGCCCTGGTGCAGACGAAGCCCGAGCCCATGGAGCTGAGCTACGCGGCGGGCTCCCAGCGCTTCTTCACGCCGGCCACCCTCGAGGCGCTGTGGGACGTGCTGGACGCGAACCCGGAGGCCCGCTTCGTGGTGGGCGGCACGGACCTGTCGCTGGAGGTGACCAAGCGCTACGCGGAGCCGCCGATCCTGGTGTCCCTGGAGGCGCTGCCATCGCTGCGAGCCCTGGAGCCGCGCGCGGGTGGGCACCGCGTGGGCGCCACGGTGTCGCTGACGGACCTGGAGGACTACGCGCGCTCGGCCTGCCCGCCCCTGGAGCGGATGCTGCGCTACTTCGGCGCGCGGCAGATCAAGAACCGCGCGACGGTGGGCGGCAACCTGTGCAACGCCTCGCCAATTGGAGACCTGGCGCCGGTGTTCATCGCCCTGGGCGCGGAGGCGGTGCTGCTCTCGCGCGCGGGCGAGCGGCGCCTGCCGCTGGAGGACTTCTTCGTGGCCTACCGCCGCACGGCGCTCCAGCGGGGGGAGATCCTCGCCTTCGTGGAGGTGCCGGCTCAGCCCGCTGGCGCGCGGACCATCGCTTACAAGGTGTCGAAGCGCCGCGAGCTGGACATCAGCGCCGTGGCCGCGGGCTTCCGGGTGGTGGTGGACGCGCAGGGACGGGTGGCGGAGGCGCGGCTTGCCTACGGCGGCATGGCGGCTCGGCCGGCCCGTGCGCGGCGCACCGAGGAGGCCCTCGTGGGGAAGCCCTGGGAGGAGGCGAGCGTGGAGGCGGCGCTCCCCCACCTCGATGAGGATTTCACGCCGCTCACGGATCATCGCGGCTCGACCTGGTACCGGGCATTGGTAGCGAAGAACCTGCTGCGAGGGTTCTTCCAAGAGACGCTGGCGGAGCCCGCTCCGCGACTCCAGGAACGCCACGCCGCCACGGTCCAGGTGAGGTGAAGAGATGGTCGCCATACCCTCCTCCGATATCGCTCCTCGGCAGCAGCCCGAGCCCAGGAGCCCGCTGCACGCTCCCTCGCCCCACGAGAGTGGGCTGAAGCACACCAGCGGCGAAGCCCTCTATGTGGATGATCTGCCCACGCCGCCGGGCTCGCTGGTGGGCCTCGTCATCGCCTCGCCCCATGCCCACGCGCGCCTGGTGCGCCGGGATGCCACGCGGGCGCGGGCGCTGCCGGGAGTCCACGCCGTGCTCTTCGCCCAGGACATCCCCGGGGTGAACGACGTGTGCGCCGTCAAGGGCGTGCATGACGAGCCGCTGCTGGCGGTGGACGCGGTGTACTGCGTGGGGCAGTTGGTGGCGTTCGTGGTGGCCGAGAGCGCGGCGCTCTGCCGCCAGGCCGCCGCGCTGGTGGAGGTGGAGTACGAGGTGCTGCCGGCGATCCTCACCATCCGGGACGCGATCGCGAAGGAGTCCTTCCTTCCCCACCCGAAGTTCCCGGATCCGCACCGGATTCGCCGTGGGAATCCGGAGCAGGTGCTGCTCTCGGCCCCGGTGCGCATCCAGGGCGAGAGCATGACGGGCGCGCAGGACCACTTCTACCTGGAGACGCAGGTGTCGCTGGCGGTGCCGGAGGAGGACGGGGCGGTGCGCCTGTGGTCCTCCACGCAGCACCCCTCCGAGGTGCAGGAGAAGGTGGCGGAGGTGCTGGGGTTGGGCCGGCACCAGGTGACGGTGGAGGTGCCGCGCATGGGCGGCGGCTTCGGCGGCAAGGAGACGCAGGCGGCGCCCTTCGCGGCGCTCGCGGCGCTGGGAGCGGTGGTCACCCGCCGGCCGGTGAAGGTGTGGCTCAACCGGGACCAGGACATGGAGCGCACGGGCAAGCGCCACCCGTTCTGGGCTCGGTTCGACGCGGGCTTCGACACGGAGGGCCGGCTGCTGGCCATCAAGGCCGAGCTGGTGTCCGACGGCGGGTGGAGCAATGACCTGTCGCACGCCATCCTGGACCGGGCGATGTTCCACCTGGACAACGCCTACTTCCTGCCGGACGTGGACGTGCTGGGGAAGGTGGCGCGGACGAACTACCCCTCCAACACGGCGTTCCGAGGCTTCGGTGGGCCGCAGGGCATGTTCGTGATGGAGGAGGTGCTCAACCGCGCCGCCGAGCGGCTGGGGTTGGATCCGGCCGAGGTGCGGCGCCGCAACCTCTATCAGGGGCCGGAGCACCGCACGCACTACGAGCAGCCGGTGGAGGGCAACCGGCTACCGCGCATCCACGCGGAGCTGATGGCCTCCAGTGACTACGCGCGCCGCCGGGAGGAGATCGACGCGTTCAATGCCGGCTCCCGGTGGACCAAGCGCGGCATCGGCTACCAGCCGGTGAAGTTCGGCATCTCCTTCACCACGAGCTTCCTGAACCAGGCGGGCGCCTTCGTCGTCATCTACGCGGACGGCTCGGTGCAGCTCAACCACGGCGGCACGGAGATGGGGCAGGGCCTGCACACCAAGATGCGGGCCGTGTGCGCGCACGAGCTGGGTGTGCCCGTCGAGCGCGTGCGAGTCATGCACACCGCGACGGACAAGGTGCCCAACACCTCGGCGACGGCGGCCTCCAGCGGCTCGGACCTCAACGGCATGGCCATCCAGGCCGCCTGCGAGACGCTGCGCGAGCGGCTGCGGCCCGTCGCCGCGCGGCTCTTGCAGGTGGAGCGTGGCGCGGAGCTCGTGTTCTCCGGGGGCGGGGTGTTCCACCCGGAGCGAGCGCAGCGCCGGGTGAGCTTCGAGGAGGTGACGCAGGCGGCCTACCTGGCCCAGGTGTCCCTGTCCGCGACGGGGTACTACCGCACGCCGGACATCGGCTACGACCGGGCGACGGGCAGGGGCAAGCCCTTCCACTACTACGCCTTTGGCGCCGCCGTGGTGGAGGTGGAGGTGTCGGGCCTCACGGGCGAGCACCGCGTGCGTCGGGTGGACATCCTCCATGACGTGGGCAGCTCGCTGGTGCCCAGCATCGACAAGGGCCAGGTGGAGGGCGGCTTCATCCAGGGACTGGGGTGGCTCACCTGCGAGGAGGTCCTCTTCAACGCGAAGGGGCAGCTGCTGACCCACTCGCCGGACACGTACAAGATTCCGGCGCTGGGAGACGCGCCCGAGGACTTCCGAGTCGCGCTGCTGGAGCGCGCGCCCCAGGACAACACCATCCATGGCAGCAAGGCGGTGGGGGAGCCCCCGTTCATGCTCGCCATCGGCGCGGTGACGGCGCTGCGGCATGCCATCGCGGGGTTCGGTCCGCCGCGCACGGAGGTGCAGCTGGCCTCTCCAGCGACGCCCGAAGCCATCCTCCGCGCGGTGGAGGCCGCGAGAAGCACCGGGCGCTGAAGTTCGGGCGAACTTCGGGCTTCAGAGCACCCGGCGCGAGGGCACCAGCGCGTTGGCGATGAGCAGGCCCGCGGCGATGGCCACCGCCACCATCACCATGGAGAAGGCGGTGCCCACGCCGGCCAGGACGTCCCGGGCGAGCAGGGACTCCAGGCTGCGGAAGCCGAGGCTTCCCGGCACCAGGAGCATCATCCCGGGGACGATCGTCACCACCGACGGTCGGTTGCGCAGCCGCGCCAGCGCGTTGCTCGCCATGCCCAGCAGCAGCGCCCCCACGAAGGCTCCCAGTTCCGGGCCAAGGCCCTGGGCTCCGAACCTCGCTCCGCCGAAGGCGAGCCCTCCCAGGAGGATGATCCACACAGCGTCCTGGGGGCGCGCCCGGAAGAGGACGGTCACCGCCAGCGCCGCCACGGCCAGGGCCACCAGCGCCGTCCAGAGGGGCAGGGGCTCCGGAGCGGGCAGCGGCAGGGCTGGGGGCAGCAGCTCGGCCAGTTTCCCACCCAGGGCCACGCCGAAGGCGAGCTGGAGGAAGACCATCGCCGCGCCGATCAGCCGCGAGCTGCCCGAGATGAGGTTTCGCGTGGCCAGCTCATTGAGGGCCACCGTCAGCCCCAGTCCGGGCAGCAGCACGATGAGCCCCGAGAGGGTCGCCACCTGGACCGACAGCGGGCCGATGATACTGGCCGCCGTCACCGCGAGCGCCGAGGCTAGGAGCGCGGCCACGGGCTCCAGCACCCGGGCCGTCGTGGGTCGCGCCCGCGTGAGCTGCTCCAACACGCCGATGAGCAGGCTGCTCAGCGCCGCGACGCCCATCTCCCGAGGCCCTCCGCCGAAGAGCCGCGCCGCCGCCGCGGCGCCCACCGTCCAGCACAGCAGGGTGATGAGCGGGCCATAGCGCGTCGGCGCGGCGAGGATGGCCTCCACTCGCGCCGCGCCCGCCTCCGGGGTGAGCTTGCCCTGGATGACCTCGAGCGCGAGCGCATCCAGCAGCGTCAGTCGCTCGAGGTCCATGGCGCCGGGCTCGGTGCGGATGAGGCTCGTGCGCAGCGCCTCGGGCGGCCCGAACGAGGCGAAGATGGACGTGGGCGTGGAGAAGAAGCGCGCCTCGAGGCCGAGGCGCTCCGACACCTGCCGCATCTGCTCCTCCAGGCGGTGGGCTGGAGTGCCGTAGCGGTGGAGGGCCTGACCCAGTCGCAGCGTGAACGCTACCGCCGGGCCGGGGGGCGGCTCGCTCAACGAGGCGTGCTCTTCGGGTGGAATCACGCGCGGCACATGGCAGAGCCTCCGGGGCGAGTCAAACTCCCTGCTTGACGCTCGGGCCCCTTCGCTGTGCGCTGCTCCCCATGGAACTGCTCACCGCCCGGCTGAAGCTTCGTGAGTTCGTGGAGGAGGACTGGGGTGCCACCTGGCCTTACGAGTCCAATCCGGACGTCGTGCGCTATCAGTCCCATGGGGTGCGGACGCCGGAGGAGAGCCGCAAGTACATCCAGGACTCCATGGCCACGGCGCGCGAGTCACCCCGGCGAATCCATGACCTGGCCGTCGTCCTGAAGGAGGAGGGGACCCTCATCGGCCGCTGTGGGCTGAAGGTGACGGATGCCGAGCAGCGCGAAGGGGCGCTCTGGTTCATCCTCGATCCCTCGCGCTGGGGGAAGGGCTACATCCCCGAGGCGGCCGAGGCGATGCTGGACTTCGGTTTCGGGACGCTCGGGCTGCACCGGGTGTGGGGCGACTGCGATCCGCGCAACACCGCTTCGATTCGGGTGCAGGAGAAGCTGGGCATGCGCCGGGAGGCGCACTTCCGCGAGAACGTGTTCCTCAAGGGCGAGTGGTGCGACTCGCTCATCCACGCCATCCTCGACCGGGAGTGGGCCGCGCGCCCACGCCGCTAACGGAGGGGTGGCCGCCGGGAGCCCACTCCGCGCGCCCGGCAGCCACCTGAGCCCTGACGGCTCAGTGGATCTTCGACGTCAGGTCATCCAACGGTGCCAGCGGCGGGATGCGCGAGCCCGTGGGCGAGGCCAGGGTTTCGGAGCGGTCTGACTCCTCGAAGCCCGGACGCTCGGCCCCCATCAGGCCTTCCGAGCTTCCCATGTAGCCCATCGTCGAGCTGTCCATGGAGCTGCTCATGGAACTGCTGGAGGCACTCACGTCTCCCGCATTGCCCTGAAGCTTCTGCTCGAGCTGGTCCCCCAACTGGGAGAGGCTCTCCTGCGCCTTGCGCTTGGCGGGCTCGATGAGCTGGCGCTCGCGGTTGCTCACAGGCAGGAGCATGGAGGCGAACATGCCCAGCGCGATGCCACCTATCGCGAGCATCAGGGGTTGGCTCTCCAGGGTCCGGTCAAACCAGTCCGAGGTCCGGACCTTCATCTCACCGCCAGAGGGGATTCTCTCGCGAAGGTGCGAGGCCTGGTCGCGAACCTGCCCCACGGCGCCCACGGCCTTGTCCTTCAGCTCGTGCGCCTTGTCCTTCACCGAGTGCATGGCTTCCGAGGGGTCATAGCCATCGCCCGCGCGCTCCTCGCGAACGGCGAACGCCTTCTTCATGAGGACCGCACCCACGCCGGCCCCGAGAATGGCCCCCAGGAGGCTCCAGCCTCGCGGGGTGTCCGCCCGCTCCTTCAACTCCATCGTCCTGTTCATCACCGCCTCCTTGGCGCGCGTCTTGATCTCGGTGGCTTTCTCCACCGCCACATCCTTGGCTTGCTGCTTCAGCTCGCCGGCCTTCTCCGTGGCCAGCTCCTTGGCCTTCTCCTTCCACTCGGACACCTTCTCCGAGGCGATTTCCTTCACCCGCTCGGGCTGGGCGTGGAGCGCCAGCTCGTCGGCGATCTCGCTCATGCGTGCCCGTGCATCTGCGATTTCATGGAGTGCATGGTCCTGTTCGCCCATTGTCCGTCCTCCTTGAGGGTTTGAAGGGTCTTCGTGGGTCCGTGAACTGTCTTCATCCGCTGGAGGCCGAGGTAGGCGATGCCCGCGCCACCGGCGAGCAACACCACCGCGACGAGCAGCGCCGACAGCCACAGCGGCATGACGCCCGCCAGCGCGATGACGAGGAAGGCGACGAAGGTGAACGCTCCCAGGAGCACCACCAGGCCACCGCCCGCCGTCAGGCCCACGCCGACCGACGCCTTCTTCACTTCCGTTTTCACCTCGGCCCGCGCGAGCTGCACCTCCGCGCGCACCAGGCGCCGGCCCTGGTCGAGAAGCTCGGAGACGAGCTCCTTGATGGGCCGGGACGGCTCACGCTCCACCCCAGCGGACTGGAAGGAGGAGGAGCCGTTCGTGCTCTGTCCGTTCGTTCGAGAGTCGTAAGGTTCCATGGCGCCCTCGGTCAGATCTTCAGGACGCGACCCGCGAGGAAGCCAATGGCCACGCAGCCGGCGATGAAGAGCCCGGGGCGCTGACGGATCTGCGTCTGCGCGTCGCGAATCAGCTCCTCGGTGGAACCCTTCTCCAGGCGGTCCGACACCTTGTGGATGACCTGGACGGCGCTCTCCACCAGGGGTTGTACGGCGCCGAGGTTTCCCTCCTTGCCCACGCCCTGCAGCGAGTCGGCGATGCCATGCAGGCTCTTGATGAACTCCTCCTTCTTGTCATCCACCTGGTGATAGACGCGCTCGCGCGTGACACCGCCCAGTCGCTTCACCTGCTCCTTGCCGGCCTGCGCGATTCCGGCGCCTGTCCCGGCCTGGCCGGAGATGTCTCCGCCGAGCCCGGGTTTGTTCACGTAGCTGGATCCTTGGATCCCACTGCCTTCGATGAAACTGGCCATGTTGCCTCCCGTGAGTGGTGCGCCATCGCGGCAGGGTTCCGCCCGCCCGCACGACGCCTCATGTAGAGAAAGCTATGCACGGCGAGAGATCCGCCGGACGCGGGAGGCGCACCGCTCGCGGAGCAGGCGGCAGAGGCCAGGAGCGCATGCGCTGGAATGAAGCGCGGCGGTGTACGGTGGTCCACCTCGGGAATAAACCCGAGCAGGCGAGGACGTCACGGTGCGGAGGAAGAAGACCCCCCGGTGGCTGGAAGCAGCGCGGCGGCGCACGGAGCCGGTGCCGCCCGGTGGCCGGGCGGACTGGCTGTCGCGGGCGCTGGGGCGTGCGGGAGTAATGCCCCGGGCCGAAGCCGAGCGGGCCATTCAAGAGGGCCGGGTGGAGGTGGGGGGCCGGGTCGAACGGGAGCCCTTCGCGCCCGTGCCTCCCGGAGTCGAGGTGCGGGTGGACGGGCAGGTGCGTGGCCTCGATGCGCCGCTGCACGTGTTGATGTTCCACAAGCCCGCGGGCGTCGTCGTGGCGGGGACGGACCCGGAGGCGGTGGGGACGGTGTTCGAGCGCCTGCGCGCGGTGCTGCCCGCGGAGCTACGGGGCTTCGAGTGGTACGCGGTGGGGCGCCTGGACCGGGACACCACGGGCCTGCTGCTGTTCACCAACGAGGAGCGGGTGGTGCGGCACGGCACGGCCCCGGAGACGCACCTGCCCAAGCGCTACGTGGCCGAGGTGGCGGGGCGGCCCTCGGAGGAGGCCCTTGCGCGGCTGAGGCAGGGGCTGGTGTTGGACGATGGGCCGACGCTTCCCGCGCAGGCGCGGCTGCTGGCGCCGGATCGGGTGGAGCTGGTGCTCACCGAGGGGCGGCACCACCAGGTCAAGCGCATGCTGGCCGCGGTGGGGCACCCGGTGCGCACGCTGCACCGCGAGGCGGTGGGCTCCGTGGTGCTGGATGTGCCCGTGGGCTCCTGGCGGATGCTGGAAGGCCGTGAAGTCGCGGAGGGGCTCGGCTTCAGCGCCTGATCAGCGTGGGAGCTCGCGGGTTCGCTCGGAAGCGAGCGCTTCGGCCGTGAGCAGGCCGGTCCGCTCCACGTCATCCCAGAGCCGTCCTCGCAGGGTCTCCACCGTGGCGGCCAGGGCCTGGATGTCCGCGTGGGTGTACTCATTGAGCGGCACCATTTCCGCGTTCCGCACGCGCGCGCGCAGCGCCTCCAGTGCCCGGTGCTGCTCCTCCAGCGCTGCGAAGTAGGGCTCCACCACGCTGTGCAGGAACTCCCGTCGCCGCTGGCGCGCGGTCTCCTGCGTGTCCGCTTGGGTGGTGCGGACCAGCCGGAGTGCCTTGGTGCCGTCGTACACACGCAGCGCCAGCGCCACCCGTACATCCGCGCACTGTGCCAGCAGCGGGTTGAGGCCGGGCGGGTACGCATCCAGCCGGGCTTGGAAGGCCTTCACCCCATGGACGTACGCGTCCGCTTCTCCCGAGTAGAGGCCGAAGCGCAGGAAGAATCCCCGATACATGTCACGCGTGGCGTACTTCCAGGCCTCGCGGATGTCCTTCAGGTGGTAGTCCCGGAAGCCCCGCATGTACTCGAAGAGGTCTCGGATGTCCTTGCGGCTCCGGTAGGCCTCCGAGCGCTCCGCCTCAGTGGGGATCTCCGCGCGCACCGTCAGGGCGTCGAAGAGGGATCGGCTCGTCGCGCGCTCCGTGATGCCCATGTCGCGCAGCGCCTCATGGAAAGTGAGCGAGCCCACGTAGCGGGCCAGGGAGGGGACCTCCTGGTACAGCGTCCAGAAGCTGAAGAACGTCGCCTCGTCCTCCGAGGACTTCAGCGCCCGTGCGTACTGCTCGAAGGCAGGGCCTTCGGGGGGCGGGGCGGGAGGAACCGGCTCGCCCTCCACGTACCAGCGCTCGAAGTCGGCGGGAGGGGGCAGGGTGTGGTTGCCCAGCGCGAAGTGGAACGCGTCATGGGACCAGTGAAGCCCCTGGAGCGCCCGGTTCTCGCCACGGTCAGCCGCCATGAAGACGCGGAAGGCGGCCTTGAAGAAGGAGCGGTCCGCCTCGTTCTGGGGGTAGGCCACCCGTACGCCGTACTCGTGCTGTAGCAGCGTCATCAGCCGCGCGTAGGTGGGGGCCTGGAGCTGTTCCTGCTCGATGGAGGAGTACGTCTTCAGGCGCCGCTGCACCGTCGAGCCGTGCGTCATCGTGTCGAGGAACCCCAGCCGCGACTCGACAGGGGCCGTTCGGGCCTCTCGGAAGGGGTCCACGGCCAGCTCCGCTCCCAGCGTGAGCAGCCCGGAGACGATGACCGGATCTCGCACGCGGCCTTCGGCCACGGCACGCGAGAGCTCCGCCGCGCGGATGAGGAACACCTCGTCCGGGAGCGTGCGCAGCTCCGAGACATCCAACTCACAGGCGACGCGGTGGCGCACCTCGGCGCTCACGGCCGGCGCGGGCTCCGCCCCGGCTCCGAGCCGCCGCAGCGAACGTACCCCCACGGGCTGCCCGAGCGCCGAGCCGAGCCGACGGGCGACCAGCTCTTGAAGCGCCGTGTCCGATGGCAGTGCCCGGGTCTCGGCCTGCGTGAGGAAGAAGCCCGTCGCGTTCACATAGCGCGGGTGCATGGGCAGGTCGTAGAGCGGCTGGAGCACGCGGCGCTCCAGGGCGGCGACGCGGGTCTCGGACCACAGGACGAAGTACGTCTCGCCCCCATGGCGTACGAAGGGGAGGACCGTGAGGGACTGGCCCGTTCCCGGCGTCACCACTTCCCACCACTGTCCGTCCAGATGGACGCGGTGTGCATGGAGGAAGCGCAGCTCCGCGCCCGTGAGAGGCGGTCGCCGCCGGAACCCGGCCGCTGTCTGTGCATCCAGCGCGCGCTCGACGAAAGCCGCGAGCCGCTCCACGTCCCAGACCCGGGTTGGCTCGCGTTCGATCAGGGCGCGCGCTCCGGGAGAATCCTCCGGGGGAGGACGCGCCGGAGCCGTGACGGGACCCAGGAGGGCACGCAGCAGCAGGAGCAGATCCTCGCTGTGCGGATGAACTCCGGCCTCCACCTCGTTCAAGAGCGCGTCCGCCGGGCGGAAGAGGAGCCGATGGCGAGCCCCGTCCCATTCGACGTCGATCTCCGGAGAGGAAGGAGGGTGGATGGCGAGGAAGAGGGGAAGGGTGAGCTCGGTGAGGTAGCCGATGGAGCGCGCGTAGCTGGGCAGCGGGACCTTCAGGCGCTGCTCATCGATGGGGACGCGGGTGCGCGCGTTGAAGACGGAGCGGCCGTACTCGAGGATGTCACCGGTCTCATCCACGCCGCCGAAGTCGATGCCGATGGGCTCCAGGCCGAGCAGGGGCGCGCCGCGCAAGGCGCGAGAGGCACGCCGCCGCTGGAGCACGCCGACGTGCAACCGGCCCAGGTGTTCGAAGTAGGGGATGACCTGACGGGTGTCGAGTCGGCGGCGGCTGGCGACTTCGAAGACGGTGCCTTCCGCTTCCCAGGCACCGAAGGTGAGAAAGGAGGGCGTGCCGGAGAGGACTTCGCGAGCGGCTTCCGGAGTGGAGGAGGACACGGTGGAATCCACCTTTAGTTCGCCGAGGAGCCGAACCGCGACAGGAGCGTTTCCAACACCGCGGGTTCGTGAGGATTGTTGAAGTGGCGCCCACCGGGAGCGAGGGTGACCTCCGCGCCAAGCCGCTCCTCCCACAGGCGCCGGTTGCGGACATGATCCGCGGTGAACGGATCATTGTCCGACAGGAGCACCACGAAGCGGCGGGCCGCGGCGCGCACGCGCGCGAGCTCCACGGGCGTCTCGATCCACGGGACGATGCTCTCCCAGGGCTTGTCCACGTCCCACCAGCCCGCTACGAGCACCACGCCGTCGATGGCGTGCCCCGGCGGCAGGGTCGCCAGGTAGCGAATGATGGCCTGACACCCGACGCTGTGCCCCATGAGGACCGTGGAGGAGGCGGGCGCGGAACCCACGGAGCCGGCGAGTGCCCCCACCCACGCCTCGATGGTGGGCGTGGAGGGGTTGGGCATGTCGAGCGTGCGTACCGAAGCGAACCCCTGAGGGGACTCGCGAAGCTTTCCTTCGAGCCAGGCGTAGAAGTCGGTATCGGGCCGTCCAGCCCAGCGGGGGACGATGAAGAGGGATCGCTCCATGGTTCATGGAGTCTGCCCGTGGGCCCTGGCGGGCTCAACCTGCGCTCTCAATCAGCTTCCGGGTGTCCTCGGCGAGACCGAGGCTCTCAGGGAGGCTTCGTCCCAGCAGGTGCGTCACGGCAATCGCGAGTCCCACCGAGTTGGTGAGGAAGCAGGCACGCGCATCATTCAACCGTGAGAGATGCACGGGCTGCTCCACCACCGGGAGTCCAGCCACATGGCCTGCCTCCAGCAGCACTTCCCGGATGATGCCAGGGAGGCAGGGCGCATCGACAGGCGGGGTGACGAGCACCTCTCCGAGCTGGAGAAAGAGGTTGGCGTTGGGCACTTCGCACACCTCGCCCGCCTCATTGAGGAACACGGGCATGCGCTCCATGTGCAGGTGCTGCCGGAGGTACGAGAGGCTCTTGTGCTGGAGGGTACGGTCACCCCGCCGGTAGCAGGTGTCCTCCACCGAATCGAGGCTCCGCCCGTGGCGCTGAAGGTGCTCATGGTTCGGCGAAAGCGACCGGAAGGACAACAGCAGTCGTCCATCTCCCGCGGTGAGCTTGCCCACGCCGGTGAAGCCAGGCCCCAGGGCGGCATCCGCCTCCAGGCATCGACCCAGCGCCTCGCGCACGGCGGCGGGAGCGAGCACCTCGGCGGGAGGCCCGTGAACGCAGCCCCCATGTGCCGCCAGGCTCGTGCGCAGCCGGGCGAGGTGTCGCTCCAGGAACATGGGCGCACCGTCGCGAACGAGGAACGTCTCGAAGAAGCCCGCGCCGAAGAAGAACGCGGAAGGGAAGTCTTGGAGGCGCAGCTCCTCCAGCCGGTGTACCGCCCCATTCACCGCGACCGTGCCGAACATGCGGAAGGCCTCCCGGTGTCAGCGCCCCGTCGCCAGGAAGTTGGCGAGCAGTCGCTTCCCATCCTGCGTCAGGAAGGACTCGGGGTGGAACTGCACACCTTCGAGCCCTGGCAGCTCGCGGTGCCGCAGGCCCATGACGAGGCCGTCATACCAGGCCGTCACCTCCAGGCATTCGGGGAGGGTGGCGCGCTCCACCACCAGCGAGTGGTAGCGCGCGGCGACGAACGGCTGAGGCATGCCGCGAAAGACGCCCTGCCCGGTGTGCTCGACGGCCGCCGTCTTCCCGTGGACGGGCACCGGAGCGCGCACCACCTGGCCGCCGAACACCTCTCCGATGCACTGGTGCCCCAGGCACACGCCCAACAGGGGAACCCGGCCCGCGAAGGCACGGATGACCTCCAGGGAGACCCCCGCCTGTCGCGGCGTACACGGCCCCGGAGAGATGACGATGTGGTCCGGCCGCAGCGCCTCCACCTCCGCCACGGAGATGGCGTCATTGCGCACCACCTTCAGCTCCGCCCCCAGGCCGCCGAGCGCCTGCACGAGGTTGAAGGTGAAGGAGTCGAAGTTGTCGATGAGGAGGATCACGCCTTGGCCCCACAGGCGGACAGGGCGATGAGCTGCGAGCGCGCCTTGTGGAGCGTCTCCTTGTACTCCTGCCGAGGCTGCGAGTCGTGGACCACGCCGCCTCCGACCTGGGCGTAGGCCTTGCCGCCCTGGAGCACCAACGTGCGGATGACGATGTTGAGGTCCATTCCCCCCGCGAAGCCCAGGTAACCGATGGAGCCCGTGTAGAGGCCGCGGGCGTGGGGCTCCAGCTCGGTGATGATCTGCATGGTGCGGATCTTCGGGACGCCGGTGATGGTGCCGCCGGGGAAGACCGCGCCCACCACCTCCAGCAGGCCCACGCCGGGGGCCAGCGTGCCCACCACCTCGGACTCGATGTGCAGGACGTGGGCGTACTCGATGATCTCCATCAGCCGGGTCACCTCCACCGAGCCATAGGCGCACACGCGGCCGAGATCATTGCGCTCCAGGTCCACGAGCATGGCGTGCTCGGCGCGCTCCTTCTCGCTGGTGCGCAACTCCTGGGCGAAGCGGGCGTTCTCCTCGGCCGTACCCTTGCGGCGGGTGCCGGCGATGGGCCGCGTGGTGGCGCGTCCGTTCTCCACGCGCACCAGTCGCTCGGGCGAGGCGCTCACGACATGGAAGCCGTCGAACTCGAGGTAGCTGGCGAAGTGGACGGGGTTGGTGGCGCAGAGCGTCTCGTAGAGCGCGAGCGGTGCGCCGGAGTACTCCACCTCCAGGCGCTGGGAGAGGTTCACCTGGTAGGTGTCGCCCGCGCGGATGTACTCCTGCACGCGCTCCACGGAACGCAGGTAGCCCTCCAGCGTGAAGTTGGAGCGAGGCGTGAGGGTGGGCGCCTCCAGGGGTGGTGGCGCGGGCGGTGGCGTGGGGACCGCGCGGTGTACGCTCTCCTCCAGCGCATCGGCCCGGCGGACACAGTCATCGAAGTCGGAGCCGGAGGCCACCACGAGGAGGCTGTGCGTGAGGTGGTCCACCGCGAGGAATGTGTCCACGAAGTGGAAGGCGATATCCGGCAACCGCAGGTCGTCACGCGGGTGGCGAGGCAGCGCCTCGAAGTAGTGGTTTGCCTCGTAGCCGAAGAAGCCCACCGCGCCGCCGCAGAACAGAGGCATTCCCGGCAGTCGCACGCCACGCCAGCGCTGGAGCAGGGCCCGCAGGACCTCCAGCGGCTCGCCCGGGTGGGGCTCTCCCTGGACACGGCATGTTCTCTCCTTGGCGGTGAAGCTCAGGAAGGGCCGCGCGCCGAGGAAGGAGTAGCGCCCCTCGCTGGACACGCGAGAGCTCTCCAGCAGGAAGCGGCTGCCTTCCGGAAACACGCGCAGCAGATCCACGGGCCGCAGCGCGCCCAGCTCGAGCCGACGCACGAGCGGCACCTGGTTGTAGCCCTGGGCCACGAGCGCATCGAAGCGCTCCCGGTCAAGCGTGGGCGGAGAGGGCTCTGGCGGGAGCGGGGGGAGCATGCGTCGAGCCCTTCCTATCAGGAATGCCCGGGGCTGCCGGAAGGTGTACGTGAGCGAAGAGCAGGCAAGCAGGCTCCTCGAAGGGCTGGATAGAGTGTCCCGGTGAGCCTTGAAGCCTTCTTCCGTCTCTTCAGTGAACTGCCGCGCGAGGGTCCAGGAAGCGACGACGCGACGCGCGAAGCCCTCCGGCGTCTCCCCGCGCTCCCCGCCTCCCCTCGGGTGATCGACCTGGGCTGCGGGCCAGGGCGGCAGACGTTGGTGCTTGCCCGGGAGCTTGGGAGCCCCATCACCGCCGTGGACCTCCATGCCCCATTCCTCGCGGAACTGGAGGCAGCGGCGGAGCGAAGCGGCCTGCGTCACCTGGTGCGCACCCGGTGCGCTGACTTCGGGAGCCTCCAGGATCCTCCCGGCAGCTACGACCTGCTCTGGTCGGAGGGCGCCATCTACCACCTGGGCTGGTCGGAGGGGCTGAGGCGCTGGCGCCCGCTGCTCACCCCAAGTGGCTTGATGGCCGCGACCGAGGCCACCTGGCTCACGGACCATCCCCCCGCGGAAGCGGCGGCGTTCTGGCGGGAGGCCTACCCCACGATGGGGACCGTCACCACCAACGCCCAGGCGGCGAGAGGAGCAGGGTACGAGGTGCTGGACACCTTCCCCCTGCCGGCCTCGGCATGGTGGGACGATTACTACCGCCCGCTCCAGGGCCGCATGGCCACGCTTCGAGCCGAGGCGGCCACGGATCCGGCGCTCGCCGAAGTCATCGCCTCCACCGCTCGGGAGATCGAGCTCTACGAGCGCTTCGGGGACAGCTACGGCTACGTCTTCTACCTGCTCCGCGCGGCGTGACGACCGCTCAGGCGCGCCGCCTCACCACTTCGCCCCCGGCAGCGGCGCGGACTCCCGGAAGATGCGGATGAGACGGCCCTCGTCGAAGGCGTACTGGAAGCCGGTGGCCTCGCGGAAGCGCTTGGCGTCCACGACGATGGGGTACTTGATGTGGTCCAGCGCGCCCCGTGAGAGCGGAGGGAACCCCGCGCGCCCGAGCAATCGGGCGAGCAGGAACACGGGCATCGGCACGGGCGTGCGGCCCGTCTCGCGAATGATGACGGAGAACGGCACCGGAGGCGGTCCCGCGACGTTGAAGATGCCGCGCACGCGCTTCTCCAGCGCGAGCTGTACGGCGGTGACGACATCCTCCTCCTGCATCACCTGGAAGAGCGGGTCATAGCCGAGCACCATCGGCACGCGCCGGCCGCGCAGGAAGCCCGCGAGCGTGCCGGTGCCCGGAGCGCCCAGCGTGTAGCAGATGCGCAGCACGGCGGCCGTGATCTCGGGCATGCGCCACAGGGCAGTGGCGGCGAAGAGGTCGGCGGCGACGAGATCGGCCAGCTCCGGCACCTTCTCCAGGGCGCGAGGGGGCTCATCCTCGGTGTGGTAGAGCGGCGAGTCCGGCGCGGCGCCATAGAAGGTGTGGCGCCCCACGAAGAGCACCTGCTTCACGCCGTAGGCGCGGCAGTGGTCGAAGACGGCCTTGGTGCCGTCCAGGTTGATGCGGCCCCGCTCTCCGCCCCGCATGGTGAGGGCGGTGATGGTGGCCATATGCACCACGGCCTCGGGGCGGCGGCGGCGGAACACGTCCTCCGCGGCGCGCTTGCGCACGTCCACCCGGTGGAACTCGATGCCCTGGGGCGCGCTCGACCAGGGGCGGACGTCGATGCCAATCACCTCGTGCCCGGCGCTGTGCAGCCGCGTGGCCAGCTTCCGGGCGATGCCTCCCGCGATGCCGAGGATGAGGACCCTCATTCCGCCTTCCTCCGGCCGCGCGTCGCGCGCCCCTTCTCGATGAGCCCGGCGATGCGCGACTTCACCTGCTCCACGTACCCGGCGATGACCTCGTCGTCCTCGTCCCCGTTGCCGGAGAAGGTGAGCGGCTCGCCGTAGTGGATCTCCAGCGGCGCGGGCAGGGGGAGGGGCAGCAGATAGGGCGTGACGGGGATGTAGGGCACTCCGAGCAGGCGCCCCAGCCCATAGAGGTTGGCGACGGTGGGCAGCGCCGTGCCGCCGCCGAGGAAGGCAAAGGGGATGATGGGGCTGCGCGTCTGGAGGGCCAGGCGGATGAAGCCGGTGCCGAAGTCCACCAGCGAGTAGCGCTCGCTGTAGAGCTTGGCGGTGCCGCGCGCACCCTCGGGGAAGATCATGAGCAGCCGGTCGTCCTCGAGCAGCCGTCGCGCATGTTCGGGCAGGCCGGTGAACTGGCCGGTGCGGCTCGTCCAGAGGGAGGCGACGGGGAAGCGGTTGATGAACTTCTCGGCCATGCCCTGGGCGAGCCGGGGGGGCTCCATCTCCAGGAACATGGAGGTGAGGACCATGGCCCCATCCACGGCGTAGCCGCCGGAGTGGTTGCCCACCAGCATGCCGCGCCCCCGCGGCGGCACGTGCTCGATGCCGTAGCACTTCACCCGGAAGTAGTTCCGGTAGAGGACGGCGAGGACGGACGCCGCCAGGGCAATGTGCTTCTTGGAGATGCCATACGGATCCACGCCGAACTCGTTGAACGGCAGTTCCAGCCGGTCCGCCCGCTCTGCCATGGATTCATCGCGCGCCACGGACCGGCACCGTAGCACCCCGCAGGTAGGGAGGCTGCTGTCTTTCGGTGGCTCGGCTGGTGGCAGAGCGAGCCTCCAGGCACCCCGCTCCGTGGCGTGAGCGCGGCGCTTGGGCCCTGTCGCTCTCCCGAGTGCTTCCCCAGGCGAGAGGTTGGCGGGTGGCTACCTTTCGCTCATGGCGGAACAAGGCGCTGAGACGGCGGCGGGGGGCATCCGGTTGTGCGACTTCATCCAGGCACGCCAGGCCGCCATCCTGGAGGAGTGGGAGCGCCGCGCCCGGAGCCTCCCTGTCGCGAAGCACCTGCAGCGCGTGGCCTTGCGCGACCACATCCCGCAGATCCTGGAGCGCATCTCCCTCGTGGTGGGCTCCAGCTACCCAGGCACGCGCGGCAAGCTGGAGGAGCTTCCGGACAAGCATGCCCTGGAGCGGCTGGACGAGGGCTATGACCTGCGAACGGCCACCGAGGAGCTGAGTGCCCTGCGAGACACCATCCTGGAGCTCTGGGAGCAGGAGGTGGCGGTGGGCATCAGCGTCCGCGAGGTGCGGCAGCTCGACCGGGCCATCGACGAGACCATCACCGCCTCGGCGACCCGGTTCTCCCTGGCGCGCGAGCGCACGCTGCGCGCCCTGGATCGGGTCTCCTCGGCGGCGCTGGGGACGGGGGACCTGAACACCTTCCTTCCCCAGCTGATGACGGTCCTGCTGGAGACGGTCGCCGCGGTGGACTCGGTGGCGATCCTCCTGAGGGATGAGCAGGACACCCTGCGCGTGCGCGCGGCGATGGGGCTCGAGCAGGAGCGGCTGCAGGGCGGCTCCACGCGGGTGGGGGAGGGGTTCGCGGGCACGGTGGCCGCCCGGCGTGAGCCGCTGCTGCTGCGCGACGCCGCCGTGGATCCGCTGGCGCGTGGCGCGAGCGCTCGGGGCCGGGGCATCCACGCGCTCTATGGGGTACCGCTCATCCACGAGGATCGGGTGATTGGCGTGGCCTACATGGGCTCGTGTACCGCCTACGATTTCTCGGAGGACGACCAGCAGCTGTTGCGGATGATGGCGCAGCGCGCCACCTCGCTCATCGTCCAGGCGCAGCTCACCGAGCGGCTGCGGCAGAGCGAGGCGCGGCTGCAGGCCATCGTGGACCATGCCGGGGCCGCCATCTACGTGAAGGACGCCGAGGGCCGGTTGCTGGTCACCAACCGCCACATGGAGGCCCGGCTGGGCCGTCCGCGCGAGGAGCTGATTGGAAAGCGGGACGAGGAGCTGTGGCCCGAGGAGGTGGCCCGGACCCTGCGGGCCACGGACCTTCGGGCGCTCGCGGGAGGGGTCCCCGTGACGGTCGAGGAGGTCGTCCCCGGGGAGGACGGGCCGCACACCTATCTCTCGGTGAAGTTCCCGCTGCCGGCCGAGCACGGCCGTCCCGCCGCCCTGGGCAGCATCTCCACGGACATCACCGAGCGCAAGCAGGTGGAGGAGGCGCTGCTCGAGACGAGCGAGCGCATGAGGGCCATCCTCGACACGGCGGTGGACAGCATCATCACCATCGACGAGCACGGAGTGATGCAGGGGGTGAACGCGGCCACGACGCGGCTGTTCGGGTATGCGCCGGAAGAGCTGCTGGGGTGCGACGTGAGCATGCTGATGCCCGAGCCCTACCGTCGCGAGCATGACCGGTACATCCGCAACTACCTGCGTACGGGGGTGCGGAAGGTCATCGGCATTGGTCGCGAGGTGCTGGGCCGGCGCAAGGACGGGAGCGTCTTTCCCATGGAGCTGGCGGTCAGCGAGACGCGGCTGGCGCGAGGGCGCGTGTTCACCGGCCTCGTTCGGGACATCAGCCAGCGCAAGGAGGCCGAGCGCTCGCAGGCCCTGCTCGTGGAGGCAGGCACGGTGCTCGCGCAGTCGTTGGACGTACACACCATTCTGCGCAACATCGCCTCCCTGGTGGTCACACACCTGTCGGACTACTGCATGATGGATCTGCTGGGAGAGGACGGGCAGTTGCACCGGCTGGAGGTGCTGTCGAGGGATCCCGCCCACAAGGAGCTCATCCGCCAGGTCATGCCTTTCTCCCCGCGGCTCGGTTCCGAGAGCCCGGTGGCCCGGGTGTTCGAGACGGGCGAGATGGCCGTGGTCGACATCACCTCCGAGTGGCTGGACCGCGCCGCGCGCAACGCGGAGCACCGGGCCGTGCTGGAGGAGCTCGCGCCTCGCTCCTCCGTCATCCTCCCGCTGAAGGCCCGGGGCCGGATGCTGGGGGTGCTCAACCTGGCATCGCGGGAGCCGGGGCGCATGGCGCGCCCCTCCCTGGTGACGGTGGCGCAAGGGGTCGCGGACCGGGCGGCGATCGCCATCGACAACGCGCGGCTCTACCAGGAGGCCCGGGAGGCGGTGCGCGTGCGCGAGGACGTGGTGGCCATCGTCAGCCATGACCTGCGCAACCCCCTGAACGCCATCTCGCTGTCGGCCTCGACGCTCATCAAGCGCGAGGACCTCGACGCGCGCACCGCGAAGGCGGCCACGCGCATCTACGCGGCGGCGGACCGGGCACACCGGCTCATCCGGGACTTGCTGGATTTCACGCAGGCGCGCGTGGGGGGCATTCCCATCCACCCCCAGCCGGTGGAGCTGGGGGGGCTGGCCCGGCAGGTGGTGGAGGAGATTCGGTCCGCCTACCCCGAGCGGCACCTCGAGCTCCGCGTGGAGGCGGGGAGCTGGGTGGAGGCCGATCCGGATCGGCTGGCGCAGGTGATGGCGAACCTGCTGGGCAACGCGATGCAGCACAGCCCCCCGGACTCACCCATCCAGGCGTCGGCCCGGGTGGAAGGGGAGGGCGTGCTCTTCGAGGTCCACAACCTGGGCGCGCCCATCTCCGCGGAGGTGTTCCCGACGCTGTTCGAGCCCTTCCAGCGGGGGCAGGAGCACCGGACGGGGAGTCGAGGCAGCCTGGGGTTGGGGCTCTTCATCTCCCGGCAGATCGTCGAAGCGCACCGGGGGAACATCGAGGTGCGCTCCCACGAGGGGGATGGCACCACCTTTACGGTGAGGTTGCCCCTCCGTCCCAGGAGTTAGTGCGGGGGCGACCCTCCAGGGCGCCGCGCTGGGGGCGGACGACACAGAAGCGGTGGCCGGTGGGGGCCTCCATGACCCACCAGCGCTGGCGGACGAAGGCCACCCGCTTGGCGCCGAGCGCCTCCAGGCGCTTCACCTCGGCATCCAAATCATCGGCTTCGATGTCCAGGTGTACGCGGCTTTCGTGATCTACCTTTTGTAAGAGGATGATGGGCTCATCGTCCCCGGTGGACAGCTCGCGGTAGTTGCCGCTATCGGGCGAGGGGGGCACGACGGGTTTGCCGAACGCGCTGCTCCAGAAGGTCGCGGCGGCGTCAATGTCATCGACCTTGCAGTCGATGACGAGGGCACAGAAGCGGCTACGGTGCATGGGGGCTCCGAGGGGTGGGGTTGCGGATGCTCCTCGATGCGGCCTATGGCGTCGAGCCAGAACCTCCATGGCGACGATGATGAAGGCCAAGGCGAAGCAGGGCAGTGCTCCGGTGACCACGGCCGAGCGGCTCGGGAGTCTCCTCAAGTCCGCGCGCGACATCATGCGCAAGGACAAGGGGCTCAACGGGGACCTGGATCGACTGCCCATGCTCACGTGGATCCTGTTCCTGAAGTTCCTCGACGACATGGAGGCGCTTCGGGAGGCGGAGGCCCGGCGCGAGGGCAAGCGGCTCAAGCCCGCGATCGAGGCCCCCTACCGCTGGCGCGACTGGGCCGCCAAGGAGGACGGAATCACCGGCGAGGAGCTCATCGCCTTCATCAACCAGGAGCGGTGCCGCCGCCCGGATGGCTCGAGGGGCGCGGGCCTGTTCTCCTACTTGAGGAGCCTGCGCGGCGCGAAGGACGGGGACCGTCGGGATGTGATCGCCACCGTGTTCAAGGGCACGGTCAACCGGATGATCAACGGGTACCTGCTGCGAGATGTCCTCAACAAGGTGAACGGCATCCACTTCACCGCGTCCGAGGAGATCCACACGCTGGGGAACTTCTACGAGTCGATGCTCAAGGAGATGGGGGACGGAGCGGGCGACTCGGGCGAGTTCTACACGCCGCGGTCGGTGGTCCGGTTCATGGTGCGGATGGTCGAGCCCAAGCTCGGAGAGCGGGTGCTCGATCCCGCGTGTGGGACGGGCGGATTCCTCGTCGAGGCGTTCCAGCACCTCTCGGCGCAGTGCAGGACGAGCCGGCAGAGGACCCAGCTCCAGGCCGACTCCATCCTGGGCGGTGAAGCCAAGCCGCTGCCCTACATGCTGGCGCAGATGAACCTGCTGCTCCATGGGCTGGAGTCCCCGCGAATCGTGCTGGGCAACAGCCTGGCCACGCCGCTGCGGGAGATCGGCCCGAAGGACCGCGTCGACGTCATCCTCACCAATCCGCCGTTTGGCGGGGAAGAGGAGCGGGGCATCCTCGAGAACTTTCCCGAGGACAAGCAGACGGCGGAGACCGCGCTGTTGTTCCTGCAGCTCATCATGTGGAGGTTGAGGCGGGGCGACCAGCCCGGGCGCGCGGCGATCGTCGTCTCGGACGGGTTCCTGTCGACGAAGGGGGTTGCCGCGCGCATCAAGAGCCAGCTGCTCTCGGAGTGCAACCTGCACACGGTGGTGCGGTTGCCTCGCGGCGTCTTCACGCCCTACACCCCCATCGCGTCGAACCTGCTGTTCTTCGATCGGTCGGGTCCCACGAAGGAGGTGTGGTTCTACGAGGTGCCGGGGCCGACGGATCGCCACATGTACTCGAAGACCCGGCCCTTCCGGTTCGAGGAGTTCACCCCCTGCATCGAGTGGTGGCGCGCGCGCGCCGAGGGGCCTCATTCCTGGCGCGTACCCGTGGAGGAGCTGGTCGCGCGGGACTTCGACCTGGATGTGCCGAATCCTCGGGTGCGGAAGGAGGTCGAAGCCCATTCGCCGACGGAGCTGTTCCGGCGCGCGGCGGAGGTCTCGAAGCAGGTGGCGGCACGCAGCGAGCGCGCGCTGGAGCTCCTACGGGACATGTCGCCTCAAGGCTCGGAGCGTCCGCTCTCGGACTGCCTGAAGCTTCGCAAGGAGTTCATCGAGATCGAGGACGCGGTGGAGTACACGCTGCTCACGGTCCAGCTCCACGGCCGGGGCCTCGCGTTCCGAGGGAAGAAGCGAGGCGCGGAGATAAAGACCCGGCGGCAGCAGGTGGTGCGCAAGGACGACCTCATCGTCGCGGAGATCGACGCGAAGCTGGGAGGCTTCGGCCTCGTGCCCGCGGAGCTGGAGGGCGCCATCGTGAGCAGCCACTACTTCGTCTACGAGATCGACCGCGCGGTGGCGCTCCCGGAGTACCTGGACTGGTACATGCGGTCGGGAATCCCGGAGGCGGACATCCGGCCCTTCGTGAAGGGCTCGACGAACTACGCCGCGATCCGGGCGCATCACTTCCCGCTGCTGCGGTTGCCCCTGCCTTCGGTGGAGGTGCAGCGTCGCCTCGTGGCCGAAGTGGCGCGGGCCGCGGCGGAGCTGGCGGAGCTGGTGAAGCTGCAGGACGAAGCGCTGAAGCTCCTGGGCGGCGTCCTGCCCGCGAGCCTGCGAGGCCTCTTCACCGCGCCCAGGGCTTGACGGGTGCCCTGCCAGTCCATTGGCATTTTGCTCATCTATTGGTCGCGGGGCTGACGCGCGCGCGGCGTGCCGGTAGAGCAGACGCACGCATCACCCCACCCGCCTCACGAAAGGACGCACCCCGTGCCCTTCACGCTGCCAGAGCTCCCCTATGCGAAGGACGCCCTCGCCCCGCACCTCAGCGCGGAGACGCTCGAGTTCCACCACGGCAAGCACCACGCCGCGTATGTGAACAACCTGAACAAGCTGCTCGAGGGCAAGCCCGAGGCCCACCAGACGCTCGAAGAGGTCATCCTTGGCAGCGAGGGCGGGGTCTTCAACAACGCGGCCCAGGTGTGGAACCACACATTCTACTGGAGCTGCATGAAGCCGAACGGGGGCGGCCGCCCCACGGGTGAGCTCGCGGAGGCCATCGTCCGGGACTTCGGCTCCTTCGAGCGCTTCCGCGAGGAGTTCGCCAACGCAGCCGCGACGCAGTTCGGCTCGGGGTGGGCGTGGCTCGTGCTCGAGAAGGGCAAGCTCGCGGTGACCAAGACGGGCAACGCGGACCTGCCCATGAAGCACGGCCAGAAGGCCCTGCTCACGCTCGATGTGTGGGAGCACGCGTACTACGTGGACTTTCGCAACGCGCGTCCCAAGTACATCGACACGTTCCTCGAGAAGCTCGTGAACTGGGACTTCGTCGCGCAGAACCTCAAGGGGCGCTGAGCTCCAATTCCCCGGGTCGACGACCGGGTGGATCCTGTACAGTCCGGGCTCCGATGAAGAAGGCACCCGAACTCACGGTCGTCGACCTGTTCTGCGGCGCTGGAGGGCTCTCGCTCGGTCTGCGGCAAGCGGGCTTTCGCGTGCTGACGTCCATCGATCATGACGAATGGGCGGTCCAGACCTACAGGCGCAATCTCGGCGACCACGTTGTCGAGGCGGACATCGGGCTGGACACCCGTCTGCCAGAAGCCTCGGTGATCGTGGGCGGACCTCCGTGCCAGGGCTTCTCGTCCGCGGGCTCGCGTCGCAGCGGAGATGCACGGAACACGTTGGTGGGGGTTTACGCGGGCCTCATCGCGGAGAGGAAGCCCACGGCGTTCGTGTTCGAGAACGTGGAAGGGTTCCTGACCGGGGAGGACGGGGCTCACGTTCTCGAATTGCTCCGCCCCTTGGTGGATGCCGGGTATCGCATCCACATGCGAAAGGTGAACGCCGCGAATTACGGCGTACCTCAGCACCGCAAGCGGGTGCTCGCCATCGGAGGCTTGGGGTGGGACCCGTCGTTCCCCGCGCCCACGCACATGGCGTTCGGAGCTCCAGGGGCCCATCTGGTGGCACGCGAGCGGCCCAAGACCCCGACGATCCTGGATGGGCTCGAGGGCTTGTCAGAGCCAGCCTCCGGGCCGGAAGGGCGCCCTCAAGGGCACTACGCTCCGCCGGTCAGTGCGATGGACCTGAAGCGGATTCGAGCTCTGCTGCCTGGGCAGCGAATGCGCGATCTCCCGCCGGAGCTTCAGCATCAGAGCTACACGCGACGTGCCTTCCGGCGGGTGATGGATGGGACGCCCACCGAACGGCGTGGCGGCGCGCCCTCTGGAATCCGGCGTCTCAAGGGGGACGAGCCGTCGAAGGCGATCACGAGCGCCTCTCGCAATGAGTTCCTCCACCCGGTCGAGGACCGCTTCCTGACCATCCGTGAGTGTGCGCGGCTGCAGACCTTCCCTGACGACTTTGAGTTCCTGGGCCCGCCAACCGCCCAGATGCTCCACATTGGCAACGCGGTCCCGCCAGCGCTCGGCGAAGTGATCGGCCGCGGTCTGGCAGCCGACCTCAAGCGCATCAAACGCGGCTTCCAGCCGAAGCCCGGGGCTCTCTTGAGCTTCGTGCCCACGGCGTCGCAGGGGATGAGCCCCGCGCTCGAACGTACAACCGAGCTGGTGATGGCGACCTTCGGGGTGCGGTTCGAACCGAAGGAGCAACTGCAGCTATGGGGCTGACGCGAGCACAGTCGGCGATGGTGGAGAAGGCGCGCAGCGTGGGCGCGGCGGACCTCGCGGTGCCACTGACCGACCCGATCTGTTCATACCTTGCTGCAGTGGTTGCGCGAGACCTTGGCCTCTCCAAGCATTTCCCCAAGCTGCCCAAGGACTTGAAGGACTTCTACGGGGACGCGCCGCCAGCTGAGCTGGCGCTTCCTGGCGTTCCGTTCGGGCCGCTCATCGAGCGTCTTGCGGCCAAGGATGCGGAAGCCATCACCTTCTTCGTGTGCCTGGCGGCGCTCCACAAGCACCGCCTGAAGTACGCCCGGATTCTGGAGCGCCAGCCGCTGCCCACGATGGAGCAAGTTGGCGCTCGCGGCCTGCTTCAGTACGGCACGATGTCGCCCAAGGCGCTGACGGCCTTCCTGCTGTGGCGCAAGTGGGTCTACGACATCGACAACCGAGCGGCGCAGGAGACGGGTTACCTGTTCGAGCCCATCATCGCCCTCAGCGTTGGCGGCACGCCTGCGCCCGCGAAGAAGAGCCCGGTGAAGCGGCGGAGCGGGAAGGGTGGGCGGCAGGTCGATTGTCTGCTGGGCAAGACCGCATACGAGATCAAGATGCGGGTGACCATCGCGGCATCGGGGCAAGGCCGTTGGGGCGAGGAGTTGGACTTCCCGAAGGACTGCAAGGCGAGCCGGTACAAGCCCGTGCTGGTGGTCTTCGACAGCACTTCGAACCCGAAGCTGGACGAGCTCAAGAAGGCGTTCCTCGCTCAAGGCGGCGAAGTGCATGTCGGCAAGGACGCCTGGGCCCATTTGGATGCCAAGGCGGGCAAGACCATGGCCGTGTTCTTGAAGAAGTACGTCCGCGCCCCCATCGAGGACATGCTCAAGGCGGCGCCGGAGAAAGATCCTCCCGATCTCTCGCTCCACCTCGAAGCTGGGAAGCTGGTGATTGGGGTAGGGCAGGAGCGCTACACGCATCCCCGAAAGCCGAGCGCCGCGCTGGCGTCCGACCCCGACCCGATTCCACCCGACGTCGACGAAGAAATCCCGACACCTTGACGGTGAGGGCACACTGCTGCCGGCAACCTCCACGGGCTGCGCTGGATGTTCGAGAGGCATGCCTCAACAGCTCGAAGGAACTCCGCGCCCAGGCCTTTGTCTCGCGCCTCGTACCAGCGGGCCGCATCCTCTATGTCGGCCTGCGCGGGCTTGCGGATCTGCGGCAAGTGGCTCACAGCGACTTGAGAATGCGCGCCTTGACCTCGTCCCAGGACTCGCGCCCCTCAGGGGCTGCGTCCAGTTCGGCCAGTCGCTTCTCGAGTTCGGCGAGCTGCTCCGGCGAGGTCTCCACCTGCTCGGGGTAGGCGGCCACGCTGTCCCACAGGTCCTCAACTAGCTGGATGCGCTCAGCCACGCTCAGGTGCAGCAGCCTGGAGAGGGTCACACTCGCCATGCTCCTAAGATAGCCCCTGGTCGTGGTGCTGTAAGAGTTCGTCGTGTCCTGTTGTGACGGGCGCCAGCCGTCGTGGGACCTCCTGCGTACCCTGGAGGGAGTCGAAAAAGTCAGGGTTGCGAGCACCAGCCGAGCGGCTCCCAAGGCGGCGAGATAGGGCTCTCGGCTATGGTAGGGTTGACCCTGGAGGTTGCTCGACTTGGCCCAATCCGCTTCGTGGGTCGCCCTGGCGCTCATTCCCTTGATAGCGAGCGCGCTGGCGGGGGGCCAGCCTCGCACCCTGCCTCCACACCTCACGCAGCTGGACTCGTCAGATGCAGGCCCTATTCTCTTGAGTTCCGCATGCGTCCTAGCTACCCACGCATCTGTCCGTTGGCACATCCGCCTTGGAGAACCCCAAGGGGAGCGTCATGAGCAAGAGGCCGATCAATTTCACTGTTGATGCAGCCTTGCTTCGCGAGTTGGGCGAGCGCTTGGTGGGACAGCCGCACATTGCCCTCGCCGAGTTGGTGAAGAATGCCTACGACGCGGATGCCCACGAGGTGAGCATTCGTATCGCTCCGAACAAGCTCGAAATTTCCGACAACGGTCATGGCATGACCGAGGAGGACATCCAGAACTTCTGGATGCGGATCGGCACGCCCCACAAGCAGGCCGAAGGGTTCTCGCGTGAACTGCGGCGCCCGCTGACCGGGTCCAAGGGGATTGGTCGACTGGCCGTACAGTTCCTGGCCCGCCACGTAGAGCTTCACACCGTTCCCAAAAAGGACCCCGTGCGCGCGTACAAGGTTTCGGTCGACTGGGACAAGGCCGTCCAGGCAGGGGAGCTGACCAAGGCGGTTGCCATGCTCGATGACGATGCGCCCGCGACCAAACTCCCCGAGAAGTTCCCTCATGGGACCTCCATCATCCTGAAGGACCTGAACCAGAAGTGGGACACCGAGATGTTCAGGGGGTTGGCACGGGAGATATGGACGCTCCGTCCTCCTTTTCGCAGCAATCCCCAGGATGCAGAGAGCGACCGGTATCGCTTCTCAATTAACCTGGAGAGCCCCAATCCCGAGGAGGAAGCGGCCTTCCGGCAGCAGTTGGATGCGGCTCTCGGGCTCTGGTATTCGAAGCTCGTGGGCAGGAGGGTCGACTCCTCTCCTGGCGGCAAGAATCAGCCCCAAGAGATCGAGCTATCGCTGGAGTTCAACGATGGTACCCGCAGGAGCCTGCGCTATCGGGTCCAGGGGGGACATCTCTCCTCCCTAGACTTCGAGATCCGCATCTTCCATCTGAAATACAGACAGGCCCAGGGCGTCAAGGTCTACGATGCCAGGGAGTATCTCAATTTCTTCGGTGGGGTCCATGTCTACGACGCGGGTTTCCACTTGCCCTACTACGGCAGACACCAGGACTGGCTCGACATCGAAAGAGACCACTCTCACCGACTCTCTACCTCGAAGCTCCTCCCTGACGACCTGCAGGTTTCCGCAGGGCTGAACAACCTGCCTACCCAGTCACGCATCTTTGGGGTGGTCCATGTCAACACGGGCAAGGAGCGCGCCGAAGCAGCACGACGGAGTCTCGAAGGCCGCGGTGAACACCTGACGGTTCAGGTGTCGCGCGACAGGCTCGTTCAGAACGCGGCCTATCAAGCTCTCAAGAACGCGGTCCGCTGGGCACTCGACTACTACGCGATGGAGGAGACGCGGCGAAAGCTGGCCGAGGCCGAGGCCCGGCGCCCCACGGAGCCAAGCCGCACCAAGATCGAACGTATCGAGAGCATCGTTTCCGCGCACGCTGCCGCGCTCCCACCCAAGACATACGAGAAATTTCGCAAGGAGTTGCGCGAGGCAGCCTCCGCTACCGATGCCGAGACCGAGCTGAGCCAGCAGAAGATGAGATTGCTCGGCCCGCTGGCCACGGCGGGAATGGCCGCACTGGCCTACGAACACGAGGTGGGAAAGCAGTTCCATGCGCTTGAGGGAATCGCGGAGCACCTAGGGGAGCTTTCGATCAAGGATGCAGCTGTCCGAAGGACACTCGCGGAGATTCGCGAGCAGCTCACCCAGTGGATCGAACAGGCCCGTGCCACGCGCATGCTCTTCTCTCCCCTGCTGGATGCGGAAGATCGTGAGCGGGTCGCCCGCCTGCGCGCCCGCCCCCTGCTCGATCAGGTGAAGAGACAGACGGCCGTGCTGACCCGGGGCATCGAGATCGACACCTCGGAGGTCGACGCGGAACTGCGCCTGCCCAAGGGGACCTTCGCCGAGTGGAGCGCCATCTTTCAGAACGCCTTCGTCAATGCGACCAACGCCATGCTGGACTCGAAGAAGAGGCACATCGCCGTCCGCTCTCGGGCCCGGGGGCAGGGCCGCTCCCTTCGGGTCCTCGACACCGGTTGCGGCGTCGGCCTTGAATCGGCGGAAGAGCTCTTCCAGCCCTTCGTGCGACGGCTGAAGCTCTCCACCGAGCGCAGTGCCATGGGCATGGGTGGAATGGGCTTGGGCCTTACTATCGTCCGCATGCTGGCAACCAATCTGGGGTGCGAGGTGGCCTTCATCGAACCCGACGAAGGTTTCAACACCTCGTTCGAAATACAATGGAGTGAGAAGGAATGAAGCGGAAGAAACAGCAGAAGGCGCGTCCCCTGGTCCTGATCTGCGATGACGAGACCACCGCTGAACGCAAATGGCATGAAGCTTTGGAGCGGGTCCAGGCGGTCAAGGGCCACTTCGACGTGAAGGGCATCGATGAGTCTAAACCCGAGAGAGTCGTCCGTACGTTCAGAGAAGAGATTGCCATCCTGGAGCGCCGACGCAGCGAGGCCCGCAAGGGCAAGGACTCTGGGGAGCCATCGATTTTCGACGAGGCATCCATTCTCATCGTCGACTTCGACCTGATACGCCTCGACCAGGGCAAGGAGGAGGTGTACCTGACAGGTGAATCCGTTGCCTACTTGGCCCGGTGCTACTCGCGCTGCAAGATCATCCTGGCGCTCAACCAGTTCGGTGACAACGTATTTGACCTGACGCTCAAGGGCCATCCCGAATCCTTCGCCGATCTCAACCTCGGGGGAAGTCAGGTGCATGAGCCGGGCCTCTGGGGGGAGCACACCAAGCGCTTCTGTCCCTGGGCATGGCCGTCACTTCCCAAGGCCCTTGCTGATTTCGACCAGAGGATTCAGGACATCAAGAACAACATGGATCGGCCGATCCTTGAGTTTCTTGAGTTCCCCGCGAGCGTCGTGTCCTCGATTCCCAATTCCATCCTCGCGTTCATCGCGGGAGGAACCAAGAAGCCACAGGAGGTGACCTTCGAGGACTTCCTTGAGCCCATGGGCAACGGACTGAAGCGCAAGGACGCGCCATGGCCCCAAGCCGGAGCGAAGGAGCGGATCGCCGTGGCGCGCATCTCCAAGTGGCTCGAGCGCATGGTGTTGCCCGGGCAGGATATCCTGGTGGATGCCCCCCACCTCGTGCTCAGGTATCCAAGCCTGTTGAAGAAGAAAGCGACCATCCTGGAGTCCTGGAATGCAACGACCTTCCTCGCCGCTCCGCTCGACCGGCTGGGTATCCATCACGAGAAGATTTCGCGCTTCGCGTTCAAGAAGGCCCACTGGCTCTCCCGCCCTGCTTGGTTCTGGCGGGAACTGTCCGAGTGCCAGGACATTGAGGAGGTCGCGAGGCCCTGGTCGAGCAAGGCTCCAGACGTCGTCTTCTGTGAGGATACGTCCCGGTTCGTTCGGCACGACAAGGCCAAGGAGTTCGCGGCGGACCTGCCTTCCCCGTTCGTTCGCAGGTACGTCGAGGAGGTGGCTCGGGTGACCTATAAGCCAGCGGTTCGCTTCTCCATGTGAGGTGGTGGTTGGCAAGCATGAGTCGAGATGCCCGCCAGTTCAGAAGCCTTGTCTTTGCAGTGTTCGACGCGCTCCAACTGGACCCACAGACGATGCCGCTGGGGCCAGTACACCCCTATGTTGCGCCCGTGTACCCGCCCATGGGTCGAGACGCATTGCAGAAGTTCCTTCCCGACCCCGACAATGAGCGGTTCCTCAGCGACCATGCACAAGGCCGCAGGGCCTTCATCTACCTGAAGCCACCCGAGAAGGCCTCGCGGAGCCTGCCGGTCCTCAATCTGAACTGCGACTTCAGTGGCTCGCTTCCGAACGTAGGGCTTCGCCTGGCCTTCTTCCTACTCGACGATGACAAGCGGCCTGTTTCGATCGGCTTTCGCTTCGAGACGCCTCACGGCGTCGATGGAGAGGAAGGGCTGCACGACTATTATCATGCACAGCCCATCAACTCCTTCTTCAAGGACAGCGACAACCTGCTCAACTGCCCGCCCTGGCTCCCCTGTAAGTTGCCAGCGTTTCCCCTACAGGCCCAGACGCCCGTGGAGCTTTTGAGCTGCCTGCTCTTGAGCATCTATGGCCGGGACGGTATCCGTCGGGTCATGGAGGCTGGCCGGGACGACCGGGTGCTACAGGACAGCCTCGGGAAGTTCATGACAAGCATGGAGGACTCCCGGCGGGCACGCATGAGGCAGGCAGCCGCCGGCAGTGGGGCGCCCAGCGGGAAAAAGGGTAGGCGGGGCAAATGACGAAGCGGGGGGGCAAACACCAGCCCCTGGCCGTGACGAGCCGCAGGATGAAAGCGGTCCGGCAAGAGGGGACGCGGCCGGAGTTGGTCGTCCGGCGAGTACTGGTCGCCCGAGGCATTCGCTACCGGCTCAACGTTCGCTCACTTCCGGGCTCACCGGATGTCGCCAACGTGCGTCGGCGGTTCGCCATATTCGTCCATGGGTGTTTCTGGCACCGTCACCCGGGATGTCGGCACGCGACGTTCCCGCGCTCGAATCAGGAGTTCTGGAGCAAGAAGTTCGAGGACAACGTACAGCGGGATCGACGCAAGGTGCAGTCGCTATGCGAACTGGGCTTCCGGGTGATCGTCCTCTGGGAGTGCCAGACGAGAAGCCCGGACTTTCCGGCGCTCCTGGCTCGGGAACTAGGAATCGAGCAGTGACGCATGGCCGAGACTCCAGAGCATCCGACGTCGTGCGCGCATTTCACGCCTTGGGCATAACCCCACTGTCGGCGGTGCCGCGTCACGAGTTAGGAGGCGCAGCGAGATAGTGCATCTCGGAGATGTACTTCTCGATGTTGCCGATGATGTCGCTCAAGTAGGCAATGGCCTCCGTCTTGATCTCGGCAAGGCGCATCATCTCGTAGTCACGCCCCACCTCGGAGAATGACTTGTCGCCATGCCCGAGGTCATTGCGATTGGTCTTCACCGTCAACAGGCTCTTGCCGTTGTTGGTGAGTCTGGCGTTGGTCGTCGCGGAGAAGCCGTACTCCTCCGCCGCCTCGCGAATCTTTCGCGCATCGAGGTTCCCTGAGAAGATTTTGCTTCTATCGAACGCGGCCGTCAGGATGTCCACCGAGAGATCTTGGATGGAGGCATGCAGGTCACGTCCTCCATTGCGCTTCAAATTATCGATGGCTACCCTCTTCAGCTCTTCCCGCACCGTGTCGAAGTTCACGCGCTTCTGTTTGAGTTCGTCGAAGATCGCCCCAATCGCGTTGGTCATCGCGGACTCGACGAGATTGTAGAGCAACAAGAACCCTGCGGCCTTCAACGTCTTGGCGACGTCCTTGTCGACAGGCCTGGAGACTGGATTACCCTCGGTATCTACGAAAGAAACCGTGGCGCCATCACTGGCAATCATTTCGATGAACGAGAAATACCCCTCGATCTCCTTCTTCCGGATCTCGAACTCACCCCTGAGCGTCGTCATCACCCGCTCGACCCCGCCAGCAGATTGTTACGGACGTATTCGATTCGCTTGACGACCTTCACGCGCGAATTGCTTGCATCGGAGGTCGTCAACTCTCGGAACTCGTCGGACTCCACCCAGGTAACCGACTGTGGCACCAGATCGGCGATCTGGCGCAAGGCAAGAGCCACCCCCACCGCAATGGCCTCGAACCGGATGCGCGGCGTACGCGTATGCCCCCTGGCCTTCTTGAACCCGTTCGGCAGGTAGCGCGCGACGAACTCCAGCATCCGCACGAACTCGGCCTTCATCGTGGCGCGATCGAAGGTGCCCTGATTGGTCTTGAGATAGTCGTTGAGGAAGTCGTTGACGTTGTGCTTGAAGGCGGTGTAGTTGTTCAGGTAGGCAAAAAAGCGCAGGATGAACTCCTCGCGCTCCCGCCGCCTGATCGCAGCCTGGGGAAGTGGAGCCAGCCTAGCGAGCAGCGGCTCTTGCGCACATTCGGACAGGAAGTCGGTGAGCGGCCCTTCGAGAATCCCGCGCCGCTTCTCCATGTCGTTGAGTTCCTCGCTCCCC
This sequence comes from Hyalangium ruber, assembly GCF_034259325.1. Lineage (NCBI taxonomy): Bacteria > Pseudomonadati > Myxococcota > Myxococcia > Myxococcales > Archangiaceae > Hyalangium > Hyalangium rubrum. The sequence goes on along the minus strand of NZ_JAXIVS010000007.1, from coordinate 232,743 downwards.
GTGTTGATGCGCTCGAAGATGTCCCGCCGCACCTCTTCGTCCGCCATTTCCGTCAACTCGATCATGCGGATGGTCCGGCGATTGAATCGCCGCTGACGCGAGAGCGGAAGGTCTTGATAGCGGAAGCCATTCAGCTTGTTCAGCTTCTCCATCTCACTCAGCACCAGATCTCCTGACAGGAATGCCGCCAGCGTCCTGATGCGCTGGGAACCATCGACGATCTCCAAACGCCCTGGATTCTCGTGCGCATCGGCTACGAACACGTAGGGGATGGGAAGCCCTATCAAGACGGATTCGATGAACTTGGACTGTCGCTTGACGTCCCAAGCAAAGTCTCGCTGGTAGTCTGGAATGAAGATTTCGTTCTCGTCTTCATCCTTCCCCTCAAGATATTTCTGCACCACCGTTTCGACGGGGTACTCCTTCGTATCGTAGTCGACGTCACGCTGCTTCTCGACGATCTGCTCTTCGGCTTCCTGCTTTTCCTGCTCGGAAATGAGGCGAAGTTGCTGCATCGATGCACCTCTTGGAAGTCTACGCCGGACGACTTGCTGCGTTCAGAGGAAGGCGCTCATGGCGCCGAGCCCCATGACGTAGGCCAGTTTGGGTGGCACCGCGTTGCCAATCATTTCTGCAAGGCGGGTCCTTTTGGGGAAGCCGTTCTTCCCCGAGAACTGGAAGGAGTCGGGGATGAATTGGAGGCGTGCTGCTTCGTGGGGGGTGATCAGCCTCCGCTGCCTAGGATGGATGAATCGTCCCTGGCCGGGTGAGCCAAAGCCGCTCGTGATGGTCTGCGCTGGCTCGCTCCACTTCATGCGGCCGTACATCGACTTGTAGCTGTGCGGCTTGTCCTTGTGGCACGAGGGGCGCAACTCATCAGGTAGGTCATCCTTTTTGTGCTTGAATAACCAGTCGACCCTCTTCTGGTTGATGGCGCTCAATTTGGATGGCGTGTCGATTACGTCGTTCTCGGCGACATCCAAGAGGTCTTCGATGGCCCAACCGATAGGACGCGGCGCGGTCCGAAAGGCACTGACGACGTCGCTTACGCGAACCTTCCGCTCTCGAGTCGCCAGCAGGAAGTGCCTGCGCCGCAGCTGGGGAACGCCGACCTCCGAGGCCAATACCAGGCCATCGTCCACGTGATAGCCCATGCCCTCAAGGAGGCTCTTGGTTCTCTGCACCACTCTCGACTTGTCATGCACGACTGAGCGGACGTTCTCAATGATGATGGCCCGGGGCGAGAGACAGGCCGCAATGGCTGGCATGAGCAGGTACAGTGCGTTCTTGGGGTCGTTCCGACGTGAGTGGTTGTTGAGGTCCGAATGCCCCTGGCATGGAGGTCCACCGATCAGGACATCGACCTTGCCCAACGACGAGAACCGTTGCTCGAGCAACGCGGGCTGCTTGCGGAATCCCCCCTGTTCGGAACCCTCATTCGAGTCGAACTGGACGACCTGCGACAGGTCCCCATCAAATCGCTGCAGGGGATTCAGGTTGTGCTCGTAGATGTCGAGAATCTCCACATTGGCGTCCGCGACCAGGAGGGGGACGAAATCGAGTCCCAGCGCCTCCGCTGCGCACTTCAACCCCAGAGACATGGCGCCGCAACCGGCGAAGAGATCCACCACGCGTAGTTGTTCGCTCCTCGTCGGGGAATCGAGCCTCCTGGGTTTTCTCCCCTGCAGGAAGGCTAGCTCCCAAGCAGCCCTCATGGCTTCTCGCTCCCGCGCGAGGCCTGGGGGGACAGGCAGCGCCATCCGTGGTCCCACCCTGGCACCCGCTTGGACTCGCTTCCAGAGCTGGCGGCCTTCGACGCCGTACTCTTCCTGAGGTGCGCCAGTGAAACCAGGGCTTGCCGTGGGGGGCATCAACGGAAGCTGGAAAGGCTCAACGGCAGCGGGTTCACTCAAGGGCGGGAACTCGACGGAAGGCATCGACGCAAGCAGTCCAGGACAGGGCAGGCGACCCGTTACGAGTCTGGGCCTCCCGTACCACCAAATTCCGAGCGGAGCGACTTCGGAGCCTGGACTCCAGCCAGGTTTCGCACCGCTCTGGGCTGCCCGCTGCGCGTCGCCGGCCTTGCGCAGGGCTCCGAGTACCCGAGCCCGCCCGCGCAGGCATATAGGGCGCTGGGGGCGGGCCGTGCTAGGCTGCTGGAGCACGATAGCGGAGAAGAACCCCCAAGGGCACAGGAAGGATTGAAGGCCTGTTGAGAGGTGGCGGACCGGAGCGGGAGGGGCCGAGGGAGGGCCGCTGACGAGGGCTGCCCGAGCAGTGCGCCAGGTTGGCAGCGGCTGCAGATGGTGGGCAGGAGCCGGTCCATCGCTGCGGGGACGTACCCTCCGGCCCACGTCTCCTCGTACCGAGTACCCGCCGCGCTGGACGCGTCCTTCCCCATGAGCACCTCTACTGGGAAGACCCATGGGGTGCCCAAATTTTGCCCACGGGCAGGGAAGGGCAAAAGAAAAGGGCCCTGGACTGTTGTTGTTGTCCAGGACCCCAAATTCTTTAGGAGTCTTGCTCCCCGACGTGGACTCGAACCACGGACATGGTGATTAACAGTCACCCGCTCTACCAGCTGAGCTATCGGGGAATATGTCCGTCGCTGTGCTTTGTGAGCGCCGCGACGGGGAGCTTTCTAGAGAACGGAGCCGCACCTGTCAACAGATCGATTTGATCCGCTTGCCCGCTTGCGTGTCCAGCCCTGGGAAGCCCTCTCGGGATTGGCTCCTCTCGCCGCCGACGCCATCGCCCGGGTCTTGGCGGGGACCCCCGCCGAACGCGTCCTGGACCGCACCCTCCGGGAGCATCGCGCCCTCTCCCGGGAGCAGCGCCAGGCCCTTAAGGAGGCCGTCTTCAATGTCGGCCTCTGGCGGCGACGCCTCGGCTTCCTCCTGGGCCAGCTCGACGCCCCGGCCCCGTTGCTCCTCCATGCACTCCTACATGGGCTCGCGGGAGTGCCCTCGGACGAGGCCTCCCGGCTGGCCGGAGTGGCGGTTCCGCCCAGGCTGTCCCCCGGAGAGCCCCCCTCGCTGGCCCTCCGCGCCTCCCTTCCGGACTGGCTCGCCGACCACTTCGCCCGCGAGTGGGGGGCCGAGGCGGACGACTTTTGTGCCCACCTCAATGTCCCGGGCCCCATCTCGCTCCGGGTAAACACCCTGCGCACCTCTCGTGAGGCCCTCGCCGAGCGGCTGCGCGCCGAGGGGGTGGAGACGCGCCCTGGCCTCTGGAGTCTCCTGGCGCTCCGGGTGGAGGGCGCTCGGCCCAACCTCTATGGGCTCGGGGCCTTGCAGGAGGGACTCCTGGAGGTCCAGGACGAGGGGAGCCAGCTCCTGGGTCTGCTGGTGGAGGCCCGGCCCGGTGAGACCGTGCTGGACCTCTGTGCGGGGGCGGGCGGCAAGACGCTCCAGCTCGGCGCCGCCATGGAGAACCAGGGCCGGCTCCTGGCCTATGACCCGGACGCCGAGCGGCTCGACCGCCTCATGCGGCGCTGCTCCCGCGCCGGGCTCTCGAATGTCCAGGTGCTCCGCGCCCCTCCGGCGGACCTGCGCGTGGACCGGGTGCTCGTGGATGCGCCGTGCTCCGAGCTGGGCTCCCTTCGCCGTGGACCCGACCTGCGCTTCCTGAAGACCCCCTCCGTTCTGGAGGAGTTCGTCCCCGTCCAGCGCGAGCTGCTCGCCCGGGCAGGAGACCTGGTACGTCCAGGCGGGCGTCTCGTCTACGCGACCTGTACGGTCAACCACGCCGAGAACCAGGACCTCGTCGCCCACTTCCTCCGCCTGCGGCCGGACTACCAGCTCGCGCCTCCGGGGCCGGGGTGGCTCCGCCCGGAGTGCATCCAGGACGGGTTTCTCCTCTGCTCCCCCCACCGGCAGGGCACCGATGGGTTCTTCGCGGCGGTGCTCGAACGCTCGGGGTAGGGGGAGGGGGGTTTTGGACGATTGCCCGCCGGGTCCCTCCGAAGTCCCGTGCCCCTCGCGCTCCGGGTGCTATGAAGGCCCCCGTGCGCTGGCAGAAGCCGCTCCCGCTCCGTCCTCAGGACACTGTCCACGTCATCGCCCCCGCCGGCCCCTTCGACAGGCCCGGCTTCGAGGCAGGTCTGGCCATCATCCGCCAGCGGTATACCCCCGTACACCGCCCCGACCTCTTCGAGTCCCATCGCTACCTCGCCGGCGATGACGAGCGCCGCCAGGACGAGTTCTCCGGCGCGCTCATGGACTTCCAGGCCCGTGCCCTCTTCTGTGCCCGGGGTGGCTACGGCACCATGCGGCTGCTCCCGGAGTTGCCGCTCGCCGACGCCGCTCCCTCCGTCCTCGTCGGCTTCTCGGACATCACCGCCGTTCACCTCGCCCTTCAGGCGCTCGGCCGCGTCTCCATCCACGGCCCTGTGTTGACCCAGCTCGGCAGGCAGTCCTCCGACGTCCACGAGCGCCTCTTCCGCCTCCTCGAGTCCCCCGAGCCCGCGCCCCCGCTCACCGGCACCGCCACCTACGTCCCCGGCACCGCCGAGGGCCCCCTCATCGGCGGCAACCTCTCGCTCTTCGCCAGCCTGCTGGGCACCCCCTATCTGCCCTCGCTCGATGGCGCCGTGCTCCTCCTGGAGGACATCGGCGAGCGCCCCTACCGCGTGGACCGCATGTGGACCCACTTGCGGCTCGCGGGTGTCTTCGAGCGCGTGAGCGGCATCGTCCTCGGGGACTTCACCGACTGCGACGAGAAGAACGCCGCCTACAACTCCGCTGATGTGCTGCGCTCGCTGGCGCAGGAGGCCGGGGTACCCTGCGCCGCGGGATTCCCCATCGGCCATGGCGCCGTGAACCAGCCCGTCCCGCTGGGGACCACCGTCCGACTGGACGCGGGCGAGGCGCGCCTCACCTTCCTGGAAGGAGCCGTGCGCGCATGAACCCCATCGGCAGTCTCCAGGCTCTCCTCGAAGAGGGCGTCAACGAGGGACTCTTCCCCTCCGCCCAGGCGGTGGTGCTCCACCGCGGCGCCCAGGTGTTCGGCGGCGTGGCCGGCGCCACCACCGGCGACACGCGCTTCGACCTGGCCTCCGTTACCAAGGTGCTCAGCACCACCGCGCTCTTCCTGCGCCTGTGGGGGGCCGGCAAGCTCGGCCCCGACACGGCAGTGGCCCGCTTCTTCCCCGGCTCGCCCGTGGCGGACGCGGGAGCCACCGTCGCGGACCTGCTCTACCACCGCTCGGGCCTGCCGCCCTTCGTCCCCTTCTTCTCCCAGGCGCTCACCGCCCACCCGGAGCTGCTCGAGCCCACCTGCCCTCAGGCCACCCGCGCCCGGGTGCGCGAGGAGGTGGTCCAGGCCGCCGCGAGCACTTCGCTCGCCGCGCCTCCGCGCACCCGCACCGCGTACAGCGACGTGGGCTTCATCCTCCTGGGGGAGATCATCTCCCGCGTGGCCGGCGCGCCCCTGGACGTGCTCTTCCAGCAGCACGTCGCCGAGCCGCTGGGCCTCGGCGCGCGCTTCCACCGCCTCTCCGAGCTGCTCACGGACGGCAAGGCCGCTCCCACCGGCCCCACGCGTCCCCGCGAGCCCGCGCCGGGCCAGGAGGGCATGTGGGGCGAGCTGCCCACGCGCTCCAGCCCTCCCGGCGAGGTGGATGATGACAACGCTTGGGTGATGGACGGCGTGAGCGGGCACGCGGGGCTGTTCGGCACCGCCGTGGACGTGGCCCGCTTCGGGCAGGCCATTCTGGACGGGTGCGCCGGCAACCCCAGCCTCGCCCCGGCGCCCTTGTGGCACCGACTGCTCGCCACGGATCCGCTCGTGTCGGGCAGCACGCGTTCCATGGGCTTCGACTCGCCCTCGCTGGAGGGCTCCAGCGCCGGCCACTTCATTGGCAACGCCGCGCCGGGCGCCGTGGGGCACCTGGGCTTCACCGGCACCAGCCTCTGGGTGGACCTGCGCCGCGCGCTCGTGGTGGCGCTCGTCACCAACCGCGTGGCCCACGGCCGCAAGGAGACGCGCATCCGCGAGTTCCGGCCCGTCTTTCACGATCTCGTCGTCGGTGCGCTCGGCCTCGAGCAGCTCGACGAACCGAACCAAGGGAACCATGGCTGACGACAACGGAAACGTCCTGGAGACCATCGAGCCCGGCGCCGCGCGCCGCATCCACCTCGTGGGTGTGGGAGGCACCGGCATGGGCTCCTTCGCCGGCATGCTCAAGGCCGCCGGCTACGAGGTGACGGGCAGCGACGAGAACGTCTACCCACCCATGAGCGACATGCTCAAGACGTGGGGCATTCCCGTGCTCACCCCTTACCGTCCCGAGAATCTGGACGCGGCGAAGGCGGACCTCGTCATCATCGGCAACGTCATCCGCCGGGTGAACCCCGAGGCCACCGAGGTGCGCACCCGCCGCGTGCCGCAGATGAGCTTCCCGGCGGCGCTGGGCTCGCTGTTCCTCAAGCGCGCGCACTCGGTGGTGGTGGCCGGCACCCACGGCAAGACGACCACCTCCTCGCTCATGGCCCACGTGCTGGTGGAGGCCGGCAAGGATCCGTCCTTCCTGGTGGGCGGCGTCACCCAGAACTACGCGGGCAACTACCGCGTGGGCAAAGGGCCGCACTTCGTGGTCGAGGGGGATGAGTACGACACCTCGTACTGGGACAAGGGCTCCAAGTTCCTCCACTACCAGCCGCGCACCGCCATCCTCACCAGCGTGGAGTTCGACCACGCGGACATCTTCCGGGACCTGCCGCACTACGAGGCCACCTTCGAGAAGTTCGTGCGGCTGGTGCCTCCGGACGGCCAGCTCGTGGTCTGCGCGGCGTACCCCAACGCGGTGCGCATCGCCACCGGCACCCCGGGCAAGGTGGTGACGTACATGGGCAAGGAAGGCGCCCAGGCGGACTACACGCCGCGCAACGTCTCCTTTGGCCCCGAGGGCGCGCGCTTCGAGGTGGTGGAGCGCGGCACGGTGCTGGGCACGGCCCGGATGCAGATGTCCGGAGCGCACAACGTGGAGAACGCGCTGAGCGTCATCGCCGCCGCGCGCGGCCTGGGGCTCTCCTTCGAGGAGATCGCCAAGGGGCTGGCCTCGTTCAGCGGCGTGAAGCGGCGCCAGGAGGTGCGCGGTGAGCCGGGCGGCATTCTCGTGGTGGACGACTTCGCGCACCACCCCACGGCGGTGCGGGAGACGATCGCCGCCATCCGCCACCGCTACCCGGACCGGCGGCTGTGGGCCATCTTCGAGCCGCGCTCCAATACCAGCCGCCGCAACATCCACCAGGAGGACTACGCCCACGCCTTCACCGGCGCGAACCGGGCGAGCCTCAAAGTGCCTGAGCGCCACGACAAGGTGCCCGCGAACGAGGAGCTCAACGTGCCCCAGGTCTGCGAGGCGCTGAAGGCCCAGGGCATCCAGGCGGACCATGCCGCCGATGTGCCCTCCCTGGTGGAGCGCGTGGCGCGCGAGGCCCAGCGCGGCGACGTGCTGCTGGTGATGAGCAACGGCGCCTTCGGGGGCTTCATCGACAAGCTGCTCACGGCGCTCCAGGCCCGGTCAGGGTAGGGTGAGGCCATGCGCACGTTCCTCCTCGCTCTGGTTTCCCTGGCCTTCGTTGGCTGCTCCCAGAACAGCTCGCTTCCCCCGCTGGTTGCGGGCGCGCGGGCCAACTCCCTGGCGGGGGCTCCCGCGGAGACGAAGCCCGAATGGGGCGCTCCGCTGACGTTCCAGGTCAAGCGCTACCCGGGCGGTGAGCCGTACAGCGTGGTGAGCGACCGCGGCAGCGTGGTGCTGCTGGATGTGTGGGCCACCTGGTGCGAGCCGTGTCGGGATGCGCTGCCGATCTACGAGCAGCTCGCCAAGGAGTACGGCGCGAAGGGCCTCAAGGTGTACGCGCTCAACGTGGACGAGGATGAGCGCGCCATCCCCCCCTTCCTGGAGGAGACGAAGGTGAACCTCCCCATCCTCCTGGACGCCAACGCGCAGGTGGCCGAGAAGACGCTGAGCGTGAAGCTGATGCCCACCACCTTCCTGGTGGACCGTCAGGGCGTGGTGCGCTTCGTCCACGAGGGCTTCGCGGAGGAGTTCCTCCAGAAGTACCAGACGCAGATCGAACAGCTCCTCGCCGAACGCGCGGAGTGAGGGGAAGGGCCATGGAGCAGGAGACGCCCGCGGCGCTGCGCCGCACCGCGGAGGAGGGCGCTCGGCTGGCCGGCCGCATCCTCGCCGAGCGCTTTCAGGGCGAGCGCACCATCGAGTTCAAGCGCAGCGGCATCGATCTGGTCACCGACGCGGACAAGGCCTCCGAGGAGGCGCTGCTGAAGTTCCTGCGTGAGCGCTACCCGGGCCACGCCATCCTCGCGGAGGAGAGCGGCGCCTCCCAGGGCACGGGCCTGCGCTGGCTCATCGACCCGCTGGATGGCACGACGAACTACGCCCACCGCGTGCCGCACTTCTGCGTGAGCATCGCGGTGGATGGGCCCGACGGCGTGCTGGCGGGCGCCGTGTATGACCCGATGCTGGACGAGCTCTTCTCCGCGGCGCGCGGGCAGGGGGCCACGCTCAACGGCCAGCCGCTCAAGGCGAGTGACACCACCCAGCTGGAGCGGGCGCTCCTCTGCACGGGCTTCCCGTACGATGTGCGTGAGCGTCCCGAGGGGCCGGTGGGCCTCTTCAACCGCTTCATCCGCCGCGCGCAGGGCATCCGCCGTACGGGCAGTGCGGCGCTGGACCTGGCCTACGTGGCGGCGGGCCGCTTCGATGGCTTCTTCGAGTTCCGCCTCAAGCCCTGGGACATTGCCGCGGGCGCGCTGCTGGTGATGGAGGCGGGCGGGGTGATGACGCTGATGGACGGCTCGCCCTTCGACGTGATGCGTGGGGACGTGCTGGCAAGCGCGCCAGGGCTGGCGGACAAGCTTCACACGGAGTGCGGAGAGTTCCTCAAGGACCTGGGGTGGTCCTGAGGGACCCTCTCCTGAGAGGACTGTCAACCATAGTACGTTAACGGGGAATGCCTCCCGTTCTGCCCGTGCTGCCTGTTCCGGGCTCCCTTGTCGCCCATCGATTCATGCTCCAGCGCCCGGCGGGCTTTGGCGGCATGGGCTCTGTCTTCCTGGCGCAAGATGAGCTCTCCGGGCAGCCCGTGGCGCTCAAGCTGCTCCATGCCCAGGGCAGCGCGGATTCGGTCCGCCGCTTCGCTCGCGAGGCACGGCTGTTGGCCTCGCTGCGTCATCCAGGCATCGTCTCCTACGTGGCCCATGGCCTCACGGAGGAGGGCCAGCCCTTCCTCGCCATGGAGTGGCTGGAGGGAGAGGACCTCGCCCAGCGGCTGCTCCACAAGCCCTTGAGCCTCTCCGAGTCCCTACAGTTGCTGCGGCGAGCCTCGGAGGCCCTGGCCGTCGCGCATGCCCAGGGCATCATCCATCGCGACATCAAGCCCTCGAACCTCTTCCTGCGCGCGGGCCAGCCGCACGATGTGGTGCTGTTGGACTTCGGCCTCGCGCACCTCCACACCGCCTCCCAGCCGCTCACGGGCAGCGCCGCGGTGATGGGAACTCCGGGCTACATGGCGCCCGAGCAGGCCTCGAGCCTCGACACGCTCACCCCTCGCGCCGACATCTTCTCCCTGGGGTGTGTGCTCTATGAGTGCCTCTCGGGCCAGGCTCCGTTCCGCGCGCCCCATGTGGCCGCCGTGCTGGCCCGGATCCTCTTCTCCGAGCCGGTGCCGCTGCGCACCCTGAGGCCGGAGCTGCCCACCTCGCTCCAAGCCCTGGTGGAGCGGATGTTGTCCAAGGCGCCCAGGCCTCGGCCCGCGGATGCGCGGCACCTGCTGCGCGCGATGGAGGCCCTGGAGGCTCCCTTCGAGTTGCCTCCGCCTCGGGTGACGCGCCCGGCGCTGCCCGCGCAGCCTTCCACGGTCTCGATGCCTCCCGAGCCGCCGCACCCCGAGCAGCACCTGGTGAGCGTGCTGCTGGCCACGCCTCGCTCCTCCCTCCGGGAGTCACCCACGCTCAACCTGGACGAGGAGGCCCGGGCGCGGCAGCACCTCCTCGCGTTGCTGAACGAGCTCCAGCTTCACAGTGCACAGGCCGCCTTGCTGGCCGATGGCTCTCTGGTGGCCACCTTCGTCCTGGAGCGTGGCTCGGCCAATGATCAGGCCTCCCTGGCCGCGCACTGCGCGCTGTCCGTCCGGGAGCGCTGGCCGGACAGCTTCGTGGCGCTCACCACCGGCCTGAGCCTGCGCGATCGTCTCCTGCCCGCGGGAGAGGCGGTCGACAAGGCCAGCGAGCTGCTCCACCTCCAGAAGACCCACGCCCTGGTCTCCGATGCCTCGGTGCTGGTGGATGACACCACGGCGGGCCTGTTGGGCGCGCGGTTCCAGATGGAGCGGGCCTCCTCGAGCCGCTTCCTGCTGCGCTGCGAAAACCTGGAAGCGGATGAGTCCCGTCCGCTGCTGGGCCGGCCCACCCCCTGCGTCGGTCGTGAGCAGGAGCTGGCCCTCCTGGAGCTGGCGTTCACCAGCTGCGTGGAGGACTCCGCCTCTCGCGTCCTGCTGATCACCGCTCCGGCGGGGATGGGCAAGTCCCGCCTGCGCCATGAGCTGCTGCGGCGCCTGGAGCGCCACGCCCGGCCACCGCTCATGCTGCTGGGGCGGGGTGAGCCCATGAACACCAGCACGGCCCATGGCCTGCTGGGACAGGCGGTGCGCCGGCTCTGCGAGGTGGTGGATGGCGAGCCGTTGGAGGTGCGCCGAGCCAGACTGGCCCAGCGGCTGACGCGTCACCTGCCTGCCTCGCTGCACAAGGAAGTCACCGAGTTCCTGGGCGAGCTGTGCGCCATTCCCTTCCCCTCGGAGGACAACCCCCGGCTGCGCGCGGCCCGGGAGGATCCCCAGTTGATGAGCGCCCTGGTGACACGGGCGCTGGTCGTCTGGCTCAGGGCCGAGTGTGCCCAGGGGGCGGTGCTGTGGATGCTGGAGGATCTGCACTGGAGCGATGGGCCCAGCATCAAGCTGATGGAGGAGGTGCTGCGAGAGTTCTCCGAGCAGCCGCTCATGGTGCTGGCTCTGGCACGGCCCGAGGTGAAGAAGCTGTTCCCGGAGCTGTGGGGGCGGAGCGCTCAGGAGGTCTCGCTGCGGGGCCTGAGTCAGAAGGCCTGCGCCCGGCTGGTGCATGAGGTGCTCGGGCCCCAGGTGCCAGAGGACGTGGTGGCACGCCTGGTGGGGCTGGCCGCTGGCAATGCCCTGTTCCTGGAAGAGCTGATTCGTGGGGTGGCGGAAGGGCAGGGCGAGGAACCTCCCGGCTCGGTGCTGGCCATGCTCCAGTCGCGCCTGCAGCGCCTGGAGCCGGAGGCGAGGCGCGTGGTGCAGGCCGCCAGCATCTTCGGGCGCACCTTCTGGGCGGGAGGGGTGGGGGCGCTGCTAGCACCTGACTTCTCCTCGGAGGAGCTGGCGCATTCGCTGCAACGCCTGGTGGAGCTGGAGGTGGTGCAGCCCCAGGCTTGCAGCCGCTTCTCGGCGGAGGTCGAGTACCGCTTCCACCATGCCTTGGTGCGCGATGCCGCCGCCAGCCTCGTGCCCGACAGCCTCCGCTTCAGCTGGCACCAGCGGGCCGGTGAGTGGCTGGAGTCCGCCGGCGAGTCCGAGCCCCTGGTGCTGGCAGAGCATTACAAGCTCGGTGGACAGAAGCAGAAGGCGCTCCAGTTCTTCACCCGGGCCTGCAAGCAGAACTGCGAGCGGCAGCGCACGGACATGCAAGGGGCCCTGAAGTGTCTGAAGGCCGCGCTGGACTGTGAGCCCACGGACCAGGCCCTCATTGAGCTCCAGGTGCTGGAGGCGGAGATCTCCTTCTGGACGGAGGACTTCGAGCGCACCATCGCGGTGGGCCGCGAGGTTCTCCCCAAGCTGGCCGAGGGCAGCGCCTCATGGATTCAGGTGGTGGGCAACCTCATCATCATGAACGCCAAGAGCGGTCGCACCCAGGAGGCGGTCGCGCTGGGGCACCAGCTGTTGGGCATCGAGCCCGCGCCCGAGGCCGTGGCCGTCTACTGCGAGGCGATCGCTCACTTCTGTGTCCTGTACCAATGGACCGGCCAGCGAAACGAGGCTCTGCGCGTCCTGGAGCGCATGGGCCAGATGGCGAGGAAATACCCAGGGCCTGACAGCTTCGCCCACGCATGGTGGCACGCAGGGCAGGGCTCCTTCGCGTACTACTTCGATGCCCGTCCCTGGTGGTGTCAGGTCGCGTCGGAAGAGGGGATGAAGGCATTCGACACGCTCGGCACGGAGCGGCAGGAGTTCGTCGCGCGCACCGTATGCGGGCTGGGGTTGGCGGCGTTGGGCGAGCTGTCCAGGGCCGTGCAGGTGATGAGGGAGGGACTGGAGAGGGCCAGGTACTTCGATCAGGCCGATACCTGGCTCCATGTCCACCTGGCCCTGGTGTTATCCGGGAGCGCCGAGCCCACCCACCACGAGGAGGCCCGGCGCATGGCGCTCCACGCACGGGAGACGCAGCGAACGAGCCCGATGCACCGGGGCCTCGCCGCCCTGGCGCTCGCACGGGTGGCCCTCGCGCAGGACCTGCCCTCCGACGCCGAGGAGTGGGCCCGCGAGGCGTGCGAGTTGTTGAGCGCGCTCAGCACCTACCAGCTCCTCGCGCGCACCTGCCGGAGCACGGCGCTACTGGCGCGAGGGCGTGCCCTGGAGGCGCGGGGCGAGGCGGAGCAGGGCATGCGCGCCCTGGAGCGGACGGGCAGAGCGGGCGTGGCCTCCGTGGGCCTCTGCCTGGCCCTGTTCCAGGCCTGTCACGCACAGAGGGATGAGGAGGCGGCGGAAGAGGCCCTGCGCCTGGCCATGGAGTGTCTGCACCAGCGGGCGAGAGACCTTCCGGACGCGGCCACCCGCGAGCGCTTCCTGTGCCACGTGCCCGAGAACGCCCGCGTGCTCCACCTGGCCCGTCAGCGCTGGGGCGCGAGCATGGAAGGCTGCTCCGCCTAGAAGAAGCTCTCCGGCACGAAGACGATGTCGCCGGGCTGGAGCAGGAAGTTCTTCTCCCGCCCCACACCGATGTCCTCCACCGGCACGCGGATCTTCCGCTCCTGGCCTTCCACCAGCCGCGTCACGTTGGTGCTGTTCTTGGCGGCCAGCTTGGTGAAGCCGCCCGCCAGGGTGACGGCCTGGATGATCGTCATCTCCCCCTCGTACGGGAACGTGCCCGGCTTCTGCACCTCGCCGAAGACGAAGATCTTCTTCGAGTTGTACTCGCGGATCAGCACCGACACCTGGGGCCTGCGCACGTAGCGCCCCAGGCACTCGCGCAGCGAGTCGGCCGCCGTGCTCGAAGTGCGGCCCGCCAGCTCCACCTTGCCGCACAGCGGGTAGTCGATCGTGCCCTCGGGCGACACGCGCCAGATGCCCGAGTGGTCCGGCTCCTGGAAGACGCGCACCTCCACCAGGTCCCCCGGGCCCAGGGTGTTGCTCGTCGCCGGCACCGAGCGGGCCTCCTCCGCCGTGGGCAGGGGCAGGTCCGGTGTCGGCGCGGCCGAGCGGCACGCGGGTGCCGCCGCGATCAGCAGGGCAAGCAGCAGGGCGGGAGGGGTTCTCATCGGCGGGGCTCAGTACACCAGGGTCAGCCGAAGGTAGACTTCGTGGCGCGTGTAGTTCAGGCCCGTGCCCTCGATCGAGGACGACCGCGTGCTCAGCAAGTAGCCCGCCGCGCCCACAAGCCACGGCTTGAACTGGTACTCCGGCCCGAGGTCCACGCTCACCAGCGTGTCGGAGCGAGGCGCCGTCGCGGTGTAGAAGCCCAGGAAGTCGGCCGCCAGGTACCCATGCATCACCAGCTTGCCGCCGAACAGCGCCCGCGCCTCCACATAACCCCGATCATTGCGGTACAGCCCATAGGCGGCCACTGGGTTGAGCGTGCGGTAGTAGCCGCCCTTGAACGTCATCGTCGGGCTGTAGAGGTAGGTGCCCTCGAGCTGCGCCAGGAAGGTGTTGCCCCCCGTGGAGCCGAAGTTGAAGCCCCAGCCCACCTTGGCGGTGACGGCGATCTTCGGAGACACCAGGCCCGCCAGCCCCGCCATGCTGCGCAGGAGCAGCGCATCCGGGTTGTCCCCTTGGAAGTAGTTGCGCAGGTCCAGGTCCACATCCAGCACCAGCGCCGTCTTCGGCAGGAAGCGCCAGCGCCCATCCACCCCCGCGTGCAGGTTGTTGTAGTCGAAGGCGTCCACCGTGTCGGGATCACACACGCCCTCCTCGCACCCCACCGGCACGGCCAGGCCGATGGGCGAGAAGAACTCCACCGCCCAGGCCAGCTCGGGGGTGATCTCCACCGCGCCGCCACCGGGCCGGTAGGGCATCTTGGCGCGCAGCTCGTTGAAGAGCGACAGCACCCCCGCGCCCAGCGCCACGTTGCGCGTCTGGTCCGAGCGGATGAACTGGTCGGACAGCACGAAGCTCAACGGCGCTTCGGGGTTGAAGTGGGCCGAGATGTCCGCCGCCCCCTCCAGGTGCGAGCCGTACGTCGACTGGGGCTCCAAGAGCCCCGTGTAGAGCACGTACTCCAGCCGCGCCGACGCGTTGAAGGTGAGCTTGGAGGAGGGCACGTCCAGCTTCAGCCCGGGCCGCAGCCGCAGCACCATCTCGCTCGAGGGGCCCTCTTCGAGATCATTCGGCTCGGGCGTGGCTTCGTTCAGGAAGTAGCCCACGCCCGTGTCCAGCCGCGTCTCCAGGTCGAAGAAGGGGTGCAGCCGCCCTTCTCCCACCTTGAAGCCGTTGCCGCCCGTGGGCACAGGCGGAGTCTGCGCCCCGACCACGGCGGGACCCAGCATCCCCAATACCAGCACGCACAGAGCCCAGCACTTGTTGCCAGACTGCGTCATGAGTCGGACGATCACGCCGGCACGCCGGCTACCTTTCCCTACCGCTGACTGGGGCCCTGAGGGGGGTCATAACACGCACCCCTCCGACCCCCGCACAAATTTCTTGGACACCGTCCGGCCTGGTGGGTAACGAAACCCGCGCCAACCTACAGGGTGGGACTGGCGGGGGGCGGACGGACGACGACGTCGCCCGGCGGGGGCGGCTTGGTCGGATCACCGCCGGGCAGGTCCCGGGGCTCCTCGACTTCGACGGAGAGGTTCTCGTCGGTGCGGAAGGCGAGCTGGCCGATGCACTCCTCGGTCTCCGAGCGCAGCTGGGACACCTTCTGCTGGGCGATCATCACCTTGGTGTACTCGTGCTCGGCGGAGGTCGTCTCCTTGCGGGCCACCGACTCCTGCAGCCCCACGTCCGCCTGCTCGGAGATGCGAAGCAGGCCCTTGATCTGGGTCAGCTTCTCGTTGACGCAGTTGAGCTTCACCACGTCCTTGGTGCGGCGGGCCTCCTCGAGCTTCTCGAGCACCTCGCGCAGCGCGGTGCGCATGCCGGCGATGGCCTTGGCGCTGCGCTCGAGCTTCTCCGGATCCGGCACCTCGCTGGCCTTCTGCAGCGAGGGCATGGGCGCAGCCGGAGGGGCCGCGGGCCTGGTGCCCTGAGCGGCGGCCCACCCCGCCACGAGCAGCACAGGCAGCAGTCCGACAATGCGCATACGCCGCGAGCGTAGAAGCGAGGGGCGGGGGTGTCAACGCACGAGGGGGCTCAGGCGTTGCCCGCAAGACGCGCGTTGGCCTCGCGCAGCCGGGCCGAGAGGATGCGCGCGATGTTGATGACGATGAAGGTGAAGCCGTCGCGGTGCGCCTGCCGGAAGCGCCCCAGCTCCTTCATGGTGAGCTGCAGCAGCTCCGCGTCCGTGCGCGCTCGCAGGGTGGCCGAGCGGTACTCCTTGTCAATGACGCTCATCTCCCCGAAGAAGGCTGGCGAGGTGAGCACGGTGATGGGGCGCACCGCGTCACCCTCGCGATGCACCACCTCCACCTCGCCCTTGACGATGACGAAGAGGCTGTCGCCCAGCGCTCCCTCCTCGAAGATGACCTCGCCGGCGGCGTAGCGGCGCTGCCCGGCGAGCTCGGCCAGGTGCGCCAGCTCTTCCTGGGAGAGCATCTCGAACAGCGGCGAAGCGGTGATGACGTCCAGCTTCTCCATGCTGCCCCTCTCTGGGAGCTACCCCGCGGGAGAGAAGACGAAGGGGTAGGCGACAGGCACTTCGTCGTCCGGCTTGAAGGGGAACACCCAGCTGCGGATGACGGTGCGGATGCAGCTGCCCACCGCGTCATTGCCCAGCGTGTTCTCCTCCACGTCGATGTTGCCGGTGCGGCCGGAGGGCATGATGCTGAAGCGCACCACCACCTTGCCCTTGAGGTTGGGGTTGCGCTTGAGCTCCTTCTCGTAGCAACCCTGGATGGCCTTCAGGCGCGCCTTCACGTAGCGCGTCAGCGCGTCGCGATCCACGTCCGAGCTCTCCACCTCGGGGGTCGAGTCGCTCACCCGTCCCGAGACAGCGGTCTCCTTCTTGGCGCCCAGGTCCACCTTGCCGCCGCCGCTGGTGCCCAGCTCGCCGATGCCGGCCACCTGGCCCGCGCCGCCGCCCTTGGGGCCTCCAGCGCCGATGGACTCCGCGGTGGCCACGCCCACGCCGCCGGCGCCCGCGAGCGCCTCGGCGATCTCTCCGCCGCCAGTGCTGCCGCCGAGCACGTCCGCGAACGCACCGCCGCTGCCGTCGCCCGAGGAGCCGAGGATCTTCAGCAGGCCCTTGCCGGACACCTTCTTGATGACCTCCGCCTTGCGCTCCGCGGGGTCGGCGGACTTGCTCTCGGCGGGCTTGGCCTCGCTCGGATCCTTCTTGTCCTCCTTGGCCTGCTGCTTCTCCTCGGCCTGGGGGGCCTCGGCCACCTGCTCCTGCTTGGGCGGCTGCTTGGGGATGATGTCGGCGCGGACGAAGCGGTCCTCCAGCTCGTCCAGCGTCAGCTCGGGCTCGGGCGGTGGCTGGGCGGCGAAGACGTAGGCGCCCCACGCGAAGTGCAGGAAGAGGGAGACGCCGAGGATGAGGAAGAAGGTGCGGTCCAGGCCCTTCCAGAAGCCGGCGGACACGTCCGGCGGCAGCTTGGGCTTGTCCGCCTCGGGCACGGGCGAGACGAACTGGAAGAAGAGGGTCAGGTCGCCCAGGTCCACCTTGCCGCGGGCGCTCTCCTGCAGGGGCAGCACGTAGTTGGTGCCGCGCTCCTGGGCCAGGCCCTGCTTGCGCAGCCGGTCGAAGTCCACGTCCGAGGAGCCCAGGTTCACCCGGCCCTGCATCGTGTCGTCGAAGACGAGCTGGTACTGGTTGTTGCGGTTCTCGAAGAGGGCGAACTTGGCCGGCAGGTCGTCGGAGGGCGGCAGGACGATGGTGTTCTTCGCGTCGTGGCCGATGGTGACGTCGTCCCGGAGGACGTGACGCTCCTCGAGGATGCGGTCGGCCTGGATGATGCCGACGCGCAACAACTTGCTGGGCTGGGACTGGGGTGAAGCCATGGTTTTCTGGGGCCGCCCTAGAAAGGTTGCTTGTCCACGCTCTGGACGACTTTGGGAACGAAGCTCTCGGGCCGGTTGAGCTCCTCGAAGTTCAGGTTCGAGCGCTGGAGGATGTAGAAGGCCTGGGGCTTCTGGATCTTTCCCTCGACGGTGAGGGCATCCAGGCGGATGACCTTCTTCTTCTTGGCACCCTGGGCGTCGCCCGAGTCCTGCGCGAGCGCGGGGGCGGCCATCATCAGAAGGAGTGCGAGGAAGGTGCGCATGGGCGGGGCCTCTACTTATCGTCGGAGGTCAGCTTACCCGAGCCCGGGGTAGGGGTGGCAGAGGGTGTGCTGGGAGGTGTGGACGTTTTGTCCGGTGTCGCCGTGGCGGTCGCCGGCTCGGAGGGCGAGGGGGCGGCCTGCTGGGCCTGCTTCGCCTCCTCCTCGGCCTTCTTGCGGTCCTCTTCGGCCTTCTGGGCCTTGCGGAGCTGATCGCGCTTCTCTCGCTCGCGCCGACGCTCTTCCTTGTCGATGCCCTTCTGGGCGTCCTTGACGTACTGCTCCACGCGCTCGTCCTTGCCCCCCTTGCCCTTGTACTGCTCGAACCAGGTGATGGCCGCCTTGAAGCGCTCCAGGGTGTCCATGCCCTGCGGCTCCAGGTCGAGGTAGAGGATGGCGAGGTTGAAGTAGGTGTCGGCCAGCTGGGGCTGGAGCTTGATGACCTGCCCGTACTCGTCCTTGGCGCGGACGAAATCCCCGGTGCCCCGGTAGGCGTTGCCCAGGTTGAGCCGGGCGGAGGCGAAGTCCGGCGCGGAGCGCACGGCGGCCTCCAGCTCGGTGATGGCGGCTGGGTAGTCCTGGGCCTCGTTGAGCATGGCGCCGAAGTTGTTGCGCGCCTCGGCGAAGTCCGGGCGCAGCTGCGCGGCCTGCTTGAAGCTCTCCAGCGCCAGGGGGCGGGCCTTGAGGGCCAGCTGCACCAGGCCCAGCGCGTTGTGGGTGGCCGCGTCCTGCGTGTCGATGGCGCGGGCGTTCTCCAGCACCATGCGGGCCAGCTCGAACTTCTTCTCGCGGTAGTACACCTGCGCGAGCACCTGCATGGCCTTCACGTAGCGCTCCTCCACCTTGAGGGCGCGCTTGGCCTCGGTGGCGGCCGACTCCAGCTTCTGCTGGTGCAGCAGGGCCAGGGCCAGGGAGGTGCGCATGCTCGCGGAGTCGGCCTTGGCCTCCAGCTTCTGGCGCAGCTCGGCCTCGATGCGCGAGGCGCGGCCAGTGCGGCAGTAGAGCCGGGTGAGGAAGTCCCAGGCGGACTCCTGCTCGGGCTTGAGCTCCAGGGCCTTGCGGTAGGCGCGCTCAGCCTCCTCCGGTTTGCCCTTGCGCTCGCGCAGCACGCCCAGGTTCGTCCAGGCGTAGTCCAGCTTGGGGTTGGCCTCCAGCAGGGCCTCCAAGCCCCGCTCGGCGGCCTCCAGCTCTCCGCGTCGGGCGATCTCCACCGCGCGTTCGAAGTCTCCCCGCGCGCCCGTGGCCTGCGGCCGGGGAGGGGCAGGGCTCGGCTCGACCGAGGGCGTGGCCGATGGTGCGGGTACCGTCTTCACCACCTGGGCGCCGCCGGAGGTGGCAGGCTCGGAGGGGCGAGCGGCTCCCGGAGTGGGCGCGCTCTCCGTGGGCGCGGGGGTGCTCGTGGCGGCGCTCTCCGCCGGTGGAGGCGTGGGCGCGGGCTTGGGCGTGGAAGCGCAGGCGCCACCCAGCAGCAGGGCCAGGCAGGCGGTCAGCAGGCGGGACGCGCTCACTTGTCACCTCCACCACTGAGCTTCTGCGGGGCCTGTTCCTCGACGCGCTGCGGCCCGAGGAGGCTGCCCACCATGCCCTCGGGGTAGGTGCCCTCGAAGGCGATGGCCTCCTTGGGCTCCTTGAGCACGGGGTACTCCTTGGGGCGGAAGCGGTTGAGCGCCTCGAGCGTGCGCCGCGTCCACTCGTTGGAGACGCGGTTCTTGCGCGCCTCCTGGAGGGTGGTCGTGTAGCTCTCCACCGCCGCGTCCTCCAGGGTCGCCGTCTGCTGCGCGACCATGTCCTGGTAGGCCACCACGGCCTCCTCGCCCAGGCGCTTCACGTCCGCCGGCACGGGCGTCTCGATGACGGTGGTGGCGAAGCGCTCCAGGGCGTAGCCGCGCCGGTAGAGGGCCGCCAGCGTCCACTCCAGGCGCTTGTACGGGTAGACCTTGGCGTAGGCCTCGTTGACGGTCTTCACCGCGCTGCGCTTGGCGGTGAAGCTGCGCTCCAGCGCCTTGCCCGAGCCGCTGATCTTCAACTTGTCGAACGTCTGCAGCTCCAGCTCGGCGAGCTGGAAGCGGCTGTAGGCGGCCGCGTCTGCGGCCAGCGGTTGGGCATCCGGCTTGAGCTTGCGACGATCGAACTCATCGGCGGCGGCGGCCCACGCGCGCTCGGCCTCCTTCTCGTTTCCCAGCTTCTTGTGCGCATCGCCAATACGACGCTGGGCGTCCACCACCAGTTCCACCTGCGCGGGCTTCTTGGCGTACTTGTCGACGAACTCCTTGAGGGCGCGGATCTGCCCCCGCCAGTCCTCCTGCTTCTCGTAGATGAGGGCGGCGCGGTACTGGTTCTTCGGTGCGTCCTCGGCGTTGGGGAACAGGTCCGCGTAGCGCAGGAAGGCGCCGGCGGCCTCGGCGTAGCGCTGCTGGCCTTCGAGCAGGCGCGCGGCGTTGAAGAGCGCCGCCTCGCGGTTCTTCGAGGCCGGGTAGTCCTTCACCAGCTTCTGGTAGCTGACCACCGCCTTCTCGAAGTCGTAGGACTGCTCGGCGTTCACCGCCACGCGGAACAGCGCCGCGTCGGCCAGGGTGGAGGTGGGGTACTCGCGGAAGATGCGCTCGTACAGCTTGAGCGCCGAGTCGAATCGGCGGGTGTTCTCGTTGCAGACCGCGGCGTTGTTGAGCGCCTTGTCGGCGAACTCGTGGCGTGGCGCCTCGTCCACCAGGAGGATGTACTTCTTGGCGGCCTCCTCGTACTTGCCCTCGGCCATGAGCTGGTCGGCCAGCTTGAAGCGGCCGGCGAGCTTGAACTTCACCAGGTCCTTGTAGAGCTCACTGGACGGATCGATGACGTCCTTGTTCGCGGCGAGCCTGCCG
Source organism: Hyalangium ruber (assembly GCF_034259325.1). Lineage (NCBI taxonomy): Bacteria > Pseudomonadati > Myxococcota > Myxococcia > Myxococcales > Archangiaceae > Hyalangium > Hyalangium rubrum. Next base: position 212,208 of record NZ_JAXIVS010000007.1, on the reverse strand, counting down.
CTGACCTCCTCGACGCTGCGCCAGTCCTTGTCGATGAGGAAGCTCTCCACGATGAAGTTGGTGGAGAACTTGGACACCTCGTTCTTCGGGTAGCTCTTCACGATGGCCTCGAAGCGCCGGCGCGCCTCGGGGAAGTCGTTGTGCGCGTAGAACAGCTCCGCGGCCTTGTAGGCCATGCCCGGGCTCTTCTCGTCCTGGGGCAGCAGCTTCACGTATGCATCCGAGGCCGACACCAGGTGGGCCTCGGTCGCCGCCAGGGGGATGACCTGCACGGCCTCGCCCTCGGGCCGCTCGGTGGAGCGCAGGGGCTTGTACTCCTTCACCGTGCCAGCCTTCAGGTCCGCCGCCAGTTGCTGCTGCCAGGAGGTGACGGCGCTGAAGGCCGCGTCCTTGCGGAACTTCTCGTCCAGCCGCGAGTCGCGCACCTCCTCGTAGTTGCGCGCCGCCAGCGCGAACTGGAACGAGTAGTAGAGGCACTCGGCGTAGTAGTACCGCATCTCGTACGAGCCCTTGGTGCGCGGGAAGCGCTCCAGATAGGCGCCGTAGGCGCGGGCGGCCACCTGGTAGCCCACCATGGCCTGCTCGAGCTTGCCCTCCTTGCTGAACACCTGCGCCTGCTGGTGGTGGTAGAGCGCGGTGTTGTAGAGGCTCTTCTCCGCCAGGTCGTCGGCGGTGGCCAGCACGTCCGGCTCGCCCGCGTGCTCCTTGTACCAGGCGCCGCCCGGCGCATAGACCTCGGCCAGCTGGGACGCCGCGGCGTAGGACTCGGCCATCTTCCGGTCCCGCTCGTACGCCTGGACGATCTTCTGCTGGACCTGCGGCGCGTCCTTGGCCAGCGGATCCTTCTGTAGCACCACCTGGTACGCCTCGATGGCGGCGGTGTGGTTCGTCTGGTCGAACCAGACATTGCCCAGGCGCCGGTAGACCTCCGCCTCGTAGGGACGCGCGCCCCGCTGGGAGAACAGGGCCTGGGCCTTGGCCATGCCGCCCCAGGTCTCATCCGCCAGCGAGATGGCCACGTACTGGAGCGCCTCCTCGCGCAGGTCTCCGCCGCCGCCCTCCTCGCCCTGGAGCTCCTTCTGCGCCTCGTAGAAGTCGGCGAGCGTGAGGAACTTCTCGACCGCGTCGTCGAAGCGGTCCAGGCGGTAGTACGTCCACCCCAGCTTGTAGAGCGCCTTGTCGTAGAGCGGGTGGGTGGTGTCCTTCGTGGCGGCCTCGTACGCCTCGGCGGCCTTGGGCAGCGCGAACGGATCGCTGTAGGAATCGAACCAGTACTCGCCGATGCGCACCCAGGCCTCGGTGGCGAAGCGGCTCTTGGGGTAGCGGGCGATCAGCTCCTGGTACGTGGCCCGGCTCTCGTCGAACTGGTTCTGCTTCTCCTGGCAGTAGCCCAGCAGGTACCAGGCGGCGTCATTGAGCCGGTAGTCCGGGAAGTCGGCGATGAGCCGCCAGTACAGGGCGATGGACGGGGCGAAGTCCACCGCCGGCTCGGGTGGGGCCTCCGCGTTCTCGGCCAGCGCCCGGAGCTTCTCCTCGTGGGCGCGCAGGGCCGCCAGGTGCTGGTCGCTGGAGCGCTCGTAGTAGAGCTCCGCCAGGCGGAACATCACGTCCGGCGCGTAGCGCGGCTCCTTCGGGTAGCGGCGCAGGAACTCCTCGAAGCGGGCGATGGCGTCCAGGCGCTCCTTGCGCTCGGTGAGCTCCAGATCGCTGATGGCCTTCTCGTACGAGGAGGCCAGCGTGTTGCGCTTCTCCTCGTACTTGCGCTCCACCAGCAATTGCACCTCGCGCCGGTACTCGCGCGACTCCTCCTCATACGCCTGCATGGCGCGGCTGATGTCCTGCAGCAGCGCCTCCTCCTCGGGAGTGCGGCCCATGCCCTCCAGGTAGCGCCCCGGGGTGGGTTTGGGCGCGGACGAGGGCTTCGGCAGTGACGCGGCGCTCTCCTGCGTCGCGGCCGGCTGTTGGGCGGCGGCGAGCAGGGGCGTCAGCGTCAGCAGCGTGAGCAACAGGCGGCGCATCGCTATTCAACGTCCTTGAGGACTTCCTTGAAGTCCCGTTCCAGCTCGCGCAGCTCTTTGTCTTTCTGCGCCGACAGCTTCTGGATCTCCACCGTCTTGTCCTGCTTGCGGGTGAAGGCCACGTCCACCATGCCCACGTCGCCCTTGAGGACCAGGTCGTAGAACTGCTGCCGCACCCGGCGGAAGCTGTCGAAGGCGATGCGGCCCACGAGGTTGCGTGCCTGCCCGGACACGGCGGCCACCTCCGTGTCGTACTGCCCCAGCAGGGCCTGCTCGGCCTGCACCTTGTCGCGGATGACGCGGCCTCGGCGCTCGAGCTGGGCGCGGAGCTGCCCCTTGGCCGTCGTCACCCGGGTGCGCAGCGCGTCCGTGCGCTCGCGCACCTGCTGCAGGCGGGTCATCAGCGCCGCCACATCGTCGGGCAGGCGCCCCGCGAAGGAGGCCACCAGCAGGTGCTCGCGCTGCAGCACCTCGTAGAACTGCTGGCGGATGAGCTCCTCGCCGCCCACGGAGGTGGCCACGGCGTTGCGCTCGTCGGCCAGCTTGAGCCGGGTGTGCTCCAGCTCGCTCTGCAGCCCCTCCAGCGTGTCCGCCTCGGCCTGGAGCTGGCCGAGGAAGGCCACCTCCTCCTCGGGCGGGGTGTTGCGCTCGGCGCGCGTGTCCTCTACCCACTTGCGCACCGCGGTGGCCACGGCGCGCAGGCTCTGCAGCTCGTAGCCCAGCCGGAAGGCTTCGCGGTCCAGCTCGTCCACGCGCGCCTGCATCCGCTGGCGCCGCTCCTCTACTTCGCGCTGCGTGGTGGGCAGCAGGGCAAAGCGTCGCGCCAGGGCCTCGCGCTCCTCGCGCACCGCCTCCAGCTTCTTGCGCTCCTCGCTCGTGAGGTGCTCCAGCACCGCCGAGGACTCCACCGCCACCAGCACCTGCTCCACGCGCGTAAGGCCGCTCTCCACCGCGTCCGCGCGCGTGTAGCCTTCTTGCAGCTCGGGGAACGTCTCCAGCCCGCGCTCTTCCAGCGCCTGGAGGATGCGCGTGGCCAGCGCCCGCGCCTCGCCCACGCCCTTGCGGCCGCTCTCCAGGTCGTTCACCAGCGCCACGGCGCCCGCGACCTGCTCCTGCGTCTGCGCGTAGCGCAGCGCCACCGGCGGAAGCAGCACGCTCAGGTCGAGCGTCCGCTCGTTGCGGCTCAGCAGGTTGTCGAAGTAGGCGACCGGGTCGATCGTGCGGGAGAGCAGCTCGTCGAGCTTGTTGCGCACCGGGCCGTACGTGTCGATGACGCCCTGGTACGTGGTGGTGGCCTCCTCGTACTGCTGCAGCTTGAGCAGCAGATGCCCCTGCAGCAGCTTCGCGTCGGGGGCCAACGACGACTCGGGGTCCACCAGCAGCAGGATGTCGATGGCGTTCTTGGCGCGGCTGAAGTCGCCCTTCTTCACGTACGTCCAGGACACCTCATAGAGCGAGTCCACGAACGACTCGCTCTCGCCGGGAATCTGCTGGTAGCGATCCAGCGCCTCGTCCAGGTTGCCCGTCTCATAGAGGAGCCGGCCCAGGGAGAGGTTCGTCAGCTCGCGGATGCGCACCTCTTCCGGCACGTTGACGGGCAGCGAGGCCAGCTCGCGGAAGCGCTCGATGGCGTCCTTCAAGTCCCCGGCCTGCACGGACAGCACGCCCAGGTGGTAGGCGCTCTGCAGGCGCACGAGGCGGATGTTGGAGCGCATCAGCGGCTCGAAGGCTTCACGGGCGCGGGCGATGCGCTCCTCGTTCTTGAGGTCCGCGCGCCGGAAGAGCCACTTGGCGTAGACGTACGCCAGCTCGGGCGGGAGCTGGCCTCCGGAGAGCTTCCGGGCCTGTGCGATGTAGTCGTCGATGCCGTCGAACTGGTTGAGCCGGCTGGCGACGTTCAGGTAGCGGCTGAGCGCATCCTTATAACGGTCCGTGGGAGGCAGGCTGAGCAGCTCGCGCAGGTAGAGCCGCGCGCCGATGTAGTTCTGCTGCTCCAGCAGCGAGTCGGACAGATAGAAGAGGGCGTCCGGGTAGAGCGCGTGAGCGCGGAAGCGCGGATCGCTCACCAGGTCGTAGAAGAGGACGGAGGCGGCCGTCCAGTCGCCCAGGAGGTACTGGATCTCTCCGTCCGAGAAGCGCCGCAGCTTGGCCTCCTCGTCGCTGGGCTCGGGGCGCTGGGTGAACTGCGTCTCGACGAAGCGGATGTTCTCGTCAGCGTTCTGCAGCTGCTTGTCCACCTGCTCCAGCTGGCGCTTCACGTCGCGGCTGGCGCGCACCTCCACCGTCTCCGGAGCGGCGAGCGCGGGCCGGGCGGCGGGGGCCAGGGACAGCACCGCCGAGAGGAAGAGGACGCGAGGGTCAGACGCGTTCACCGGCGGACCCCTACTTCGTCTCGGCAGCGGAGGGCGGAGAGGCCGGGGCCGCCGTCGGAGTCGCCGCCGGAGCTTTCGGGGCACTCTTGGGCTGGGGCGCGTCGCGCGACACCTCGATGTCGTAGCGCACCGTGGGGCGGTCCTTCAGGTCCGTGGTGAGCCCGCCCTTCTCGAAGCCGACCACGCGCACCGTGGTCACCTTGCCGCCCTCGGCGTTGAAGGTGTAGCTGGACTGCACCTTGAACTTGTAGCCCTCGAGGTAGCTGAACACGCCGTAGCCGTTGCCGCGGTACACCAGCCGCACGGCCACCTGGTGCTGGCCGGGGACGATGCGGCCGTTGAAGATCTCGAACTCCTCGAGCTTGTCCAGGTCACCGTTCTCGTTCACCTTGGTGAAGATGGGCGCGCCGTCCAGCGCGTAGGCCACCGACTCCAGGACGAACGAGCTGCCCATCTCGTTCTTGTGGAAGAGCACCGCGCGGGCGCCCGTGGACAGGTCTCCACCCAGCACCGTCTCCTGCAACAGCAGCAGCCGCGCCTTGGAGCGGTAGATCTTCTCCTTCAAGTCGACGACCTGCTCCTCCATCGTCTTGACGCGCGTGTCGAAGGCCTCGTCCGCCGTCTGCGCGGAGGGCCCCGGCGGGGTGGGGGAGATGGCCTCCGAGCTCGGCGCTGAAGTCGGAGCCGGAGCCGCGGCCGGAGAGGCCGGCGGGGTGACGGTCACCTCGGTAGCGGGGGATGCGGGCGCGGGCGTCGCGGGTGTCTCCTGCGCGAGCGCCGGCAGACAGAGGCTGACGCTCAGCAGCGCGAAGAGACAGAAACTGGAGGAAGCGGAACGCACGAGCGACCTCGACGGGGAGCCGGCCCGACCGGACTGCGGTCATACCACCCTTTGGCCCCCGCGTCGCAGCGGCGGGGGGTTGGATGGCAGCCCGCTCTCCTGTCGGCTAGCCGCCCTTGCGCAGCTCGGTGAGCACCAGCTTGGCCACCGCCTTGAGCGTGTCGAACACGCCCACGCCGGTCGGCGCAACGGCCTGGTACTCGGGGATGTTGCGTGGGTTGAGCGCCTTGCGGATCTCTTCCACCGTCACCGCGTTGGGCAGGTCCCGCTTGTTGTACTGCATCACGTACGGGATCTTGTTCAGGTCGTAGCCCTGCTCGGCCAGGTTGATGCGCAGGTTCTCCAGCGACTCCATGTTCGCTTCCATGCGCTCGATCTGGCTGTCGGCCACGAACACCACGCCGTCCACGCCCTTGAGGATCAGCTTGCGGCTGGCGTCGTAGAAGACCTGACCCGGCACCGTGTACAGGTGGAAGCGCGTCTTGAAGCCGCGAATCTCACCGAGCGACAGCGGCAGGAAGTCGAAGAAGAGCGTGCGGTCCGTCTCGGTGGACAGCGAGATGAGCTTGCCCTTCGTGTCGGCGGCGGTCTTGTTGTAGATGTACTGCAGGTTCGTCGTCTTCCCGCAGAGACCCGGCCCGTAATAGACGATCTTGCAGTTGATCTCGCGGGAGGAGTAGTTGATGAAGGACATGGCTTCCCGGGTTACTCGCTGAAGAGGTTGTCGATATCGTCGTCGGAGATCTCGGCGAACGGCGAGCCGATCCCGGGACTGTCGGTCTTCTTCACCAGGCTCTCGAAGATCTTCGCCAGCTCGTCGCTGGCCTTCTTGATGCGAAGGCGGACGAGACCCAGGCTGGTGCGGTTGTCGAAGATGACCACCAGCACCACCCGGCTGCCGACGATGGTCATGTAGAGCGAGTCCTTCGCCCCTTCGTGAAACTGATTGGGGAACTCGTTCTCACCGATCAGCTTGGCCAACCCGCCCATCGCCGCCACGTTGCCGGCCGTCAGCGAGGCCAGCGAGGTGGTGTCGATGTTCTGGGTCTGCCCCGCCGAGGAGATGAGCTGCCCGTTCTTGTCGACGAGGAACACCACCTTCGCGTTCGCGTCCTTGGTGAGGCGGTCGCAAACGGCGTTGATCTTGGTGAACTCCTCTTCGTACATCACCAATTGCGTGCCCATGGGCGTATACGCTCCTCTACGCTCCTCAGCGTTCGCTTCGCCCCGCGATTTGGCGGCCCCAGGGTTTCCGGAGTGAATCTCGGAGGTTAGATGCGTCGCTCCCGACCGGCGGATGCTTAGCAGACACCACAGGGTCCAGCAAGCTTAGCGGACCGTTCTTCCTCGGAGATCCTTGGTTCACTCAGGGCACCCGCACAGCTACATCGCTGATCGTACACCGGGGACGCTCGGGACGAAGGTCCGTTCGGTCCTCGATGAAGATTTGGGGGTTGTTTTCGGCCGCACGGAAAGTGAGGGCGTTCTGTTCGGGCTCCAAGCCTACCTTGAGAGGCATGGCGTCCAGCGTGCCGATTCGCACCCGGAAGTCCTGGCCGAAGAGGTCCACGGTGGGGCCGAGGCGGCTCTTGCGCCCCTTCTTATTGGAGGAGGGCGCCGTGCAGCCGCCGGTGGCGTGGAAGATGTAGGTGGCGCCGGCCTGGATGTTCTTGGTGCGGAAGGTGCGCTGCGCACCGCTCTTGAGGGTGGCACGCGCACTCCAGACCTCGGAGCCCGAGCGGGGGGCGTGGCGATCAGCCTCGGAGGAGCGGCTGGAGGCGACTTCCTGGGCGCGGGCGGCGGACTCGGAGAGGGCCTGCTCCTCGCGGGCCATCGTCTCGCGCGCCTGGGAGTGGGACTGGAGGGCGCTCTGGTTGCGGGCGTGCAGGGCGCGCGCGGGCTCTCCGTACTCGGGCTCCTGGAGGATGGGTTCGAGCAAACGCACCACCAGCGCGCTCTCGGCCTCTTCATCGGCCAGCCGGGCGCGCAGGAAGCGGGCGCGGACGGCGTCTCGCGGGTGGGCCTGGAGGGTCTCGTCCAGCAGGCGCGCGGCGGCGGAGCGCTCGTCCACGGCCAGCAGGCTCTCGGCGTGGGCGGTGCGCACGCCATAGTCGTCCGGCGCGAGGGCGAGGGCGCGCTGGGTGAGGGCGAAGGCCAGCACCTTGTCCTGCTCCCGGCAGGCGGTGGCGCCTTGGGCGAGCAGTCGCGCGGCGTCGATATTGCGCTCGGTGTTGCGCTCGGGGCTCGCGGTGCCGGCGGGGGCGAACAGCGCCTCGAGGCCCTCGCAGTCCCGGGCCGCCAGCAGCTTTTCTCCCTGTTGCAGGCGAGCGTCGGTGGCCGCCAGCAATAAGAGGAGGGACATGAGGCGCATGCCCTGTCTTTACGGGATGGGACGCGGCGCTGACAACCCATGAGATTTCTTTGGCCGGTGTTTTGGGGACGCTGGCGGCCTTCCCTATACTCCGCCGAGCCTTGGCCCGACCGCGCCATACCCCTGCCTTCCTCGCCCTCCTTGCGCTCACCCTGGTGACAGCACCGGTCGTGGCCTCCGCGCAGGAGGAGCCCGCTCTAGAGGCAGGCCCCGCGCTGGAGCGAGTGGCGCTGCGGCTCCGCTACGGGGTGGCTCTGCGCGAGGGAGCGCAGGTGGATCCCGGCCCGGGGCTCACCTACTCCGGTTTGACGCCCAACGACGTCGCGGTGTGGGGGACGGTGTATGGCCTGGGGCTGGAGTGGCTGGGCGCCCAGCTCGGCGTTCAGCGCGAGGCCTTCACCCTCAACCGTGAGTCCACGCTCGTTACAGAGGGCAGCCTGCTGCGCGCGTCCGCGGGACTGGTGGCGCGTGGGCGGCTCGGGCCCGTCCGGGGCGAGCTGGGCGCGGGGTATGGCTTCGCCCAGCTGCCCACGTTCTCGGACTCGGCCGACCCCGAGCCTGTCTTCCAGCGAGGAGGGCGCCATGCCGCGCTGCTGAGCGGCCGGCTGCGCTTCCCGCTGTTTCTGCGCGCGCAAGGGGAGCTGCGTGGAGAGTTTCCCCTGGCCTTCTCCGCTCAGGACGCGGCGGGAGGAGGCGCCTCCGCCAAGGGCTTCGGGGCAGGCGCCGCGCTGCTCTTCCCGGTGAAGCAGGCGGGGCATTGGGAGGGTGCGCTGGTGCTGGACTATCAATATGTCCAGGACCGGCTGACGGCCGACAGTGGCGTGCGCTCCGAGCAGACGCTGCAGCGGGTGGGCGCGGCGCTGCAGCTCTCCTGGTTCGACGCGGACGTGTCCGCTCGGTCTCCTGGAGCAGGGGAGCCCCAGGTGCGTCCGGGCGCGCTGGCGGTCCAGGTGCTGGACGCGGAGACGGGGACTCCGATGGCGGGGGCCCAGGTGACGTTCTTGGGAGAGGGCGCGGCCCAGGCTCCGCGCGCCACCGACGCCCAGGGACAGGTGCTGGAGCCGGAGCTGGCGCCGGGAGAGGTGGTCGCCCGGGTGAGCGCCTCGGGCTATGAGCCGGCGGAGGGCCGCGCCACGGTCGCGCCGGGCGGTCGCGCCACATTGGAGGTGCGCGCGCGCAAGCTTCCGCCGCCCGTGGGGAGCCTGAGGATTGCCGTCACCGACAAGCGCGGCAATGTCCCGATGCCGGAGGTGACGGTGGTGGTGGGTGAGCGGGAAGTGCGGACGGACGCGGCCGGACAGGCCCGCCTGGAGAAGCTGCCTCCGGGGCCGGTGCAGGTGAAGGTCTCCGTGGCGGGCTTCCAGCCCGTGGAGGAAGCGGTGGTCATCGTCGCGGGCCAGGAGGCGGTGCTGCCGATCCCGCTCCAGCTCGCCAGGCGCGTGGGCTTCGCCACCATCGCCGGCACGGTGCGCAGCACGCAGGGGCGGCCCCTGGCCGCGACGCTCGTCATCCCCGCGGCGAAGGTGCGCTCGCGCGCGGATGCCAAGGGCTCCTTCTCCTTGAAGCTCAAGCCGGGCACCTATCGCATCATCATCTCCGCCAAGGGCTATCTGACGCAGACCAAGTCCGTCATCGTGCGTGATGGCGAGCAGGCCATCTTCAACGTCGATCTCTTCCCGAGGCCCCGGTGAGAGCCCTTCGCGCGAGTCTTGCCGCGCTGCTGTTGTGCCTGGCGTGGGGGTGTGACGAGGAGGCCCCAATGCCTCCTCCGCCTTCGGCACAACCCGCTCCGGGAGCCCCGGAGGCTTCTCCGGATGCGGGCCTCGGCTCGCTCGCCCGCCTGGAGGCGCTCAAGGGAGCGGTGCAGCTGGAGCGGGACGGGAAGTCCACCCCCGCCGTCGAGGGGCCGCTGCACCGGGGAGATGCCCTGGAGACGGGAGCTGACGGCTCCGCCACGGTCCACTTCGCGGACGGACGCACGGTGGAGGTGGGGCCCAACGCGCGCTTCGTGCTCGACGAGGACTCCAACGGCGTGGTTCTGCAGGTCGCACGCGGCATCCTGCTCTCCCGGGTGCCGGCGGCCTCGCCCGGGCGCCCAGGCCCGAAGGTGGAGCTGCGCATCCTCACCCCGTACGGCCTTACGCGCGTGAGCGGCGAGACGGCCAGCGAGGTGAGCGTGGACGTCGGCCCCGACTCGGGCCGCGTGGAAGTGCGGCTGGGCGCCATCGAGTTCGTGTCGAAGGACGGGCAGGCGCTGCAGGCCGCGGCGGGCCAGTCCGTGGCCGTCTCCGCGGGCCGCGCGGAGCTGGTGGAGCAGCCGGCGAAGGTCATCGAGCTGGCGCCCATCCAGGTGACGGTGCGGGGCGACACGGGGCGCGTGGAGGTTCGCTCCAAGGGCAGCGCGAAGTGGCGCACGGTCTCCAAGGGGGGCCAGACGCTCGTCTCGGGAGACGGGGTGCGCGCGCGCGGAGGCACGGCGCACCTCAGCCTGTCGGGCTCTTCGTCGATCCTCGCGCTCGCTCCGGGCGGCGAGCTGGTGCTGGAGGGCGCGGGACAACAGGGCTCTCGCGACGAGGCGCGCGTGGACCTGCGCAAGGGCGAAGTGGCCCTGAAGCTCGCGTCCGAGCGTGACAGCCGAGTGGTGATGCCGGGGCTGACACTGGAGAGCGGCGGGGCAGCGCACCTCAACGTGCGGCGCACGGCGGACGGCTTCGACGTGGCCGCGCGCGCCGGAGATGTGGTGCTGGTGCGAGGCGCCGACCGCCAGCCGCTGCGCGCCGGCGAGCAGGCCTCGGTGGCGGGAGCGCAGCAGGCGCGGGTGGCGCCGCTGGCCCAGGCGCCGTTGGCCCTGCCGTCGGTGGAGAAGGCCCAGGTGTTTCACCGAGGCCTGTCCGAGGTGGCGCTGTCCTGGGAAGGAACGGGAGACGCGGTGGTGGAGGTGGCCTCGGACGCGGCCTTCACCAGGACCGTGATGCGGGGCGTGGTCCACCAGCCGTTCGCCAACGTGCCCGTGCCCACGCGCGGCACGCTGTACTGGCGGGTGCGGCGGCCAGATGGAACGGAGCTGACCCGGGGCAGCGCGAGCTTCGCGCCGGAGCGGGCGCCGAAGGATCTCGCCCGCCTCACCAACGAGGTGCCCGAGGGCCCGGAGAAGACGACCATTTTCTACCAGGACAAGCCTCCGGCGGTGACCTTCTCCTACGCGTCCGAGCCCCAGGCGGCCCGGTACCGCATCGCGGTGTATCGCAGTGGAGAACTCACCAAGCCGGTGGCCGAGCAGACGGTATCGGAGACGCGGGCCCCCCTGGAGGCGGGCGTGCTGGGGGAGGGCAGCTTCCTGTGGTCCGTGACGCCCCTGTCGAAGACGGGGCAGGCCCTGCGCGGGGGCCGGATGAACAAGCTGGACCTGGTCTACGACAACTCGGTCCCCGTACTGGTGGTTACAGCGCCCAAGAACGGACAGCGAGCAGGCAAGCGGGTGCGAGCGGTGGGAGTGGCTCCGGTGGGGGCGAAGGTGTCCGTCAATGGACGCCCCGTGGCGCTGGATGGCAAGCACCGCTTCGATACGTGGGTGGAGCCAGTGGGCTCGCCCCCCCTGTTGCTGTTTAAGATGCAGCACGCCAGCGCACCGGAGGTGTACCTGGTGCGCACCCTGAAGCGAGGTTCCGCGGAATGACCACCCAGCAGCCCGAGCCCGGGAGTTCGCCCTCAGCGCCGCTCCTGCTGCCCTACGGTCAGTACGTGCTGGTCCGCAAGCTCGCCGAGGGCGGGATGGCGGAGATCTTCCTCTCCAAGCTGCTGGGCGCCGACGGCTTCGAGCGCAACGTCGTCATCAAGCGGATGCTGTCGCACCTATCGAGCCTGCCCGACTTCGTGGAGATGTTCCGGGACGAGGCGCGGCTGGCGGCGCGGCTGTCGCACCCGAACATCATCCAGATCCACGAACTGGGCTTCATCGAGGGCTGCTACTACATCTGCATGGAGTACCTGGCGGGGGAGGACTTCTCCACCACGCTGCGCCAGGCGGGCCGCAAGCGGCAGTACACGCCGCTGCCCATCTCCATGCGGGTGCTGGTGGACGCGGCCCGGGGGCTCCACTTCGCGCACGACTTCACCAATGAGGCGGGCGAGCCGCTGCGCATCGTCCACCGCGACATCTCGCCCTCCAACCTGTACGTGACGTACCAGGGGCAGGTGAAGGTGCTGGACTTTGGCATCGCCAAGGCCACCTCGCGCGTGGTGCAGACGCGCACCGGCGTGGTGAAGGGCAAGTACATCTATATGGCCCCCGAGCAGGCCAAGGGCGAGGAGGTGGACCGGCGCGCGGACATCTTCTCGCTGGGGGTGAGCCTCTACGAGTCGATCACCAACGTGCGGCCCTTCGCGCGGGAGAACGACTTGGCGGTGCTCAACGCGCTGTTGCAGGGCGACTTCATGCCGCCCTCGGCGCTGCGCCGGGACATTCCGCCCGAGCTGGAGGCGGTGGTGCTCAAGGCGATGGCCCTGCGCCCCGAGGACCGCTACGCCACCGCGGCCGAGTTCGCCGACGCGCTGGAGCGCTGCCTCGCGGGCAAGGTGCCGCTGGCTACCAACAAGGAGCTCGCCGACTACCTGCGGGAGCAGTTCGGCGAGGAGCGCTTCTCGGGCAAGACGCGCATCCCCACGCTGTCCACCCTGAAGACCACCTACGCCCAGGCGGGCAACAACAGCTCGCCGCCCAAATCCGTGGTGTTCGCCAGCAGCGGCGTCTTCCCCGCCGCGGGGGCTCCTACCCCGAATGGGCATGGGGAGGTTTCCCCGGCGCTCGGTGCGCCTCATGCTGGCGCGACGCAGGCGCCCGCGCGCGGCAAGTCGCGTCGCCGGGGGTTGATGGCCATTGGGGTGGGCGGGCTGCTGTTGGCGGCGGGTGGAGGCTTCATCGCCTGGCGAGGCATCTCGAGCCAGCCGCCGACGCCGGTCGCCGCCATCACGACGCCACCCCCGGCCCCTGTCGCAGCGCCTCCCGCGACGCCGCCCGTGGTGGAGCCGGAGCCCCCCCCCGAGCCATCCACCGTCGCCGCAGCGGCCGTGTCTCCGACCGAGACGCCTGTCCCCGAGGCAGTGCCCGTGGCGCCTCCCGAGGCGCCCGAGGAGAAGGTGCCGACCAAGACGACGTCCAAGACGACGAAGTCGCGCGTGGTGACGCTGGGCATCGCGGACGTGGAGCGCGTGGTGGCGCGCGGCCGCTCGAAGATCGCCACCTGCTTCGAGCGCTTCAAGGCGGACCTGCCCTCGGACACGGGTGTGGTGCGCGTGCAGCTGGCGATCGCCTCCTCGGGTCGGGTGAAGGCCACGACGCAGGGCGCGTTGGCCTCCAAGTCCGTGGGCCGGTGCCTGGAGACGCAGGCCGAGCGCCTGCGCTTCCCCGCCCACCGAGACCAGGAGGTCAACGTGGTGCTGCCGTTCGACTACCGGGTGACGCGGTAGCGCGCGTTACAGCTCGCGCCGGGCGCTGAGCGCCTTGGCCAGCGTGGCCTGGTCGGCGTACTCGAGGTCTCCGCCCATGGGCAGGCCCTGGGCGATGCGGCTCACGCGCAGCCCCAGCGGCTTGAGCAGGCGCGTGAGGTAGAGCGCGGTGGCCTCGCCCTCCACGTCCGGGTTGGTGGCGAGGATGATCTCCTCCACCCGGCTGTCGGTCAGCCGCTCCAGCAGCTCCTTGATGCGCAGCTGGTCGGGGCCGATGCCTTCCAGCGGCGAGAGGACGCCGTGCAAGACGTGGTAGCGGCCCTTGTACTCGCGCGTCTTCTCCAGGGCCATCAGGTCCGCGAACGTCTCCACCACGCAGAGCGAGCGCTCATCGCGGCGGGTGTCGCGGCAGAAGCCGCACAGGTCCGAGTCCGTGAGCGAGTAGCAGCGGGTGCAGAGATGCACCTTCTCCTTCACCTCGCGGATGGCCTGGGCCAGCTCCACGGCGTAGTCGCCGGAAGCGCGCAGGATGTGGAACGCGAGGCGCTGCGCGGTCTTCTCGCCGATGCCCGGCAGCTTCGCCAGCTGGGCGACGAGTCGGTTGAGAGGATCGGGAGTCATCCGGCTTTAGGTAATGCCCGGGATCTTGATGCCGCCCGAGATTTTGCCCAGCTCCTTCTGCATGTGCTGACGGCTGGTCGCCAGGGCAGCGTTCACGGCGGCGGTGATGAGGTCCTCGAGCATTCCAGGGTCATTCGGATCGATGGCCGCCTTGTCGATCTTGATGCTCTGGATCTCCTGGATGCCGTTGGCGACCACCGTGACGCGGCCCTCGCCGGACTTGGCCTCAACGGTCTCGCTGGCGAGCTCCTGCTTGCGCTGCTCGATCTTCTCGGTGAGCTTGTTCGCCTGCCGGATGAAGTAGTTCAGGTCGATGCCGGGCATGCTTCTTCCTTCTTCGAGCGGGGGAGCGGGCGCCCGCCGGGGGGCGCCGCTCGAAATGAAAGGCGTGGGTCCGCAACCTACCGTCGTGCGCGCCCGTTGTCAGGCGCTCTCGTCGGGAGATTCGACCGCCGGGCTGGCGGGGGGCCGTTCAGGTTCGAGAACCTGAATGTGTTCGATCTCACCCCCCAGGATTTTCAACACGGCGCGAACGGAGGGGTGGGTGCGGACCTTGCCTTCGGTGCTGTGGGTGTACGCGGCGCGGGCCTGGGCATCCTGCTCGGCGAGGCTGGGAGGGGCGGCGGCGGCCTCGGCGTTGCCGTCCTGCGTTATCAGCTTGGTGGGACGGCCGAAGTGGTCCGAGAGGGCCTTCTCCACCCCAGGCCGGCCGCCGGCGCCCGTCACCTGGGCCTTGTGGAAGCCGGCAGTCGGGGGATAGGCCAGACCCACCTCTCCGGGGCGCAGCCACAGCAGCCGCCCATGGGCGAGAGCCGTGCCATGGCGGGGGCTCTGGATGCGGACTGCCTCCACGGCCGCGCGCCAGCGCTCCACGTTGGATTGGGTCGGAATGTCGCGCCCGGAGCTCACGGGAGCTTGCGCGACAGCGGGCTCGGGCTCGGGCTCCGGCGGTTCCGGCAGGCATTCTCCCGAGGCGCAGCCCTCGGCGGAGCCCTCCTCGGGGAACATGCGCTCATCAGCGCTGGCGACCAGTGCCTCGGGAGGCTTGCGCACGTTGATGACGCGCACCTCGGGAGCGGGCTCGGTGACGCGCGACAGCGGGGTGGCGCCCACGGGCGTGCTGGCCTCGGGGCCGCGAGGGGGCTCCGGCGGGCGAGCAGCAGGCGCGGGGGCCTCGTTCCGGGGCGGCTGCCACGGGCGAGGCGGAGGCGCGGACGGAGCGGTGCCGTTGCCGTTGCCGTTCCGGACTTCCGGCGCGGCGACGGCCACAGGAGCGGGGGCGGGACGCGGGGGCTGAGGCGCGCGGACGGGGTCCGCGGGGCGCTCAGACGCGAAAGTTGGTGGGACCGGAGCGACCTCCCGGCGCTCCGGACTGGGACTGCGAGGTGCCATTCAGGCCACTGGCGAGCCGATCCATCTTGGCGATGAGGTCCGGGATGCTGCCGGCCGGCGAGAGCTGGATGGCCTTGAGCAGCGCCATCTCCATCGCGAGCCGGGGCTGGGCGGCGCGGGACACGTCCCACACCGAGCCATGCACCACGTCGAAGAGGCGGGAGATCTGCGCCGAGTCTGCCTCCTGGGCGAGGGCCAGCAGGGCCTTCTGTTCGGACTCGGCCAGCTCGGCGGGGGCCTCGCCCAGCGCCTTGGTGACGAAGAGGTGGCGCAGCTGGAGCGCGAGCTCCTCGGCGAGCCGCTTGAGGTCGAGGCCGCGGTTGAAGACCTCCTCGACGCGAGAGAGCACCTTGCGCGCGTCCTTGCGCACCAGTGCCTCGGCGAAGTCCTGCACCATGGTGCGATCGATGGCGCCCAGGGCCTCGGCCACGGCCTCATCGGTGGGGTTGGCGCCGCACGAGGCGAGGATCTGGTCGAGCAGGCTGAGCGCGTCGCGCATGCCGCCCTCGGACTGGCGGACCACGAGCGACAGGGAGCGATCGGAGATGCCGGCGCCTTCGGCCTCGCAGATCTGCTTGAGGCGCTGGAGCATGCGCGCGGCGGGGATGCGGCGGAAGTTGTGGCGCTGGCAGCGGCTGAGGATGGTGTCCGGGAGCTTGTGGGCCTCGGTGGTGGCGAAGATGAACTTCACGTGCCCGGGCGGCTCCTCCAGCGTCTTGAGGAGCGCGTTGAACGCGGCCCCCGAGAGCATGTGGACCTCGTCGATGATGTAGATCTTGTGCCGGTCTCGCTGCGGCAGGTACTTGGCGTTCTCGCGAATCTCGCGGACGTTCTCGACGCCGTTGTTGGAAGCACCGTCGATCTCGGCCACATCCACGGAGGTGCCGGTGGCGATCTCGGTGCAGGCGCGGCAGGTGCCGCAGGGAGTGGCGGTGGGGCCCTTCTCACAGTTGAGGGCCTTGGCGAGCAGGCGGGCGGCCGTCGTCTTGCCCACGCCACGCGGGCCGCAGAACAGATAGGCGTGAGCCACGCGGTCCATCTTGATGGCGTTCGCGATGGTCCGGACGATGTGCTCCTGTCCGGTCATGTCGTCGAAGGTTTGCGGGCGCCACTTACGCGCGAGGACGAGGTAGCTCATGGGGGCCGTCATCTAAACACGGCGGCGCGAATGATCCATGCGCAACTCCCGCCCCCGCGCGGAGAACGACATTCTCCGCCCGTAAGTCAGGGGAAATCCGGTCTTCACCCTCGGACTTCACTCAACGTCCGAGCGCCTTGAGCACGACTCCGGCGGCGTTGTGCCCGGCGGCGCCAATGACGCTGCCAGCGGGGTGGCACCCGGCGCCGCAGAAGTAGAGCCCCTGCACGGGCGTCTCATAGGGGAGCCGCTCGTTGAAGCCGCGCTTGTTGTCCACGTGGTGGATGTGGCCGTGCGTAATCCCGAAGTGGGCCTCGATGCGCGGCGGAGACAGGGTGAAGGTCTCCACGACGAGATCGCTCGTGCCGGGAGCGAAGCGGTCGCAGATGGACAGCAGGTGCTGCACGTAGCGCGACTCCTCCTTCTCCCAGGTGGAGCCCTTGGGCTGGTAGGGCACCCACTGCACGAAGAGGGCGGAGTTGTGGTGGCCCTCGGCGTCGCGCAGCGAGGGGTCGACGGGCGTGTGGAAGTACCACTCGATGGAGGGGAACTCGGCGAGCTTGCCGGCCTTGGTGTCGGCGTAGGACTGGGTGAGCGACTCGAGCACGTCCTCCTGGGGCAGCAGGTGGATGGTGGGGCCGAACTGGCCGCGGTCCTCGGGCAGACAGGTGAAGGTGGGCAGGCCCTTGAGGCACAGGTTCACCTTGAGGGTGGTGCCCGGGGTAGCCATGGCGTCGATGCTCTGGCGGTAGTCGGCGGACAGGGCCGAGTCGGACACCAGTTTCAGCGTGCGGAACGGATCCGCGTTGGACACCACCACGGAGGCGGAGATTTCCTCGCCGCCCTCCAGCACCACGCCCTTCACCACGCCCCGGTCGGTGCGGATGGAGGCCACCTTGGCGCGGGTGCGCACCTCGCCGCCGTGCTTGCGCACGAGCTTCTCGAGGGACTGGGTGACGGTGCCCATGCCGCCGCCGACGATCATCCACGTGCCGCCGCTGCCGGGCAGCCGGCACATGTTGTGGACGAGCAGGTTCATGCCCGCGCCGGGCGTGTCGTAGCCCGCGTCCAGCCCGGAGAAGGCGTCGGTCACCGCGTACATGGCCTTGAGCAGGTCCGACTGGTAGCCGAAGCGGTCCAGGTACTCGTGCGCGGTCCCACGACACAGGTTGATGAAGGGGGTGCGCAGGGCAGGGCGGATGAAGCGCTCGGCGGTCTCCTCCAGGGAGAGCGGGGGCATCAGCCACGCCGGGGCCAGGTCATCGCGCATGGCGGCCAGCTCGGTGTTCATCGCCTGGTTGGCGTTCCAGTCCGCCTCGGAGAAGAACGCCAGGAACTGGCGCTTCATCTCCTGCTCGTTCGAGCCGAACAGGAGGTAGCGCTTGTCCAGGGTGGGCAGGAAGTAGTGCGGATCCCGGCGCTTGAGGGGCAGCTCCAGCTCCAGCTCGCGCATCAACTCCGGAGGCATGAGGCCGAGCAGGTAGGCGCCCGTGGACACGCCCAGCTTGGGCGCCGAGCGGAACGGGTACTCCGTCTTGCTGGCCCCTCCCACCATGTCCTTCTCTTCGAGGACGGTGACCTTCAAACCCCGGCGCGCGAGCAGCGCCGCGGTGACGAGCCCGTTGTGGCCCGCGCCTACCACGATGACATCTGGCATGTGGATTCCCTCCGCTCCCAAGGCTCTTAGCCGAGCTTGGGGCAGGCGGACAAATTCCCTCGGCTTGCGTGTGGGCTCCGGGACGGGGAGAGTCGCGCCGCCACCCATGTCCGTGCCCGCGCCTCAGCCCTCCGTTTCCACCTCGCCCGAGCCTTCGCAGGCGTTCGCCGCCAGTGCCGCGCCCGCTGCCCGAGCCTTGGGGCGAGGGTGGCTCGCCCTGATGGGGGCCGTGGCCCTGGCGCCCGCGGTCATCGCCGTGACGCAGCTGGGCCGCATCCATCCTGACGAGGTGTACCAGGTGCTCGAGCCGGCCTGGCACCGCGCCCATGGCTATGGCGTGCTCGCCTGGGAGTGGCAGGACGGGCTGCGCAACTGGGCGGTGCCCCTGCTGTTCTCGTGGCTGCTGCGCCTGGCCTCCCTGCTGGGGCTCACCCACCCCCAGGCCTACCGGGCCCTGCTGGAACTGCCGCAGTTGGCGCTGCACGGGTGGATGTTGCTGGCCACATACCGCTATGCCGAGCGCCGGGCAGGGCAGGCGGCGGGTCTGCTCGCGACCCTGTTGATGGGGCTCTATGGGCCGGTGCTCGTCTTCGGGGGCCGGACGATGAGCGAGTCCTTCTCCGCGGCCTTCCTCGTCATCGCCCTGGAGGCCCTCGACCGCAGGGAGCGCCTGGAGCGCGCCGGGCTGCTGGGCGGGCTGGCGCTCGGGCTGGCGGTGGTGACGCGCTACGGCTCGGCCGTCGTCGTCCTCGCGGCGCTCGTGTGGCTGGGGTTGGCGGGGCGGTGGCGGGTGCTGGCCTTTACCTGCCTTGGAGGCCTGGCGGTGGCGTTGGGGCTGGGCGCGCTCGACTGGAGTACCTGGGGTTCGCCCTTCCACTCCCTGCTGGCCTACCTGCGCTTCAACGTCTTCACGAACGGAGCCGCGCAGCAGTTCGGCGCCCACCCACGCGGCTTCTACGTGCCGGTGCTCCTCACGGCCATTCCCCTCTGGGTCTGGCTGACCGCGCCGCTAGGGCTAGCCTCTCTACGCCGCCGCGCCGTCTCCCTGCCGCTGTTCTGCGCCGCGGTGTACGTGGCGGCGGTGAGCGCCACCCCGCATAAGGAGGAGCGCTTCCTCTACCCGGCGCTCGTGCTGCTGGTGCTCGCGGCGGCGCCGGCCATTGCGGGTTGGCTCATGGCCCCCTCCCGCCTGGAGCGGCTCCGCTGGGGCGGCGCGGCCCTGGCGTTGGTGGCCACCGTGGCGCCAGCCGCCTCCTATCCGCCGCAGGACCTGCGGGCGGACCAGTTCCGGGCCATCGTCACCGCCACGCGGGACGCCCGAGCCACCGGCCTGCTCATTGTCAACGAGGGCCTGTGGGGCGCGGGGGGCTTCTTCTACCTCGGCAAGAACATCCCCTGGCTCACCTGCGACTGGCCCCATGACTGGGCCTTCCAGCGCGCCATCCAGGACCCAGCCTTCAACCGCGCCGTCACTTTCGAGGGCCGGGCCCTGCCAGAGCTCCAAGCCGCGGGCTTCCGGGTGGTGGGGCAGGTGGGCCGCGAGACGATGCTCGCCCGCTAGCCCGCAAAGCAAAGAGCCGATGCCCACGAGAGGCATCGGCTCTTCACTTCAAGAGAAACGGCCGGGACACACGCGAAGGTGCGCTACCGTTGCTTCCTTCCGGACCTGGCGGGGTTCACGTCCCCACGTTGTCCCGACCACAAAGATTTTCGACGACTTCGAGCAAGAGCTACGGAGAGGGTGGGATTCGAACCCACGATACCCGTTAAGGTATGCACGCGTTCCAGGCGTGTGCCTTCAACCGCTCGGCCACCTCTCCAGGGGCTTGCTACAAGCGGAGAGCGTAGGATTCGAACCTACGGTACCGTTACCGGTACGCCTGATTTCGAGTCAGGTGCCTTCGACCACTCGGCCAGCTCTCCAGTATTCACTTGTCACGCTTCTTCTCGCGCAGGCGCTCGAAGAAGCTCTTGAGAAGCAGGCGGCTCTCGTCCGCCAGGATGCCACTTGTTACCTGCAGCCGATGGTTGTGCCGAGGCTCCTCGGCCAGGTTGTAGAGCGAACCCACCGCTCCAGCCTTGGGGTCCATCGCCCCGAATACCAACCGCGTCACTCGACTCTGCACCAGCGCGCCGGCGCACATCGCGCACGGCTCCAGCGTCACATACAGCGTGACTCCCGACAGTCGCCAGGCACCCCGTGCTTTCGCGGCGGCATCCATCGCCAACAGCTCCGCGTGTGCCAGGGGGTTGCGGTCGATCTCGCGGCGGTTGAAGCCAGTGCCAATGACCTGGCCTTCATGTACCGCCACCGCGCCGACGGGAACCTCTCCGAGTGCCTCTGCTTCCCGCGCCAGCGCAAGCGCCTGCTGCATGAAAGCTTCGTCTTCACTCATGAGAGAAGCGGCGAGGAAGTGTGGCGCTCCCTGGAGGATTCGAACCTCCGGCCTTCGGATTCGTAGTCCGACGCTCTATCCAGCTGAGCTAAGGGAGCGTGTCTTCCAACGCTGCTACAACGATAAGTGGCGGAGAGAGAGGGATTCGAACCCTCGATACCCTTTCGAGTATGCAGGTTTAGCAAACCTGTGCCTTCAGCCTCTCGGCCATCTCTCCAACTCTTCTCTGTCAAAGAACTGCGAAAGACAAGAACAAAAAATCGGAGGAGGTAGGATTCGAACCTACGGAGAGCTTTCACCCTCTGCGGTTTTCAAGACCGCTGCCTTCAGCCGCTCGGCCACTCCTCCACTGCTATCAAGCCGCGCGGTCCCGCCAGCTGCGCGGGGCCGCCCTTCTACCTGATCCATCGCCCATTGCAATGGGGATGTGGCCTACAGGGGCCGGATCTCCCGCATTCCGCCCATGTAGGGCCACAACGCCTCCGGGATGGCGACGCTTCCGTCCTCCCGCTGGTAGTTCTCGAGGATGGCGATGCTCGTCCGCCCCACGGCCAGCCCGCTGCCATTCAGGGTGTGGAGCAGCTGGGGCTTGTCGCCCTTCTGGGCGCGGAAGCGAATCTTGGCCCGGCGTGCCTGGAAGTCGCCGCAGTCCGAGCACGAGGAGATCTCCCGGTACGCTCCCTGGCCCGGCAGCCAGACCTCGATGTCGTAGGTCTTCCGCGAGGCAAAGCCCATGTCGCCGGTACACAGCAGCACCACCCGGTGGTGCAGCCCCAGGCGCCGCAGGATGTCGCACGCGTCGTCCGTCATGCCCTCCAGCTCCTGGAGGCTGGTGTCCGGGGTGGCGAACTTCACCAGCTCCACCTTGTGGAACTGGTGCTGGCGAATCAGCCCGCGCGTGTCGCGGCCCGCCGCGCCGGCCTCCGCGCGGAAGCAGGGGCTGAAGGCGCAGTACTTCAGCGGCAGCTGGCCCGCCTCGAGGATCTCATCCGCGTGGTAGTTGGTGACGGGCACTTCGGCGGTGGGGATGAGGAAGCGCTCGGGGTCGCCCGACGTCTTGAAGGCGTCCTCCTCGAACTTGGGCAGCTGGCCGGTGCCCATCATCGTCTCGCGCAGCACGAGATAGGGCGGCAGCATCTCCATGTAGCCCTTCTGCGTGTGGACATCGATCATGAAGGTGACCAGCGCCCGCTCCAGCCGCGCCAGGGCCGCCTTGTAGAAGGTGAAGCGGCTGCCCGACACCTTGGCGGCCCGCTCGAAGTCCAGCATCCCCAGCTTCTCGCCGACCTCGAAGTGCTGCTTGGGCGTGAAGAGGAAGTTGGGCTTCTCGCCCCAGGTACGCGCCACGACATTTTCCTGCTCGCTGGCGCCGACGGGGACCGACTCGTGGGGGATGTTGGGGATGAGCAGAAGGATGCGGTTCAGCTCCTCCTCGACCTCCTTGAGGCGGGCCTCCTTCTCCTTGATCTCCTGGGAGACGGCGCGCAGGTCCCCGCGCAGTGCTTCCAGCGCGGCCGGATCCTCCTTGGCCTTGCGCTTCATCTCCTCGTTGGCGGAATTGCGGCGGGCCGCCAGAGACTCCATGGCGACGTAGAGCTCACGCCGCTCGGTGAAGAGCTTCTGGAAGGGGCCAAGGTCCAGGCTGCCGCCGCGGGCCTTGAGCCGGGCGACTACCGCATCGAAGTTCTGGGCGACGTACCGGAGATCCAGCATGGGGGGCGACTCTTAGTCAGCCCGGACGGGCCCGGCAAGCAGCACCTGACCCGCGACGCCCGGAAGCGGACGTCGCGGGCAGGAAAGCGGACTACTCGAGGGCGGCGATCTCGTCCTCGATCTCCTGCTTGTCCTCGGCGTTGGGCTTCAGCTCGAGGTACTTCTTGAAGGACTCGGCGGCCTCCTTCTTCTTGTACTTATCCTTGTAGGCAAAGCCCAGGTAGTAGTGGGCCTGGGCGTTGTCCGGCTCGGCCGCGATGGCCTTCTTGTACCAGTCGATGGCGCGGGTGTGCTGCTCGCGCTCGGACCAGGCACGGCCAATCTTGTAATAGACGTAGGTGAGCTCCGGGGCCTCCTTGAGCGCCTTCTCGTAGCGCTTGATGGCCTCGTCCCAGCGGCCGGCGGTGAAGTACGCATCGCCAATGGCGCCGAGCACCCGCTTGCGCTTGGGGTCCACCGCCAGGGTGGAGTCGAAGGCGGGAATCGCCTCGTCCACCTTGCCGGCGTCCAGGTAAGCGCGGCCCAGCGCCTCGTAGGCATCGGCGTGAGCCGGATCGCGCTTGATCGTCTCCTTCCACTCCTCGATGGCCTCGGCGATGCGCTCGGCCTTCCGGTAGATCTCGCCCAGGGCGTAGTGGTAGTCGGCGCGCTGCGGAGCCTTCTCCACCGCCAGCTTCATCTGGTCGATGGCGCCGGTGTACTCGGCGCGCTTCGCCTTCACCATGGCCACGTAATAGATGGCCTCGTGGTTGGAGGGCTCGCGGCCGATGGCGAGCATGAGGTTCTTCTCCGCGCCGGCCAGGTCGCCCTTCTCGTAGAGCACCGCGCCCAGGGTGATGGGGATGTTGATGGAGCGCGGATCCTCCTCCTTGGCCTTCTCCAGCTCGGTGACGGCCTCGTCGAGCTGACCCAGCCGCCACAGCACGGTGCCGCGCTGCAGGCGCCCGTCCTTGAGCAGGTGCGGGTCCAGCTCCAGGGCCTTGTTGGAGTCGGTCTTGGCCTTCTCCAGGTCCCCGTTGAGCAGCGCCACGCGGGACAGGCCCAGGTAGGCGTCGGCGAGGCTGGGGTTGAGCTCGGCGGACTTCTTGAACTCCTCCTCGGCCAGACGCACGTTGTTCTCCGCCAGGGCCAACTCGCCCAGGCCGGCGCGAACGCCCGCGTTGTCCGGCGCCTTCTTGGCGGCCTCCTCGAGCTGCAAGCGGGCATCGGCCCCGCGGCGCAGGCGCAGGTAGAAGCGGCCCAGGTAGAGGTTGGCCTCGAAGAGGTTGGGGTCCGCCTTCAGCGCGCGCTGGTAGTGGCCCTCGGCGGCGGCAATCTGGTCACGCGCGTCGTCGATGCGGCCGAAGAGCAGGGCGATGCGCGGCTCGTTGGGGAAGCGGCCGTTGGCGGCTTCCACCGCCTTGTGCGCGTCGCCCATCTTGCCCGTCATCACCAGCGAGGTGATGAAGCCCTCGGTGTAGTCGAGGTTGCCGGCCTCCTCCTTCACCGCGGCCTCGTAGAGCGGCAGGGCGCCGGCGAAGTCGCGGTTGGCGCGCAGCACGCGGGCCAGCGTCGCCTTGACGAAGATGGAGTTCGGGTCCTTCTCGAGGGCGGCCTTCAGCTCCGTCTCGGCCTCCTTGAACTTGAACAGGGCGGCGAGCGCCACGCCCTTGAGGCTGCGGGCGCGGGCCACTTCCGCCGGCCCCAGCTCCTGCATGGCCTTCTCGTCCAGCGCCTTCTCCACGGCGGCCAGGCTCTTGGCGGCGTCGCCCTTGCGCACCAGCAGCTCCACCGCCGCCAGCTCCACCGCGGAGACGACGTGCGTGGGGTTTGCCTGGAGCGCCGCCTCGTACGCCTTGGCGGCCTCGTCCGCGCGGCCGGCGTCCCGGTGCAGGTTGCCCAGCATGTGCAGCGCCTTGGCCGAGTCCTTGCGCGTCTTGAGCACCCGGTCCAGCGTGGAGATGGCGTCCTTCTCCTGGCGCTTGAGGCCATGAGCCTCGGCCAGCAGGAAGGCCACCTCCAGGTCGCTC
Source organism: Hyalangium ruber (assembly GCF_034259325.1). Classification (NCBI taxonomy): domain Bacteria; kingdom Pseudomonadati; phylum Myxococcota; class Myxococcia; order Myxococcales; family Archangiaceae; genus Hyalangium; species Hyalangium rubrum. Next base: position 188,235 of record NZ_JAXIVS010000007.1, on the reverse strand, counting down.
GCATTGGCCTCGTGGTTGTAGGCGTCCCTCAGCTCGGTGAGCACCTCGTCCGCCTGGCGACGGGCCAGGGCCGAGCCCGCGAAGGCCTTGAGCGCCGCGGGGTTCTTGGTGCCCAGCAGCTCGAAGTCCTCCTTGGCCGCCTGGCAGCGGGCGATGTCCTTCTGGTCCGCGGCGGCGTAGCGGCGCTGCAGATAGAAGATGGACTGGCACCAGAGCGCGCGGACCTCGGGGTACTCCTTGGCCGCGAGCACCTTGGCGGTCAGATCCCGCGCCTGCTGGTAGCCGCTGAAGGTGTCCTCCAGGAGCGCATCCTGCGCGCTCTTCACGTCCGCGGCGGCGGGAGTGCCGGCCGCCACGCGCGCGGGGAAGAACTTGCGCATGCCGAAGATGCCGTACTTCGTCAGGCCGAAGCTCAGGCCGATGAGGACCAAGACCAGCGCCACGCCTCCGCCGATGAGGAACGGCATGCGCTTGCGCCACTTCTCATAGGCACCGCTGCGATCCACGACGGAGATCGCGGCCATGCGGCCCTCGTACAGCTGCTTCATCCGATCCAGGTTGGCGGCGGGAGCGGCCGCCTGCGCCTGCTGCGCCTGGGGCGCATCGGCGCTGGGGGCCACGGCGGGCAGCCCCGTCTTCGAGGCAGGGCCCTCCATCAGCTTCTGGATGGCGGTGGCGAAGGAGGGCACCGTGCCGATGGGCGTCCAGTTCTCCGAGTCCGTGGAGACGTCCTCGTTGCCCAGCAGCTGGCCGTCCTCGAGCATCTTGACGATGACGCCCTCTTCGAACGGGCCGAAGACCTTGCCCGAGCGGCGGCGGACGTGGAAGCGCTTGGCCTTGGTGGCGCCCTTGGCGCCGTTGTCCTTGGCGGCGTCGTCGATGAAGCTGAGCATCTCCAGGCCGTCCGCGGCGCCCGAGGTGGGCGGGGGCGGCAGGGGAGCGGAGAGGTCCACTTCGAGATCGTCCCCCGCCGAGGGCTTCGGCGCGGCTGTCGGGTCGAACTCGAGCGAGTCGCCCATGGACGGAGCGGCGCTCGCCGGAGGGAGCGGATCATCGAAGCTCACGTCCCCGAAGTCGGTGCCCACGTTGAGGGGCGCCGGCGCGGCCGGAGGCGCGGCCTGCTGAGGGGGCTGCTCGCTGAAGTCGAGGTTGAAGTCCTGCGCGGGCGCGGCCGGGGGCGGATCCGAGAGGTCGACGGCGAACGGATCCTCTTCGGAGGAAGCGGCCTGGGGCGGAGGCGCGAAGGCCATGGGCTCCTGCGCGGACGGCGCGCCCATCTCCGGCAGATCGAAGCCGCCCTGCTCCATGGGCGGAGACATGGCGAAGGCATCGCCCTGGGGATCGGCCGGCGGCGGCGGGAGGGCGAACGGATCCTCGGGCGGCGGCAGCGCGAAGGGGTCCGCGTCGGGGCCGGCGGGCGGCGGCGGGAGGGCGAACGGATCCTCCGTGGGCGGCGCGCTCACCTGGGTATAGGCCGAGGCATCGTCATAGTTGCCGGACGGCGGCGGGAGGGCGAACGGATCATTCGGATCCGCGGCGCCGGGCAGGGGGATGGCGTTGCCCGGGTCCTGCGGGTAGGCGGTGCCCGGCAGGGGGATGGCGGCCTGCCCGGCATCGTACGAGGCGAACGGGCCGGCCTGGCCCTGCAGGGCGTTCGGGTCCTGCCCGAAGGAATCGGCGGGCGGCGGGGGCTCCTCGGAGAAGTCGAAGTCCCGGGCGGTGCCGAGCATGTCGTTGTTGCCGTAGGCCGGCGCGGGCGGCGCGGACGGAGGGGCATCCCGAAACGCGGCGGTGGGCAGCGAAGACAGCGCCACCACGCGGGTGGACTCCGACTCATCGCGGTGGGAGTAGTCCCCGCTGTCGTAGTCGCCGAACGGATCCGAGGCCGGCGCGGGCGGCAACGGAATGGCACCCGAGGCCGGCGCGGGCGGCAACGGGATGGCAGCGGCGGCACCCGGCAGCGGAATGGCGGTCTGGGGAGCGGCGGCACCCGGCAGCGGGATGGCGGTCTGGGGCGCGGCGGCGCCAGGCAGCGGAATGGCGGTCTGGGGAGCGGCGGCGCCAGGCAGCGGAATGGCGACCGGCGTCGCCACCCCTTCCGAGGCTGGGCGGATGGGGAAGGTGTTCTGGCACCGGGCGCACTTCAGCTTCGCACCCCCGGGCGGGATCCGCTTGTCATCGATGTTGTAGTTCGTCTGGCAAGACGGGCACGAGACTTTCATGGAGTTCCTTCAGAGACCTGCTAGCACGAGCGCCCAAGGGGGCTCGGATCATCCTCGCGCGCGCAGGCTATCAAGGCGTGCCGGGAGCGGAAAGAACGCGAAGAGGCCCTCTTTTCCTGTGCCCGGAGTCCAGGCGAGGGGGCAGGGGGCTGAGTACACGCGGCTGGCGAGCTGAATACGGCGGCCCCACCGCCTCCTGAGAGGTGGTAGACCCCCGAGCGCCATGGACCCTACCGTCATCCTCGGCGCCGGCCTCGCCGGGCTGTCCGCTGCCCACTTCCTCAAGCGCCCCTGGCGCCTCATCGAGAAGACCGAGCGCGTCGGCGGCCTCATCAAGACCGAAGTCATCGACGGGTGCTACTTCGATCCGACCGGGCACTGGCTGCACCTGAGAGATCCGGAGATCCGTGAGTTGGTGAACACCCTCTGGCTGCCTGGCCAGCTGACGAGCATCCAGCGCAAGGCGGGCATCTTCTCGCGCGGCGTCTTCACCCGCTTTCCCTACCAGGTCAACACCCACGGACTACCGCCAGAGGTCGTCTCCGAGAACCTCATCGGCTACGTGGAGGCCATCTACGGGGAGAAGGGCCGTGCGCTGCGCGAGCGCGAGCCGAGCAACTTCGAGGAGTTCATCCTCCGCTACATGGGGGAGGGCTTCGCGAAGAACTTCATGGTGCCCTACAACCAGAAGCTCTGGACGGTACACCCGCGGGAGCTGTCGGCGGCCTGGGTGGGGCGCTTCGTGCCGCGGCCGACTCTCAAGGAGGTGGTGGACGGGGCGCTCGGGGCGGGCAGCGACGCCCTGGGCTACAACGCCTCCTTCCTCTACCCGCGCGAGGGCGGCATCGAGAGCCTCGCCCGGGCCATGCTGCGCCACCTTCAGGGCGGGGAGGTGAGCGTTCGCACCGAGCCCACCGCCATCGACTGGAAGGCCCGCCGCGTCACCCTCTCGGATGGACGCTCGCTCGGCTATTCGGAGCTGCTCTCCACCATCTCCCTGCCGCACCTGGTGCGGCTGCTCGCCCAGGGGGCCTCGGGCGTGCCGGAGGAGGTCCGGGCCGCCGCTGGCCGGCTGCGCGCCACCACCGTCACCTATGTCTGCGTGGCGGCCCGGGGGAAGAACCGGCAGCCGTGGCATTGGATCTACCTGCCCGAGCTCGAGTTCAAGACGTACCGCATCGGCTCTCCGTCCGCGGTGTACGCGCCGCTGGCGCCCCCGGACACGGCCACCTTCTATGTGGAGTACAGCCACCACGGCGAGCTGTCCCCCGCGCAGTGCGAGCAGCACGCGGTGGAGGACCTGGTGCGCTCTCAGATGATCCACTCGGCCGAGGACATCCTCTTCGCCCAGGCGCGGGAGATTCCCCACGCCTACGTCCTCTATGACGAGGCGTACGGGCCGGCGAAGGCGGAGATCCTCCGCTTCCTGGAGCACGCCCGCATCCTCACGGCCGGGCGCTACGGGCAGTGGGAGTACTCCTCCATGGAGGACGCCATCCTGGGCGGCCGGGCCTCTGCCCGGGTGCTGAACGAGCGTTGAGGACTGTTGATGACGGTCGGCGGCGGGCGTGCTAGGTCGCGCGTTCCGCCCCTGTGCGTTACCCGTCGACCATGGCCGCCCCGTACCTGTCCATCGTCATCCCCGTCTACAACGAGGCCTCCATCGTGGCCTCGGCGGCCGCGGAGTTGTGCCAGGGCCTGGACGCGCGCGGCTGGGACTATGAGGTCATCTTCGCGGAGAACGGCTCGCGTGACGCGACGCCGCAGATCCTCGAGCAGATGTGTACCCAGAACCCGCGCCTGCGGTGGTTCCACTCGGAGCGCCCCAACTACGGCGCGGCGCTCAAGGCCGGCATCCTCAAGGCCCAGGGCACCTACGTGGTGTGCGACGAGATCGACCTGTGCGACCTCACCTTCTATGACGCCGCGCTGCCCTGGCTGGAGCGGGGCGAGGCGGACATGGTGGTGGGCTCCAAGGCGGCCAAGGGGGCCAGTGACCAGCGCCCCCTCGTCCGGCGCGTGGCCACCCGCGTCCACAACAAGCTGCTCCGGGTGGCGCTGGACTTCCGGGGCACGGACACCCACGGGCTCAAGGCGTTCCGGCGCGAGGCGCTCATGCCCGTCATCGCCAAGTGCGTGGTGGACATGGACGTATTCGCCAGCGAGTTCGTCATCCGCGCCTGGCGTGAGGGCTTGAAGGTGATGGAGATCCCCATCCAGCTCCACGAGAAGCGCCAGCCCTCCATCCACCTCTTCCGGCGCGTGCCCAACGTGCTGAGGAACGTGGGCAAGCTCGTCTACGTCATCCGCATTCGCGGCACCTGAGAGGGCTCGCCGTGAGCTCCCGGCTGGCGTCCATCTCCGTCGATCTCGACTCGCTGCACCACTACTGCCGCATCCACGGCCTGCCGGAGACGGTGCTGGACGACCGGGCCCGAGCGCTCGTGTACGCCACCGCCGTGCCGCGCTTCCAGGAGCTGCTGGGCGCCGTGGGGGTACCGGGGACCTTCTTCGCCATCGGAGAGGACCTGTCGGACGCGGGGGCCGCGGCGGCGCTCCGGCGGGCCCATGACGCGGGCATCGAGGTGGCCAACCACAGCTACGCGCACGACTATGCGCTGACACGGCGGGCCCCCGAGTCCATCCGCGAGGAGCTGGTGCGTGGCGAAGAGGCCATCCTCGCCGTCACGGGGACGCGGCCAGTGGGCTTCCGAGCTCCCGGCTATACGCTGAACGCCGCCCTCTATGCGGCCACCGTGGAGCGTGGCTACCTCTATGGCTCCTCCGTGTTTCCGGCGGCCCCGTACTACGCCGCCAAGGCCGCGGTAATGGGGGCGCTGGCGCTGACGGGGCGCCCCTCGCGTTCGGTGCTGGACAGCCCGCGCGTGCTGCTGGCGCCTCGCACCCCGTACCGGCCCGAGCCCGCTCAGCCCTATCGGCGGGGCGCGGGGCCGGTGCTGGAGCTGCCCATGGCGGTGACGCCGGGCGTGCGCTTTCCCTTCATCGGTACCTTCGCGACCACGTTGCCGCTGTTCGGCATCCGTGCCGCCTGGCTGGCGTGCCGGGGCGATGCCTTCTTCAACTTCGAGCTGCACGCGGTGGACGTGCTGGACGAGACGGACGGGATTCCCCCCGAGCTGGTCCGCCAGCAGCGGGACCTGCTCGTGTCGGCCAGCCGGAAGATGCAGCGGCTGGAGACGCTCTTCCGCTGGCTGAAGGAAGAGCGCGACGTCGTCACCCTGCGCGAGGCGGCTGAGCGGCTCTCCCACTCGCTCTGAAGTGGGAAACGCAACGCAGGCTCTCCCAGCCCGGGAGGCGGTGGTGTAAAGAGCCGACATGTTCGAGCGGCTCGGCGACAAGGTCCGGCAGCGTCTGAAGGGCTGGACGGAGCAGATGGCGGGCGAGGAGCGCAAGGAGCGGCTGCAGGCGCTCGTGCGCACGGAGAACGAATACGGGGTGGACCCGTTCGGCTTCAACCTCGACTACAGCCTCGCGGCGGTGGCGCCCCTGCTGTGGGTCTATCGCAACTACCACCGCGTGGAGACCTACGGCATCGAGAAGGTGCCCAAGGGCCGGGTGCTCCTGGTCTCCAACCACTCCGGCCAGCTGCCCATGGACGGGGCGATGATCGGCGTGGCCATGATGATGGAGGCCAACCCCCCGCGTGCCATCCGCAGCATGGTGGAGAAGTGGGTGCCCACGCTGCCGTACATCTCCACCTTCTTCGCCCGGGTGGGGCAGATCGTCGGCACCCCGGAGAACTGCCGCCGCCTGCTGAACGCGGGCGAGGCCATCCTCGTCTTCCCGGAAGGGGCGCGAGGCATCTCCAAGCTGTGGCCGCAGCGCTACCAGCTCCAGGAGTTCGGCCTGGGCTTCATGCGCCTGGCCCTGGAGACGGACACTCCCATCGTCCCCGTGGCTGTTGTCGGCGCCGAGGAGCAGGCCCCCGCGCTGATGGACATCAAGCCCGTGGCCAAGCTGCTCGGCTTCCCGTCCTTCCCCATCACTCCCACGGGGCTGCCCATCCCGCTGCCCACCAAGTACCGGCTCTATTTCGGCGACCCGATGCACTTCAGCGGCCGCGCCGATGACGAGGACAGCGAGCTGGACAAGAAGGTGCGCACCGTGAAGGGCGCCATCCAGTCGATGATCCATATGGGCCTCAAGGAGCGCCGGAGCATCTTCTGGTGAGCCAATCGCCGTGTGCTAGGAGGGGGGCTCCATGAGACCGGCCGTCGTCATCACGGGCATCAGCGGCAACCTGGGCCGCGCGCTCGCCAAGCAGCTGCACAAGAACGAGCGCATCATCGGCATCGATCGGCGCCCCTTCGTGGGCAAGCCGAAGGATGTCGAGATGTACCAGCTGGATCTTCGCAAGAAGAAGGCCGAGGACGTCTTCCGCAAGAACGAGGTCCGCGCCGTCATCCACATGGGCATCATGCATGACCCGCGCATGAGCGAGGAGGAGCACCACTCCTTCAACGTCGTGGGCACCACGCGCCTGCTCGAGTACTGCGCCAAGTACGGCGTGAAGAAGGTGGTCGTCCTCTCCTCGGCCAACGTCTACGGCCCCAGCCCGGACAACTCCAACTTCCTCACCGAGGACGCGCCGCTCATGGCGGCCAGCCGCTTCTCGGGCGTCAGAGACCTCATCGAGGTCGACATGCTCGCCCACGGCTTCTTCTGGCGGCACCCCGACATCAACACCGTCATCCTCCGCCCCGTCCACATCGTCGGGCCCACCATCAAGAACGCCCCCTCCAACTACCTGCGGCTGCGCCACCCGTGGACGCTGGCGGGGTTCGACCCCATGGTGCAGCTCATCCACGTGGAGGATGTGTCGCGCGCCATGGTCGAGGCCCTGAGCCCCACGCTCAAGGGCGTCTACAACGTGGTGGGCCCGGGCGAGGTGCCCCTCACCTCGGTGCTGCGCGAGCTGGGCCATACCCCCATCCCCGTGCCGCACCCCGTCGCCCGGCCCGTGCTGGGCATGCTCTTCAAGTACCGGCTGGCCAGCTTCCCGCCGCCCGAACTGGACCACATCCAGTTCCTCTGCAACGTGGACGGCAACCGCTGGCGCAAGGAGGCAGGCTGGAAGCCTCGCTTCTCCATGCGCGAGACCATCCGCTCCGTCATCGGCGAGTAGCCTCGGGCCATCCCTGACAGCCATGTCAGGGGCCTCGGCCACGAAGGGCAGGGAGCGCCTGACAGCCGTGTCATGCGCCGCACCTCTCTGAGAGGGGGCTGCGGGTCCTTCTTCAGCGCAAGTGCTTGATTTCTCAGGGCCATACCCCGGTACGGGGCCGTGGCACCGGCCTTGCTCTAAGGGAAGGCATGGTTAGGGAGTTCCATAGGGGAACTCTCGACGCCCGTCGCCTCGGCCGGCCCCGAGTCGACGGGCGGTTTTTTTTCTACGGTAGCTCGCCCTCGAAGGGCCCGTCGAGCTGCCGCTCCAGCAGCCATGCCCCCTCTCGGAAGACGAACTCCGAGGTGACGGTGGCTGTCTGCTCGGAGGCCGAGGGCAGCCGCATCCACTGGAACCGCGTGGTGACGACGGCCCTCATCCCGTCGGGCGCTATCGCCGCCTCCAGGATTTCGAAGTCGGTGATCGACAGATCCCGCTCGTCGTGCAGCTCGCGCCGCGTCCGCAGGAAGTCCTCGCGCCGCTCCGGGATGATGTGGCGCGCCGCCCCGCGGAAGTCCTTCCAGCGCAGGCGCTTGTGAAAATCCTCCACCACGGGACGTAGGCCCTCCATACCGGTGGTCGTGGGCGTGTGGGCGCAGGCCCCACCCAGCAGGGCCATCAGGAGGGTCCAAACGAGCGGGCGCATGATGACAGGCGAAGGTAGCACCCAGAGGAGACCCCACAAGAAGATCCCGGTGCTATCGTCTCTACCCCCTCGCCCGCGCACCGGAGTTTCGAAAGTCCATGGCCAAGTCGATGGTGGAGCGGTACGAGCAGCTTCTGCTGCAGGACCCCACTTCCGCGGTTTTCGTAGAACTCGCCAAGGCCCTCCTCGAGAAGGGGGAGCCGGCGCGCACCATCGAGGTGTGTGAGAAGGGCATCTCTCATCACCCCAACTCGGTTATCGGCCGCGTGCTGTGGGGCAAGGCGCTGCTGCACCTGGGCAAGCCGGCCCAGGCGATGGAGCAGTTCGATCAGGCGATCGCTGTCGATAAGGAGAACGCCCACGCCTACAACCTGATCAGCGAGGTGCTGGTGCAGCGCGGGCTGTTCCGCTCGGCGCTGCCCATCCTTCGCAAGGCCGCGGCGCTGCAGCCCAATGATGGGCGGGTGCGCCTGTGGCTGGATCAGACGCAGCAAGCGCTCTCGGGTGGCCCTCCGCCGGTGATGGCGGATCTGCCCGGGCTCACTTCCAACGCGCTCGCGCCCAAGCCTCAGGAGGAAGAAGAGCCACCCGCGCCGCCGCCGGAGCTGCGGCAGCCCGAGAGCGTCGAGGTGAAGCAGGCCGAGACGCCGCAGGTGGCTCGGGCCGAGGCCGCCCCCGCTGCTCCCGTTCGGAGGGCGGAGGCCCCGCCCCCACCGCCCCCGGAGGAGCGGGAGGAATCCACTCCCGCGGTGGCCGCGCCGCCACCGCCACCGAGCGAGGAAGAGGCCCCGAGGAAGTCTCCGCCCGAGAAAGTGAAGGTGGTGTACTTCTACCCCCGCTCCGCCTCGAAGCTCACCGACGAGGAGGACACCCTGCCTCCCGGACAGACGCGGGAAGGGCTCATGCAGGGCATGCCGCCTCCGCCTCCGGAGGATGGCGACTTCGATCCGGGCCAGGAAGAGGTGACCGGGGTCCGAAAGCTGACGGATCTGTGGCGGGCCCCCACCGCTCCGGCAGGGCTGCTGCCGGACGTCGATCTTCCCGAAGGTCAGGAGCCGCTCGAGGAGCGGACGGCGCCTCCTGTTCCCGACGAGGAGTTCCAGGCCTCCGAGGCGGAGCCGCCGCCGGGAGCCGGAGGGCTCCTGGGAGATCTTCCGCCTCCCGAGGAAGAGGATGATCTGGCGGCGATCCCCTCGGCGGCGCGCGTGTCCGATACGGCGCGCACCTCGCCTCGGCCGCGCTCCGCCGCTGCCGCCGTCGCCAAGCGCGCGCTCCTCGATGAGATTCCGGATGCCGCGGAGCCTCCGGTGCCTCATGCCGTGCGGACGACCGCCTCCTCCGAGGCGGACACCGCGGCCATCGCCGCCGCCTACGAGAAGGAGCTGCGCGAGAAGCACGCCAAGAGCGCCGCGAAGCCCTCCTTCATCTCGCGCCTGGGGGTGAAGCACGCCGTGGGCGTGGTCGGGGTGCTGGTGCTGATGGTGGGCATCGTGGCGTTCGTCGTCATCCGCTCGCGGCAGGGTGGCAAGACGCTCGCGGAGGTGCTGGATCGCGCCGAGCGCGCCATCTCCGTGGACACGCGCTCCTCCCTGCGCGAGGCGCTCGGTCTGCTCGAGCGCGCGCGGGAGATGGACGACGGCAGCAGCCGCGCCTGGGCGCTGACGGCCTACGCGCACGCGCTGCTCTACGCCGACCACGGGAGCGCCTTCGAGAGCCGGCAGCAGACGCTCTCGGCCCTGGAGTACCCGGGCGTGCGCGCCGAGCATGTGGGGCTCAGCCTCGCCTCCGATGTGCTCGTGGCGGACGACAAGGCGCGGGCCACCACCCGCCGCGCGCTGCTGGAGTCCAAGGACGACTCGCCCGAGCTGAACACCGTCGCCGGCAGCGTGCTGCTGGAGGACAAGCAGCCGCAGAAGGCGGTGGAGCGCTTCAAGCTCGCGGTGAACTCACCGCGTCCGGTGCGCGCGCTGGTGCAGCTTGGGCGCTACTACCAGGACTTCGGCGACCCCACCAACGCGCTGGAGATGTACTCGCTTGCCCGGAAGGCCTCTCCCGAGCACCCGCTGGCCCGCATCGGCATGGCGGAGAACCAGCTCGAGCTGGGGCAGGAGCTGGAGGCGGCGCTCTTCGACATGCAGGGGCTCAGCGCGGATGCGGAGCTTCCCGAGGCGACACGCACGCGGCTGCAGCTCGTCCAGGGCCGGCTCCTCACGGAGCTGGGGCGGTATGACGAGGCGCGGAACCTGCTGGCCAGCGGCACGAAGGGCCCCCTGGCCTTCGAGTTCCAACTGGCGGTCGGTGACGCGAGCCGCGCGGGCGGCAAGCTGGAGGAGGCCCAGCAGTCCTATGAGGCCGCCCTCAAGCTGCAGCCCAAGAGCGAGGAGGCCCGCGAGGGCCTGGGGCGGACGCTGCTGGACCGGGATCGCGCCAAGGAGGCGCTGGCGCGGCTGGAGGGAGACAGCGGCCGCCGGGTGGCGCTGGTGCGCGCGGCGGCCTACGCGCGGCTGGAGGACTGGAAGCGGGTGCGCTCGGAGCTGGGCAAGACGCAGGTGAACAACCGCTATCCCCCCGAGGCCGTGGGCTACCTCGCCATGGCGGACACCATGGAGGGCAACGGCGAGCAGGCGCGCGATGCGCTGGAGAAGGCGGTCAACGCCGTGAAGCGGCCTCGCACGGAGCTGCGCGTGGCGCTGGGACAGGTGTACTGGCGCCTGCGCGCGCCGGACAAGGCGCAGGCCCAGTTCGAGGAGGCCATGAAGGACCCGCGCGACTACGAGGCCCCGTGCGCGCTGGGGCGGCTGCTGCTCTCGCGCGGCGTGCCGGACATCGCCCTCAAGCCGCTCACGCAGGCGGTGACGCGCAACCCCTTCCACGGCGAGGCCCGGGATGCACTGGGCCGGGCGCTGCTGGCGCTGGGCCGCACGGAGGAAGGCTTCCAGCAGTTCGAGGTGTGGAAGAACACCCACGCCGAGAGCGCGGCGGCGCAGAAGGGCTATGCCCTGGCGCTCTTCCACACGGGCAAGCGCCAGGAGGCGGCGGAGGTGGCAGGGCGTGCGGTGAAGCTCGATGCGAGCGACGCCGAGGCGCACCGGGTGCGTGCCGTCATCCTCTTCACCAACGGCGACGCCAAGGGAGGCTTCAGCGCCCTGGAGAAGGCCAACAAGCTCGATCCAAGGGACGCGGAGACCTTCTGCGAGATCGCCCATGCCTTCCTGCGCCAGGACAAGGCGGAGGCCGCCGGGGCGGCATTCGAAGCGGCGCGTCGCGAGGGGCCGGACGCTTCGTGCGGCATGGTGGGGCAGCACTACGCGGACCTCTCCGGAGGGCGCGTGGCGGCCAAGGCGCTGGACGGCCTCGCCGACAAGGCGCCCACCGTCTGGGACAAGGCCTTCGCGCAGACGGCCAAGGCGCGGGTGCTGCTGGAGGCCGGCGCGCTGAAGGAGGCGCGCACGGCGGCGGAGGCGGCGGTGAAGCTGGCGCCCTTCAACGGGCGGGCGCACCTGGCGCTGGGGCTCGTGGCCCTCCGGCAGCGGCAGGAGGAGCCGGCGATGGCGGCGCTCAACAAGGCCGTGGAACTGGAGCCGGCCCATGGCATGGCGCACCTGGCCCTGGCCGACGCGCTGTCGCGCAAGACCGAGGAGTTGCCGCGCGCCATCCAGGAGTACGAGACGTTCCTGTCGCTGGCCGGTTCCTCCGAGGAGGCCAAGCGGGTGAAGAAGGCCCTGCCCAACCTCAAGAAGCGGGTGAAGTAGCGTGCAGACTCCCTCTCAGCGCCCGCCCCCCTATCCGTTGCTGCACATCATGGCGGGCAACGCGTTCCTGCTCTCCATCATCTACCTGCTGGTGGGCATCGCGGTGGAGGGGGCGCGTCGCGTGTACCCCTCGACATTCGTCCAGCGGCTCTCCCTGTCCCTGGATGCGCTGCCGGCCCGGGCGCTGGAGTTCGTCGGGGCCATGGAGCCGCTGCGCCGCGTCTACCTCAACGGCAAGCTGCCCGAGTACCAGGTGCGCCTCATCTTCGGGGTGACCACCGTCGCCATCATCTTCGTGCTGGCCTTCGTGGTGGGCCTCATCGTGGGAGGCCTCCGCAGCTACGTGGAGCGCCGCGCGCTGCGCAAGTACAACCAGGGCGGGCGAGGGTAGGGCGCTCTCCTCACGCCTTGCGGCTGCGCCGGACCCGAGGGGCCTCCGCGAGGGCCACGGGCTCGTGGCCCGCTGCGCGCGCCATGAGGCAGATCTCCACCACCTTGGGGCCGAAGCGCTCCCAGCGGCTCTCACCCGTGCCCTTCACCGCGAGGAAGGAGTCCCGGTCCGTGGGCAGGGCCGCCGCCAGGCCCACCAACGTGGCGTCGTTGAAGATGATGAAGGGGGGGACCTCCAAGTCCTTTGCCAGCGACTTGCGCCAGCGCCGCAGCTCCGTGGCGGCCAGCTCGCTGAAGCCCTCGGGCTTGCCAGTGGCCGTGGCGCCAGCCGGGCGAGTCATCGGCGCCGGGCGCGGCAGCCGGCTGCCTGAGCACACGTCACAGTTCCCACAGTTGGGCGGCAGGTCCGCCTGGCCGAAGTAGCCCAGGATGAAGGCCCGGCGACACCGGCGCGTGTACGCGTAGTCCGTCATCCGCTTGAGCAGCAGCAGCGAGCGCCGCTCCTGCTCGCGCACGCGGCTCAGGTCCACCCCCAGGTCCCGGAAGGGCACTGGCTCCAGCGCCCGGATGGAGCGTCCGGCGAACGGACGGCGCACCTTCGCCGCCCCGGCCTTCTCCAACAGCCCCAGCGCGTGCCGTACCTCCTCCAGTTCCAGCCCGGTGCGGCGGGCCAGCACGGGAAGCTCCACGCTGGCCGAGCGCCCCACGGGGAACATCTCCAGCAGCGACTGCAGCAGCCGCCGCGCATCCTCCGCGTGGGGCTGGGTGGCCGGGGCCTTGTCCGTCAGGGTGATGCCGTGCTCGCCCTCGCCGCGCGCACCGCGCTCGATCTTTCCCTCGCGCTCGAAGATGCGCAGCGCCGCGGAGACCTCGAACTCGCTGGCGCCCACCATGCCCGCCAGGACGCCGATGCCCTTGCTGTACTCGGGCACGTTGCGCAGCACGTTCCAGATGTCACCGAGCACCGCCTCCGAAGGGTGGTTGCTCTCGATGAGCCGCTCCTGGGTGTACACGTCCGCGTGGTTGAAGAGCAGCGCCGTGGTGGCGGGCAGCCCGTCACGGCCCGCGCGGCCTATCTCTTGGTAGTACGCCTCCACCGCCCGGGGAATGTTGGCGTGGGCCACGAAGCGGATGTCCGGCTTGTCGATGCCCATGCCGAAGGCGTTGGTGGCCACCGCCACCGCCTCCTTGGCCGCCATGAACTCTTCCTGGGCGATGCGCCGGGCCTCGTCCTCCATGCCCGCGTGGTACAGCACGGCGTTCACCCCGCGCTCGTGCAGCGAGGCGTGCATGTTCTCCGCGGCCTTGCGCGTGGCGCAGTAGATGATGCCGCTGCCCCCCTGGGCGGCCAGCTGGGCGCACGCCTGCCGCTTCTCCTCGTCTCCACCGACGCTCAGCACGTCCAGGAAGAGGTTGGGCCGATCGAAGCCCTGGGCGAACGTCTGGGGATCCTTCATGAGTAGGACGCGGGTGATGTCCTCTCGAACCTCGGGGGTCGCCGTGGCGGTGAGTGCCACCGTGCGCGGCGGACGCAGGCGCTTGCGCACCTGGCCGAGCTGCGCGTAGTCCGGCCGGAAGTCATGGCCCCACTGCGAGATGCAGTGCGCCTCGTCCACGGCGAGCAGGTCCACCCCCACCTCGCCGAGGGCCTCCAGGAAGCTGAAGCTCCGGAAGCGCTCGGGCGCCACATAGACGAGCTTGTACTCGCGCGCCCGTAGCCGTCGCATCCGCTCCGCCCGCTCCAGGTCCGTCAGAGAGGAGTTGATGAAGGTGGCCGGTATCCCCCGCGCCGTGAGCTGCTCCACCTGGTCCTTCATCAGCGCGATGAGCGGGGAGACAACGAGCGTCACCCCCGGCAGCAGCATGGCGGGGAGCTGGTAGCACAGGCTCTTGCCCGCGCCCGTGGGCATCACCACCACGGTGTTCCGCCCGTCCAGCACGGCGTTGATGACCTCGGCCTGGCCCGGGCGAAACTCGGACAGGCCGAAGTGACGGACCAGGCCTGCCTGGGCTTGCGCGAAGTGGGGCAGGTCCTCTGGCTGCATCCGTCGCATATTCACTGTTCCCGTAGGATCGTCAACCGAGGATCGCCCCTACCTTACAGGTCAAGCCCCGGCGGAACCGGAACAGCCAGCCGACCTCGTTTTTCCTCCACCTCTCGGGCCAGCCGGGCCCTCAGCTCAGGGTCCAGCCGACCATCCACCACCACGTCTCCCTCCCGGGTACCCGGGGGCAGGGCGGCGCGGTCCAATTGGCGAGCCTTTCCTGTCTCCGGCTCCACCACCTGGGCCCGCGTCTCCTCCATCACTTCCACCTGCCACGCTCCACCGCACCCAATCACCGTCGCCATCGTCATACCCCTCCAGTCCTGCCTCATCCGTTGTGGCCCTCGGCCTCCAGCAGCCCTCGCTCCATCAGCGACACGTACGCCCCATCTCCCAGCACCAGGTGGTCCAGCACCTTGATGCCCAGCAGCCGGCCCGCTTCGACCAGTTGCACCGTCAGCCCCACGTCCTGCACCGAGGGCTCGGGGTCGCCCGAGGGATGGTTGTGGGCCAGCACGATGGCCGTGGCACGTGTGGTCAGCGCCGCGGCGTACACCTCGCGCGGGTCCACCGGGCACGTGTTCATCGTCCCCTCGGCCACCCGCACATCCGCCAGCAGGACATTGCGAGGGTTGAAGCACAGCACGTGGAAGACCTCGCGCCGCAACGCGCTCAGCCACGGCGCCAGGTAGGCGTGAATCTCTTTGGGTGTGCGCAGCCGGGGGCGCCGCTCCGTGGTGCGCTGCGCCCGTCGCCCCAGCTCCAGCGCCGCGACGAGCTGCGCCGCCCGGGCCGGTCCCAGCCTCGGCTGTGAACACAGCTCCAGCGGATCCTTCAGCAGCAGTGCTTTGAGCCCACCCCCATACGGCAGCAGCGACTCGGCGAGCCCCTGCGTGCGCGGCCCGACTTCCAACAGCACGGAGAGCAGCTCCAGGTCGGTGAGAGCCGAGGCCCCCAGCTTGAAGAGGCGCTCACGCACCTCCTCCATCTCGTGAGGCCGTGCCCTCACCGACCCTTCGCCCGCAGTCCCCTCCACCTCGTCCATCCCCAACACCCACGCCCGTTCCATCCCGCCCTCCGGCTGCTTCCAGAGGCGTTAGCAACAGGCGTGCCGTGATAGGTTCCCTCTGAGGGACCCTACCTGCACCGTCCAGCTCCGAGACGGTGCCGTCCAATTCTGGAGACGGGGGCCTCAGTGCTTCGAGGGTAAATCCTCGACGGACGGACCGGCGCGTTTGCGCTCCAGCTCATCCCAGGCGCGTCCGTTCTCGTAGCCCCGCTCCTCGATGTCGACGCGGTAGGCCACGGGCGACAGGAGGTTGCCGCGGCACAGCTGCCCGCTCCAGTTGCCACCCCGGACGCTGTCGAAGCCGCGCGCGAGCAGCCCCATCATCACCCAGGCGGGCACGTTCTCCCGGTCCGACGGGTAGGCGAAGCGGAAGAACATCAGGTGGCCCAGCAGTACCTCCCAGTACCGGTCGAACCGCTGGAGCAGCCGCTTCCAGTCCAGTCGCTCTCCGGCGGCCAGGAGCAGGTGGTTCAGCTCCGCCCCATCGAAGCGGTCCCGCTCGAGCACGAACGCCTTGCTCCAGATGATCTCCTCCACGGGAGCGATGAGGCAGGGCTGGCCGAGCACCTCGCCCTCCTCGCCGTGCTTCAACCACGCGTCATCGACCATGACGAGGCCATTGGCCGAGCCGAAGATGAAGTCGATCAGCCAGTCTTCCCAGAAGGCCTTGTGCAGCCAGCCGTGGGTGTCGCGCTCGGTGCGCCAGCCGCTCGCCTCGAAGACCGCGATGGCCCGGTCCGCGTCGGCCTTGGTGAGGAAGAGGTCCAGATCCTTCGTGTCCCGGTGCAGGCCGGTATGGTGGGCGTACGCATAGGCACCGCCCACCACGAAGGGAATGCCCGCGTCCCGCAGGAGCCTCAAGGCCCGGGCGCGCGCGTTGAGCTCACCAGGCTCCCGCTTCTCCTCGGCGAGCTTGGGATCCGACCGTCCCGTCTCGGCAGCGCTGTTCTCGTGTCCTTGCATGCCTGAGAAGGTAGGCATGCCCTCCCAGGCCACGCCCGTCCCCCCGGAGAGCAGGCGAGGGCTCAGGCGCTCAGCCGTCGGCCAGGGCCGCCGCGAGCTGGGGGAGCACCTCGCCCACGCGGGCCTCCACGCGCACATCGGCCAGCGCGTCACCCCGGCTCTCTCCGATGTTGATCATGCCGATGGGCATGTAGCGCTCGGAGGCCCGGAGCACGAAGCGGTAGCCAGAGAAGACCGCCAGGGACGAGCCCACCACCAGCAGCGCGTCCCCCTCCTCGAGCATCGCGAAGGCGGCGTCCACGGTGGGACGGGGCACGTTGTCCCCGAAGAAGACCACGTCGGGCTTCAGCGGCCCGTTGCAGCGCAGGCAGTCGGCGACCTGGAAGGCGCTCACGGCCTCCAGCGGCAGTTCGGCGTCTCCATCCGGCCGCAGCTCCACCTGGTGCTCCACGAAGCCTGGGTTGAGGGAGAGCAGCCGCTCTTGCAGCGAGATGCGGGCCTCGAGCTCCCCACAGGACAGGCACCGCGCCTCCGCCAAGGCCCCGTGCAGCTCAATCACCCGCGAGCTGCCCGCGGCGTGGTGCAGCCGGTCGACGTTCTGGGTGATGAGGCCCAGCACATGTCCCTGTTGCTCCAGGCCCGCCAGCGCCTGGTGCGCGGCGTTGGGGCGGGCCGCCGAGAAGCGAGGCCACCCGAGCAGGCTCCGGGCCCAGTAGCGCGCGCGGACCTCGGCCCGGGTCAGGAACTCCATGTGCTGAATGGGGTTGCGGGCGCGGGCGCGCGTGCCGGGCCCGCGGTAGTCGGGGATACCCGATTCGGTGCTACAGCCAGCGCCCGTGAGCACCACGGTGCGGCGGCCACGCAGGAGCTGAACCAGGGCCCCGAGCGCCTGGGGCGAGGAGGAGGCGGAGGCTGGGACCGAGGGAGCGACCATTCCGGCATGTATAACGCTGGACCCTTGGTGCGTGCATGGCGGCACCTGCTCGGCTGGCTCTCGCGCTAACCTGGAGGCACCGGGAGGAGGCCTCATGCGTGCTCGCGCGTCGCTTGCCCTGCTGCTCACCGTGACAGGTTGCACCACCACCTACGACATCCCCACGCGGGAGCTGTCGCGGCTCGATGGTTGGGTCGGCAAGGACACGACCTTGCTCCAGGACATCGAGGGCACCTTGCGCAATGAGCGCAAGGACGTGCGGCGACTGCGCGACACCGAGGGCACCGAGCACGTTTTCAGCGCGGACACACCCCTGGTGCTCGTCGAGGCCGACGGGGACGTCATCGCCGAGCGGTACGTGGAGGTGAGCGTCGACGGGCAGCACTTCCGGGGCATTCCCCAGGCGGCGTTCCGGCGGACCGTCGAGGTTCCCCTGCAGGAACTCGAGTCCGCGGGGGTGCGCAAGTTCAGCCTGGGCAAGACGGTGCTGCTGGGCACGGGCATCGTCGTCGGGCTGACGGCGGGCTTCATCGCCTTCGGCCTGGCCATGGGCGGCACGGGCGGCGACTCGGATGACGGCGGGATTCCCTGCGGACACGGCTGCTCCCTCTGAGCGCCTGGCGGCAGGAGTCTTGTGACAGGGGAGGCCCGGGCATATAGCGCGGGCCATGGAGAGGAAGACCTGGAGCGGAGCCCCCTGGCTCTGGCTGGCGCTGGGAGTGCTCGGCGTGGCCGTGCGGCTCGGCCTCTGGTGGGGCACGTTCGGCAGCAACGACTCCTATATCTGGGCCATCCACGGACAGCGGGTGTTCCAGCTCGGGCTGACGCGCACGTACGAGCTCTTCAGCGACTTCAATCATCCGCCGCTCATGGGGCTCTATGCGCGCTGGGCCTGGTCGGTCACCGGTGAGCTGCTGGCGAACAACACGCTCAACCTCGAGACCGTCGGCAACGCGGGCGAGCTGATGGGCTTTGCCCGCCTCATGAAGCTGCCGGGCCTGCTGGGCGAGGCGCTGGTGCTCTGGGCCCTGTGGCGCTTCGCGAGTCCGCGCGCCTTCGCCGCGTATGCCCTGCTGCCCGCGCCCATCCTCGTGAGCAGCTACCATGGCAATACCGACTGCCTCTACGCCGCCTTCGTCTTGCTGGCGGCGCTCATGTTCGACCAGCGGCGCTACTTCCTCTCGGGGCTGCTCTGGAGCGCGGCGCTCAATGTGAAGCTGTTGCCCCTGGCGTTGCTGCCCATTGTCCTCCTGGCGCCACGAGACTGGCGCGCGTTCCTGCGGCTGGTGGCGGGGGGCGTGCTCGGCCTGTTGCCCTTCCTGCCACCCGCGCTCACGGTCGCCGCGAGCATGTACCGCAACATGCTCACCTATAACTCGCGGCCCGATAACTGGGGCCTCATGGCCTTCCTCAATCTCTCGCTGGAGATTCCCAACCTCTCGCCCTTCTTCTGGCCGGTGCGCACGTGGTTCCTCGAGGCGGGCCGTTACCTGGTGCTGGGGAGCATCACCGCGGTGGCGCTGCTGTCGCGCTTCCGCTCGGGGATGACGATGGCCCAGCAGGCCGCTGTCGGCTCCGCGCTGTTCTTCGTGCTCGCGCCGGGCTTCGGGGTTCAGTACGTGGTGCTCGCCGCGCCCCTGCTGTGCTTCGTGGACCTTCGCGCGGGGCTGCGGTGGGGCTGGGCCTCGGGCCTCTTCATCGGCCTCGTGTACTGGATCTACCTGAGGACGCTGTCGCCCCCGCTGTCCTATTTCACGGTCTTCTTCCCAGGGCCCGCGCCGGTGGTGGGCATCCTCGCCTGGGCAGTGCTGGGCCACTTCGCGTGGACCCACCTCTGGACCGCCTGGCGGCGCCGCGAGGTGAGCCTCTCGGTTCAACCGGGCTCGGAGGCCGTTACTGCTCCACGCCCAGCTGCGTAAGGAGGAAGGCGGAGTTGAACGCCTCATCCTTGAAGAGGGTGAGGTTGTCGGCGGCCCACGCCACTGAGTAGGCGACCGTCTTCTCCACGCGCTCCGGACCTGTCTTTCCGGGCCAGGGGGGGGGCGAGCGGCGCGGGGGCCGCTGGCGGCGGAGGCGTGGTGGCGCAGGCCGTGAGCAGTGCGGCCAGGAGGAGGCGAGAGAGGCGCATGGGGAGCGAGGGCTGAGGGAGGTGAAGGGCTCCAGCCATCGGAGCCAGAGCAGGGGTTGGCCCAGGCTTGGCGCTTTGAAAGAGCACCCCCCTGGCCTGAGCGCACGAGTAGGCTGCTTCTCTCCCTGCATCGGAGAGTGTCCTGTGGCAATTCGGCTGGCTGTTGCGGTCTTGCTCTTGGCTCTCGCAACGGCGTGCGGAACCGGTCGTAGGGTACGCCTCGATGTAGGGGACGGCGCACCCCTGGAGTACACGCCCTCCGCGCACAGATCCGTGGCAGTGAGCGCGGCGGACTTCGAGGAGGCCCTTGCGCAGTTGGTGCTGCAGGAGTCCCTGCGCATCCGTTCTTCTCAACAGGGCTGGTTGCTGCGCACCTCCACCGCGAGCGCTCCCACGACGACTCCGTGGCAAGGCCTGCTGCGAAAGAGCTTTGGGGGCATGTGTCGGCCGCACCAGCCAAAGCAGGACTGCCTGTCACTGTTGGACGACGTGATGGGACTGAGCGACACCGACAAGTTGGCTGTGGCGGTAGGCCTGTCGTTCGCTCCCATGAGCGAGAGCATTGCCAGAGCGGTGGAGAACACGGTCACACCGCAACTCTTCTACGCCGCCATCGCCACCACCATGGTGACCTGGGTCGTTCTGGCAGCTAACCCCGAGCCGGTGTTCACCAAGGCGGCGGCGATCGTGTCGGCGGTGCTGCTGGTGTATCTGGGAAGCGACGCCTTCCTGGAAGTCCTCAAGGCGAGCTTCGAGCTGAGGCGTGCTACTGCCCAGGCTGTCACCTTCGAGGAGTTGGAGGAAGCCAGCCAGCGCTTCGGACGGGTGATGGGAGAGCAGGGAACTCGCATCTTCATCCTCGTCGTAACAGTCCTGGTGAGTCGGGGCGCGATGGGAGGGGCTTCGTTGCTGTCGGCACGGCTGCCGCTGTTGCCGCACTTCATGGAGGCGTCGTCGGTAGGGGCCACGCAACTGGGCATTCGGTTGGCCGCGGTGGAGCAGGTGAGCAGGGTGGCCGTGGTGGAGGGCCAACTCACCGTTACTCTGGCGCCTACCGCGGTCGCCATGGTGGCCGGGAGCAATGAGGGGGCAGCGCACGCGGGAGGAGGCGAGACGGCAGCCGAGGCTCCCCACTATCGAGAGACATTCTTCTCGGCGCATCCGGAGTTGCGCGACAAAGTCGTCGTACATCATGCAATCGAGCAGCAGGTGCTCAAACGATACCCAGGGCTGTTCACGGAAGCGGAGATTCACTCGCTGAGCAATCTTCGCGGCATCCCGAAATCCATCAACCCGGACATCCACCTCAGCAAGATTCGGCGCGCTTGGAACGAGTTCTACCGGTCGTACTCCAAGCCCACGAAGCAGGAGGTGCATGACTTCGCAGCACAACTCGACAGGCAGTGGGGTGCGATATTCAGGCCCCCTGTTTCGCTTGGAGGACATGCGCCGTGAGCCAGAGTCGGTGGGTGGTGTCTCCCGAAGTTGCTGGGGAACTGGGGGACAACACCGTCATGGATTCCTCTGTCCACCCGCCCAGGGTGTCTCGCCTTCATCATCGCTTCGAGGGTTGGTTGGGCGATGAACTGCTAGAGGTCTTCCCGTGTTTTCTCGTCACTGCCGCCCTGGGGAAGTCACTCGAAGAAGCGAGACTGGTGGGGTTCAGCCTGGACGAGGTCGAAGTGAGCGTGTCGCCCGAGTTTCAGGAGCTATTTCCCGGGCGAACCCTGCCTGAATTCCGCTGGCTCAAGATTACCGGCGAGAACCGTGATGCCGACTTCTGGCTCACGCCGGACCATCGCCTGGAAATCTCCAACAGAGCACGGGAGGTCTTGCGAAAGTTCACCCTTGCTCATGCAGAGCTGGAGGCAGCTGGGAGTTCGCGACCCAGAGCCTGATCAGGGGGCCACTGAAATCGCGACGCTCCCAAGGCCCTCGACGGTGAGCCGGACCTGGTCACCTGGCTGCATCATGTGTGCGACGGTGGCGGCGCCCGCGAGCACGATGCTGCCCGCGGGCAGCGACTCGCCCCGTGCATCGAGCAGCTCGCACAGCTGCACCACGGAAAGAATCGGGTCACCCGAGATGGCGCTGGAGAGCGCCGACTGCACCTGCGCGCCGTTCACCTCCATCGACATCGGCAGGCGCGCCAGGTCCAGCTCGCGCGGCGGGCGCTCGGTGGTGCTCAGCACGAACATCGACGAGGAGGAGTTGTCCGCCACCACGTCTGGCAAAGAGAAGTATTTGAAGTCGATGTAGCGCGAGTCGAGGATCTCCATGGCTGCCATCGCGCTGGAGCACGCCTCGAGTGCTTCTTCGCGCGTAATGCGGCCGCGCAGCTCGCGCGAGGTGCGGAAGGCGATCTCTGGCTCGATCTTCGGGTGGATGAAGCCCTGCAGCCGAAAGACACCGTCCGCGGGCACCTGCATTCGGTCCGTGAGCACCCCGTACACCGGAGAATCCAGGTTCATCTGCTTGCGCTTGGCCTCGGAGGTGAGCCCCATCTTCAGGCCCACCACCCGCTCCCCTCGCGCCGTGCGCAGGCGGATGCCCTCGGCCTGGATGGCGTAGGCGTCCGGCAACGGCAGCTCGGGCTGGGACTTCGTGAGGGGCGGGACGGAGCGAGCGTCCAGGCGCGCCTGGTCCAGCAACTGGGCTAACTCCTGATGATTCCGTTGCGTCATGGGCATGTGCTTGCTCCCCGCGAGCCAGGGCGGACGAGCTTCGGGGCGCCCTGGCGGCGAGCGCAAGCAGCTTCTGCTCCCTATGTGAAATCCCCAAGGGTCTCCCGTGTCCAGGCGTGCGCCGCCGTGGTATTCGGGCGCCCTGTCACACAGGAGGAATCCGGCGTGCAAAAGGTCCTCAACTACATCGGTGGGGAGCTGGTGCCTCCCACCTCTCAGAAGTGGCTGGACAAGCCCGAGCCCGCCACGGCCGAGCCCTATGCCCTCGTGCCCGACTCGGACGAGACCGACGTGCAGCGCGCCGTCGACGCCGCCGCCCACGCTTTCCCGGCCTGGTCCGCCACCCCGGCCGCCGAGCGTGCGCGCCTGCTGCGCCGTATCGCCGACGCCATCCGCGCGCGGCTCGATGCCTTCGCCCGTGCCGAGTCCATCGACACCGGCAAGCCGCTGTCGGTGGCCTCCACCGTCGACATTCCCCGCAGCGTGCTCAACTTCGAGTTCTTCGCGGACGCGGTGACCCAGTTCTCCAGCGAGGCTCACGCCACCGACACCGTGGCGCTCAACTACACCCTGCGCTCGCCCCTGGGCGTGGTGGGCTGCATCTCTCCCTGGAACCTGCCGCTCTACTTGTTCACCTGGAAGATCGCCCCGGCGATCGCCATCGGCAACTGCGTGGTGGCCAAGCCCTCCGAGGTGACGCCGATGACGGCCTTCCTCCTCGCGCAGGTATGCCGCGAGGTGGGGCTGCCCCCGGGTGTTCTCAACATCGTGCATGGCCTGGGCGCCAAGGTGGGCGCGCCGATGAGCCGCCATCCGGGCATCTCCGCCATCTCCTTCACCGGAAGCACGCGCACCGGCGCGGAGATCGCCCGCACCGCCGCGCCCCTCTTCAAGAAGCTCTCGCTGGAGATGGGCGGCAAGAACCCCAACGTCATCTTCGCCGACTGCGACTTCGATGAAGCGCTCGCCACCACGATGCGCTCGTCCTTCGCCAACCAGGGGCAGATCTGCCTGTGCGGCCCGCGCATCTTCGTGCAGGCCCCCATCTATGAGCGCTTCAAGGAGGCGCTCGTGGCCCGCACGCGCGCGCTGAAGGTGGGTGATCCGCTCGAGCCGGGCACGGACCAGGGCGCGCTCGTCTCCCAGCAACACTTCGACAAGGTGATGAGCTACATCGAGCTCTCCCGCCAGGAGGGCGGCCGCATCCTCGCCGGTGGTGCTCGAGCCCAGGTGGAGGGCCGGTGCCGCAACGGCTGGTTCGTGCAGCCCACGCTTGTGGAGGGCCTGGGGCCCGAGTGCCGCACCAACCAGGAGGAGATCTTCGGACCGGTGGCCACGCTCACTCCCTTCGAGCGGGAGGAGGAGGTGCTCGCTTGGGCGAACTCCACCAACTACGGGCTGGCGGCCAGCGTGTGGACCAAGGACCTGAGCCGAGCCCACCGGTTCGCCGCCCGTCTGCATAGCGGCATCGTCTGGATCAACTGCTGGATGCTCCGGGACCTGCGCACGCCCTTTGGCGGGGTGAAGGACTCGGGCGTGGGGCGCGAGGGCGGCCACGAGGTGCTGCGCTTCTTCACCGAGCCCAAGAACGTGTGCGTGAAGCTATGAGCCAGGAAGAGCGAATCGACTCGAAGCGGGCCCCGGAGCCCGTGGGCCTCTATCCCCACGCGCGCCGGGTAGGGAACCTGTTGTTCCTCTCGGGGGTGGGCCCGCGCGAGCGCGGCACCAAGAAGATCCCCGGCGTGGAGCTGGACGCCCAGGGAAACATCGCCTCCTACGACATCGAGGCGCAGTGCCACTCGGTGTTCCGCAACGTGCGCTACATCCTCGAGGAGGCGGGCTCGTCGTGGGACCGGTTGGTGGACGTCACCGTGTACCTCACCAACATGAAGGCGGACTTCCCCATCTATAACCGGCTGTGGGCGGAGTACTTCAAGGACAACCCTCCGTGCCGCACCACGTTGGAGATCAACGCGCTGCCCACGCCCATCGCCATTGAACTCAAGTGCATCGCCACGATCGGAGACTGAGCCATGGCGCTGATGCCGCCCTTCAACTTCAAGAAGTGGATCGATGAGCACCGCCACCTGCTCAAGCCCCCGGTGGGCAACCAGATGGTGTGGAAGGACCAGGAGTTCATCGTGATGGTGGTGGGCGGGCCCAACTCGCGCACCGACTTCCACATCGACGAGAGCGAGGAGTTCTTCTACCAGCTGGAAGGGGACATCAACCTGCGCATCATCGAGGACGGCAAGCCGAAGGATCTGCCCATCCGCGAGGGAGACATCTTCCTGCTGCCTCCCAAGGTGCCACATTCGCCCCAGCGGCCCGCCGGCACGGTGGGCCTCGTCATCGAGCGGCGGCGCCAGCCCCACGAGCTGGACGGCTTCGCGTGGTTCTGTCCCCGCTGCGACTCCAAGCTCTATGAGGAGTACCTGCACGTCTCCAACATCGTCACCCAGCTGCCGCCGGTGTTCGACCGCTTCTACGGAGACCCCGCCCACTGCACCTGCAAGCAGTGCGGCTTCCAGATGACCCGGGGCGGGGGCAAGTGAAGATCGACATCCACACCCACCTGCTGCCAGCCGAGATTCCGCGCTTCGCCGAGCGCTACGGCTACGGCGGGTTCATCACCCTGGACCACCACGCGCCGTGCCGCGCCCGCATGGTGCGCGACGATGGGAAGTTCTTCCGCGAGGTGGAGAGCAACTGCTGGGACCCGGCTCAGCGCGTGAAGGAGTGCGACGCGGCGGGAGTCGATGTCCAGGTGCTCTCCACCGTGCCGGTGATGTTCAGCTACTGGGCGAAGCCCGAGCACGGGCTGGACCTGTCGCGCTTCCTCAATGACCACCTAGCCTCGGTGGTGCGTGGCAACCCGAGACGCTTCGCGGGCCTGGGCACGGTGCCGCTCCAGGATGTGAAGCTCGCCGTGCGCGAGCTGGAGCGCTGCGTGCGGGAGCTGGGGCTGCCGGGCGTGCAGATCGGCACCCACGTCAACGGCATCAACCTGGGCGACCCGGCGCTGTTCCCGTTCTTCGAGGCCGCGGCGGAGCTGGGCGCGGCGCTGTTCGTCCACCCGTGGGACATGCTGGGCGCGGCGCGGATGGAGAAGTACTGGCTGCCGTGGCTGGTGGGCATGCCCGCCGAGGTGACGCTGGCCATCAGCACGCTCCTCTTCTCCGGAACGCTGGAGAAGCTGCCCCGGCTGCGCATTGCCTTCGCGCACGGCGGGGGCTCGTTCCCGGGGACGTTCGGTCGGCTCCAGCATGGCTTCGATGCTCGGCCGGACCTGGTGGCCGTGGACAACCCGGTGCCTCCGAGCGCCTATCTGGGGCGCTTCTGGGTGGACTCGCTCGTCCATGACGCGGAGATGCTGCGCTTCATCTTGAAGCTCTTCGGCCCGGAGAAGGTGGCGCTGGGCAGTGACTTCCCATTCCCGCTCGGGGAAGACCGCCCGGGCACGTTGATCGAGTCCTTGGCGGACCTGGAGCCCTCGACGCGAGAGCGGCTCCTGTGGCGCAACGCGCTCGAGTGGCTCGGGCGCTCTCCGGAGGAGTTCGCTTCATGAGCGGTGGTGACACGGTGCAGTTCGAGGAGGGCGAGGCGTTCGCCCGGCGCATGGACGCGGTGGATCCGCTGCGCTCCTTCCGAGACGAGTTCCTCTTCCCCCAGCGCGCGGATGGCGAGCCGGTGGTCTACCTCGTGGGCAACTCGCTGGGCCTCCAGCCGCGCAGGGCGCGCGAGTACGTCCTGGAGGCCATGGACGACTGGGAGCGCCTGGGCGTGGAAGGCCACTTCCGCGCGCGCCGCCCGTGGTTGCCCTACCACGAGAACCTCACCGAGCAGATGGCGCGCGTGGTGGGCGCCCTGCCGCTCGAGGTGGTGGTGATGAACACCCTCTCGGTGAACCTCCACCTGATGATGGTGTCGTTCTACCGGCCCACCCCCGAGCGCCCGAAGCTCATCATGGAGGCGGGGGCCTTCCCCTCGGACCAGTACGCGGTCGCTTCCCAGGTTCGTTGCCACGGGCTCGACCCTCAGAAAGACGTGCTGCGCGTGCAGCCTCGCCCCGGCGAGGAGACGCTGCGCACCGAGGACATCCTGGGGATGATTGAACGGCACGGGCATGAGACCGCCCTGGTGCTGCTCGGCAACGTGAACTACCTCACCGGGCAGGCCTTCGACATGGCGGCCATCACCCGCGCCGCGCACGCCAAGGGTTGCAAGGTGGGGTTCGATCTCGCGCACGGCGCTGGCAACCTGCGCCTGTCGCTGCACGACGACGGGCCCGACTTCGCCGTGTGGTGCTCGTACAAGTACCTCAACGGTGGCCCGGGAACCCTGGGCGGGGTGTTCGTCCACGAGCGGCACGCCCGCTCACCGGGCATCCCCCGCTTCGAGGGGTGGTGGGGCCATGACAAGGCCACCCGCTTCAAGATGGGCCCGGACTTCGTACCGCTGCCGGGCGCGGAAGGGTGGCAGCTGTCCAACCCGCCCATCCTCCAACTCGCGGCGATGCGCGCTTCGCTGGAGTTGTTCGATCGCGCGACGATGCCGGCGCTCCGCCACAAGGGAGACCTGCTCACGGGCTACCTCGAGTTCCTGCTCGATCGGCTCCCTCCCGGCACCGTGCAGATCATCACCCCTCGGGACGTGAAGGCGCGGGGCAATCAGCTCTCGCTGCGCTTCAACCGGGAGCCGCGGAGTCTGGTCACCCGGCTCACCGAGGCGGGCGTCCTCTGCGACTTCCGCGAGCCGAACATCATCCGGGCCTCGCCCGCTCCGCTGTACTGCAGCTTCCTGGACGTCTACCGCTTCGCGCGGATCCTCGAGAGCCATGCACGAGATTGATCGATCCGAGAGCATCACCGTCGCGGGCGCGGGCCTGGTGGGCTCGCTGCTCTCCCTGTTCCTGGCGCGGCGCGGCTTCCAGGTGGAGGTGTTCGAGCGCCGCCCCGACATGCGGCGCGAGACGGTGGATGCGGGGCGCTCCATCAACCTCGCCATCTCCGCGCGCGGGCTCCATGCGCTGCGGCAGGTGGGCCTCGAGGAGGAGGCTCGGCGGCACGCCATCCCCATGCGTGGCCGGATGATCCACCCGGTGTCCGGCGCGTTGGCCCTGCAGCCCTACGGCAAGGACGACTCGCAGCACATCAACAGCATCTCCCGGGCATGGCTCAACAAGTACCTCATGACCCACGCGGAGGAGACGGGCCGGGTGCGCATCCGCTTCCGGCAGCGCCTCCAGCACGTGGACTTCGCGGCGGGCACGCTCTCCTTCCTGGACGAGGCTGGCGGTGCCACGCGGCAGGAACGCGCGCCGGTGCTGATGGGCACGGACGGCTCGGGCTCGGTCGTGCGCCAGGAGATGACGAAGCTGCCGGGCTTCTCCTCCAACTCGGAGTTGCTGAGCCACGGGTACAAGGAGCTCACCATCCCCGCGGGCCCTGGGGGCTCCTTCCGGATGGAGAAGAACGCGCTGCACATCTGGCCTCGCGGCGCGTACATGCTCATCGCGCTGCCCAACGAGGACGGCAGCTTCACCTGCACGCTCTTCCTTCCGTTCGAGGGGCCGGTGAGCTTCGCGTCACTCAACTCGCCTGGGACGCTCACCGCCTTCTTCGAGGAGCAGTTCCCGGACGCCGTGCCGCTCATCCCCGAGCTCACGCACGACTTCTTCCACAACCCCACGGGGACGATGGTGACGGTGAAGGGCGCGCCCTGGCATGTGGGCGGCCGGGCGCTGCTGCTGGGAGATGCGGCGCACGCCATCGTCCCGTTCTTCGGGCAGGGGATGAACTGCGGCTTCGAGGACTGCGTGGTGCTCGACTCGCTCCTCTCGCGCCACACGCGCTGGGAGGACGTGTTCACCGAGTTCTTCCACCTGCGCAAGACGAACGCGGATGCCATCGCGGACATGGCGGTGGAGAACTTCATCGAGATGCGTGACAGCACCGCCAGCCCTCGCTTCCTGCTGGAGAAGCAGGTGGAGAAGGTGCTGCTCAACGCCTTTCCCGGGCAATTCCTCAGTCGCTACACGCTGGTGAGCTTCAGTCGCGTGCCTTACCGCCTGGCCTACCAGGTGGGCACCCTCGCCGGCGGCATCGTGTCCGAGCTGGCCGAGGGCCTGAAGCGCGCGGAGGATGTGGATCTCGATCGCGCCGCCCGGCTCATCCGGGAGCGGCTCGTTCCTTTCGTGGAGGAGCACTCGGATGGATTTAGGCCTGAAGGGTAGGCGAGCGCTGGTGATGGGGGCCTCCGCTGGCCTGGGGTTCGCCATCGCCTCGGAGTTGGTGCGGGAGGGCGCGCGGGTGGCCATCTGCTCACGCAGCGAGGAGCGCATCCGCGCCGCGGCGGCGAACATGGGCGCCGCGCTGGGCGTGGCGGCGGATCTGTCCAAGCCCGGCGCGTCCCAGTCCGTGGTGGAGCAGGTGCGCCAGGCGCTGGGCGGCGTGGACATCCTCGTCGTCAATACAGGTGGCCCGCCGAAGGGCGGCATCCTGGAGCTCTCCGACGCCCAGTGGCAGGAGGGTTTCCAGAGCCTGTGGATGGGGGCGGTGGAGGGGATTCGCGCGGCGGTGCCCGCGATGAAGGAGCAGCGCTGGGGGCGCATCATCCTCGTCACCTCGTCCTCCGCGCGTGAGCCCATGTCGGGGCTGACCATCTCCAGCGGCCTGCGGGCCGGGTTGATGGGGCTCACGAAGATCGTCAGCAACGAGGTGGCCGAGCACGGCATCACCCTCAACGCCGTGCTGCCCGGCTACCACGCCACGGAGCGCCTGAAGCAGCTGGGCGTTCCCGAGGATCGCATCACCTCGCAGATCCCCGCGCGCCGGCTCGGGCGGCCGGAGGAGCTGGGGGCGCTGGTGACGTTCCTGGCCTCGGAGCAGGCGGCGTACATCACCGGCCAGTCCATCGTGGCGGACGGTGGTGTGACGCGCGGCTTCTGAGGTTCATCGGGCATCGACGGTGAGGTGGCTGGCCCCACCGTCGACGATGATCTCATACCGGGACAGCCGGTCCTCGAGGCCCGGCGTCTCCAGCCGCGTATACCCACCGATGGCGCCCAGGCGCTGCTCATCGAAGGCCAGATGGCTCACGCCCCCGGCAATCTCCACCCGAGCACCGGTGCCCAGCGGACGGTAGAGCCGCACCTGGCTGGCGCCCCCGTGGATGTGGATGGGGACCACGTTCGTGGGCCGAGGCAGCCGCAGCTGGAGCTTGCTCGCCCCTCCCGCCACCTCCAGTCCACTGAGCCGCAGCCGGCTCAAGTCCCCCGACACCTCCGAGACGCCCCCGTGGAAGTCCAGCTGCCAGGGAATGGCGCCGTTCAAGGTGAGCTCCACGTCCTGCCCACCCCGGTCCAGGACGCACTGGAGCCAGTCCGAGAAGGAGAGCTGGTAGCGGACCGAGACGCTGCCGCCCTGCACCCGGACCTCGGGCACCGGCCCCTCGAAGCGGGCGCGGAACAGCTCCGGCATCGAGGGCTCGACCCTCAGCGTGACGCGCGAGGCCCCGCCCAGGAACGCCAGCCGGCCCTGGCTCGTCTCTCCGAGGGGCGCGGAGAAGGTGCGCTTCTGCTCGCCGCTCTCGAGGAACGCCCACGCCTCGGGCGTCGCGGGGGTGTGGGGCATCGGGTTTCCGGGGGCAGACTCGTTCATGGCGGGCTCCTGTGGGTTCCTTCAACGGGTGGTTCGGTGTAGTCTCTTTACTGAGGGGTCTGATTTCTTCGTGGCGAGATATCTTAGTCACTAAGATATATCCAAGCTAAGAGGAGTCGTGTGCCGTGTCAAGCGGACGTGGAAAGCGTGCGGAGTTGATGGAGGGCTTGGGGCGGGAGCTGAGGAACTTCAGCGACCAGGACGTGCTGTTCAGCCAGGCCCTCGCCGACCGGTTGGGTATCAACCTCACGGACTTCAAGTGCCTGAGCATCCTGGAGCGCACCGGGGCGGTGACCGCGGGCCAGCTCGCGGAGCTCACGGGGCTCACCTCGGGGGCCGTCACCGGGCTCATCGATCGGCTGGAGAAGGCCGGCTTCGCCCGGCGCGTGAGGGACCCCAAGGATCGACGGCACGTCATCATCGAGGCCGTGCCCGAGCGGGGCAGTGACTTCGAGGCGCTGCTGGGCGCCTCCGGACGGGCCATGGCCGAGCTGTGTGCCGGCTACTCCGAGGAGCAGCTGGGCCTCCTGCTGGACTTCCTCACTCGAGGCGCGACGCTGCTGCACGGGGAGACGGCGAGCCTGCGCGCGGAGAAGGGCGCTCGGGCGGCGGATGCTCCCGGGGAGTTCTCGGCCCCGCTGGGCTCGCTGGAGAGCGCGCGGCTCCGGTTCACGTCCGGAGTTTCGCACCTCACCCTTCGGGCGGATGCGGGGATGGCGCAGCTCTATGTCGCGCGTTTCGAGGGGCGCTCACCGACCGTGCGGGAGGAGGGGGGCTCCGTACAAATCCAGTACCCGCGCTTCTCGCTCCTCGACTGGCGCAAGCTCAAGGCGGATGTCGCCCTCAATGGCTCCATCCCCTGGCAGATCGAGCTGAAGGGCGGTGTGTCGAAGCTGAACGCGGACCTGAGCGCGCTGCGGCTGGAGTCGATCGAGCTGACGGGCGGTGCCAGCGACGGCGTCGTGACACTCCCTCGGCCCTCGGGCGTCGTCCCCATCCGCGTCGTCGGCGGGGCCAGCCAGCTCACCCTCGCTCTACCCACGGGCGTGGCCGCCCGGCTCCAGGTGAAGGGGGGCGTGAGCAAGCTGGCGTTCCTGGCGCAACGTCTGGGCGCCGTGGGTGGGCAGATGAGCCTGGAGACCCCCGATTACAAGAGCGCCGCGGACCGGTTCGATATCGAGATCTCCGGCGGCGCCAGCAACCTGACCGTCGAGGACCGCTGAGCGGGACTCACGGACTCACATCAGCGAGGTGATGGCCTCGACCACTTGAGGCCACTCCCGGGAGAGGGGATTGATGACCTCGAAGTGCCCCGCACCCGGGAGCGGGATGAGCCGGACATCGTCTCCGAGCTTCGTCGCGCGGGCGTGGTAGTCGGCGCTGATCGACACGGGGACCGTGTCGTCTTCGGTCCCGTGGATGAGGACCTGTCGCACGCCGATGGGCGCGAGCGCGGAGGGGGAGCCCAGACGGTAGCGCTCCGGAACCTGGGCGGGCGTGCCGCCGAGGAACTCCTCCACGATGTTGTTGCTCAGCCGCAGGGCGTGGGCGCGCTCGAGGTCCACCACGCCCGCGAGCGCCACCACGCCGCGAGGCATGAACGGCTCCGCGCCGTGGAGCGGCTCGCCGGGACGGAGGCGGCTTCGCGCCGCGAGCCAGAGGGCCAGGTGTCCCCCGGCCGAGTGCCCCATGAGCACCACCCGCGACAGGTCCAGCGGCTGGGAGCGGGCCAGCGTGCGCAGGAAGTCCGTGCCCCGGCCCACGTCCTCGAACGTTCCCGGCCACCCGCCGCCTTCGTGGCCGACGCGCCGGTACTCGAGGCTCCACGTGGCGTACCCGCGCCGCGTGAGGTCCGCGCACAGGTGGCCCACGTGCTCCAGGTCATACTTCGCGCGCCAGAAGCCCCCATGCACCATGACGACGACCGGGTGCGGCCCCGGCCCCGAGGGCAAGCGAAGGTCCCCGAACTGGTGGGCTTCCTGTCCGTAGGGGATGCGAGCGTCAGCGGCCGGCGCGGGCGTCTCGAGCATCCAGAGTGGATCCATGTGTACCTCCACGCCTCGGGCTAGAAGCGCGAGATGGCGAAGAAGCCCTTGATCTTCTCGCTCGTCTCCCGAAGTCGCTCGGAGAGCGTGCGGACGAACGTCCAGAGCAGCACGTACGCCAGGTCCTTGTCCGTGAACATCAGCTGGTCGAGCTTGGCCCGCTCGATGACCCACACCGTACAGGGCGTGTGGGCGATGGCGTCCGCGGAGCGCGGGCTGTCGTCGATAACCGCCATCTCCCCGAAATACTGGCCCTTTTCCAGGATGGCGAGCGCCTCTTCACCAATGCCCGGCACGTTCTTGGAGATGCGTACCCGTCCCTCGACGATGACGTACATCTCCTGACCCACATCCCCCTCCCGGAAGAGGAAGGCGCTCCCGTCGAACTTCCGGGGCTGGGCGATGGAGGCCACCTTGGCCAGCTGGCCCTGAGTCAACCCCTCGAAGAGCGCAACCTTTTTCAGGAAGGAAGCATCCATACAGACACCTTCGTACCATGCGCCCGAGGCGCTCTGGTACTTTCCGCACCCCCTTCTGAAGGAGCAACCGTCGTGGCGGACGAGAAGATCAACAAGGTCACCATCATCGGCTCGGGCCCCGCGGGCTACACCGCGGCCATCTATGCCGCGCGTGCCAACCTGGAGCCGGTGGTGTTCGCTGGCGGTCCCACGTTGGAGGATCCCCAGCGCGTGCCCGGCGGCCAGCTGATGATCACCACGGACGTGGAGAACTACCCGGGCTTCCCCGAGGGCATCACCGGCCCGGAGCTGATGGAGCGCTTCCAGAAGCAGGCCGAGCGCTTCGGCACCCGCATCCACATGGAGAACGTCGTCAAGGTAGACTTCTCCTCGCGCCCCTTCCTCATCCAGGGCGAGAGCGTGAGCTACCGCTCCGAGACGGTCATCATCTCCACGGGCGCCAGCGCCAAGTGGCTGAGCGTCAAGGGCGAGGACCTCTACAAGAACCGCGGCGTGTCCGCCTGCGCCACCTGTGACGGCGCGTTCTTCAAGCGCCAGGACGTGCTGGTGGTGGGCGGCGGCGACACCGCCATGGAGGAGGCCACCTACCTGGCGAAGATCGTCAACCACGTCACCCTGCTGCACCGCCGCGACACCCTGCGCGCCTCGAAGATCATGCAGGAGCGCGTGCTGAAGAACCCGAAGATCTCCGTCATGTGGAACACCGTGGTGGACGAGGTGGTGGGCAACGAGAAGGGGATGACGGGCGCGGTGGTGCGCAACGTGAAGACGAACGACACCCAGCTGCTCAACGCCACGGGCCTCTTCGTCGCCATCGGCCACACGCCTACCACGCACCTGTTCGAGGGCGTGCTGGAGACACACCAGAACGGCTACCTGAAGACGGAGCCCGGCTCCACCCGCACCAACATCGAGGGCGTGTACGCCTGCGGTGACGTGCAGGACAGCTACTACCGCCAGGCCATCACCGCGGCGGGCACGGGCTGCATGGCCGCCATCGAGGCGGAGCGCTGGCTCATCGAGCAGGGCAAGTAGCTCGGTACGGCTCCACACACGAGACGACGGGACATGAGCGCGAAGCGGTTGAGTCAGAAGACGGTGGCGGTACACGCGGGGAGCCGGCTGGTGGGCAGCACCTCCCAGCCGCTGGTGCCCGCCATCCATATGTCCACGGTGGGCTGGTTCGACAGCAGCGACGAGCTGGACGGAGCGCTGGACGGCAAGGACTACGTCTACTCGCGCATCAGCGCCCAGAACACGTCGCTCCTGGAGGAGTCGGTGGCGGCGCTGGAGGGGGCCGAGGCCTGCGTCTCCTACGCCAGCGGCATGGCCGCGCTCCGGGCCGTCTTCGACGCGCAGAACCTCAAGCCCGGGGACCGGGTGGTGATGCCCGGCGACGGCTACGGCGTCACCCGTCTGCTCTTCAAGACGCTCTGCGCTCGCGCGGGCGTGGAGCTGCACCCGCTGGTGCTCTCCGATTCCCAGGCACCCGAGCGGCTGGTCGCGCTGGCGCCGAAGTTCGTGCTCGCCGAGAGCATCACCAACCCGCTGCTCTCCGTGCCGGACTTGCGCGTCCTGGCCAAGGCCTGCCGGCAGGTGGGCGCCGCGCTCGCGGTGGATGGCACCTTCCCCTCGCCGTACGGGCAGCGCGCGCTCTCCCTCGGGGCCGACTACGCCATCCAGTCGGCGACCAAGTGGCTCAACGGGCACAGCGATGCGCTGGCCGGCACGGTGAGTGGCTCGCGTGAGCGCCTGGCGCCCCTGCGCTCCATGCGCCTGTTGGCCGGAGACGTGCTGGGGCCCTTCGAGGCGTGGCTCACCCAGCGCGGCCTGCGTACGCTGCCGGTGCGCATGAAGGCGCATAACGAGCACGCGGCTCATGTGGCTCGGCGCCTCGCCGAGTCTCCGTTGCTCGAACG
The DNA here is from genome assembly GCF_034259325.1 of Hyalangium ruber. Taxonomy (NCBI): domain Bacteria; kingdom Pseudomonadati; phylum Myxococcota; class Myxococcia; order Myxococcales; family Archangiaceae; genus Hyalangium; species Hyalangium rubrum. The sequence continues at coordinate 154,113 of NZ_JAXIVS010000007.1, read as the reverse complement.
CGTCTACTACCCGGGCCTGTCCTCGCATCCGCACCACGCCGTGGCTCGGGAGGTGTTGGAGGGCGGCTTCGGCCCCATGGTGGCCTTCGACATCAAGGGCGCCGGTCGGCCGGAGGGCTACCGCTTCCTGGAGGCGCTCAAGCTGGCGCGGCCAGGGCCCTCGCTGGGCGATGTGTGTACGCTGGTCATGCACGCGGCCAGCGCCAGCGCCCGCCGGATGACGCCCGAGGAGCGCGCGGCGGCGGGTATCGGCGAGAGCCTCATCCGCGTGTCGGTGGGGCTCGAGGACCCGGAGGACATCGTCGAGGATCTGCTCGCGGCCGTGGCGCAGGGGGTGAAGCGGTGAAGATGGTGGATGTGGGTGGCAAGCGGAAGACGGAGCGCAAGGCCGTGGCCACTTCGCGCCTGCGGATGCTCCCCGCCACGCTGAAGCGGATCCAGCAGGGCAAGGTGGAGAAGGGCGACGTGCTGGCCGCGGCGCGGCTCGCAGGCATCATGGCCGCCAAGCGCACCCCGGACGTGGTGCCGCTGTGCCACCCCATCGCCCTGTCCGGCGTGGAGGTGACGCTGGAGCCCTTCGATGCGGGGCTGGAGGTGCGCGTCGAGGTGCGCACCGTGGACCGCACGGGCGTGGAGATGGAGGCCCTCACCGCGGCGTGCGCGGCGGCCCTCACCGTCTACGACATGTGCAAGAGCGTGGACCGGGGCATGGTCATCGAGCAGGTGCAGCTCGAGCACAAGTCCGGCGGCCGCTCGGGGACCTGGAATCGCGGATCCAAGAAGCGATGAGTCGCATCGCGAGCAGGGCGCGCTACTCCGCCCACTGCACGCGGTAGGTGGCGCCGCTTCCCTCGCGGGAGATCAGCTCCACGCGGATCTCCTGGGCTCCGGCGATCTTCAGGCATGCCTCGAGGATGCCCTGGTAGTAGGTGGGCTGCTCGAGCACCTCGTTGATCGACACCTCGCACCAGGTGGGCGTCAGCTCGACGAGCTTCGCCCGCACGTAGTTGTCCGCGCTGTGGAGGTTGTGGTCCAGCCGGCGCAGCGCGCGCAGCGGACCCAGCAGCCGGGCTACGCCCACCACCGCACGCCCCAACACCGTGCGCACCATGCCCTCGACGACGTCATGCCCCAGGCGCCGGTAGCCCTCCGCCCGCGACACGACCGGGTACAGGTCCGCTACCGCGATGGCCAGGCACCGCCGCCAGATCTCGACCGGGTAGGCCGGCAGCAGCTTCTGCGACAGATCCAACCCCTCCCGCTTCAGGCTCGCCACCGCCATCCGGGACAGCCGGTCCTTCAGCGCGATGTGGAAGAGCCCCTCGACCGTGTGCTCGAAGACGACCGGTCGCTGGAGGGCGCCCGAGGGTCTGTTCCCCACGAGCTGGGGCTCTGTGAGCCGCGCCATGTGACACCGTTCCTGTAAAAGTCTGGTGAGTCAGGATAGGAACGACCCTCCTGGCTGCCGACCCCCCAGCCCATCGGGCCCTGGTGCCTTCTGGACAATGCGGAGGGGCGCGTCCACCTCAGGACAGCGAATTCCTCCTCCTGGAGGGCTCTGTGGGTAGTGGCCGGTAGGGTGCCTGCCTACCTGGTCGCCACCGACGCCGGGCGCTAGCGCTGGCCCTCGGCGCGCAGTTGCTCGAGGAAGAAGGCCACCACCACGAGCGAGTGGGTGATGTGGCCCTCCAGGATGAGGCGAGGCACCTCGGCGCGGGGGTGCAGCTCCACGGCGATGTCCTCGCCCTCGTCCTGAGCCCCGGCGTGGTGCTTCACACAGTCGAGCGCCAGGAAGCTGTGGCACTTGTTGCCCTGGAGCGCGGGGTTGGGGTGAACGGCGCCCAGCGGCACCACCCGGCCCGGCACGTAGCCCGTCTCCTCCTCCAGCTCGCGCGCCGCGGCGAGGGCGGGATCCTCGCCGTGATCCACCAGCCCACCGGGGATCTCCAGCGTGGAGGCCTGGATGCCGAAGCGGTACTGCCGGATGAGGATGAGCTGCTGGTCCGGCGTGACGGCGATGACGTTCACCCACTCCGGGGTGTCGAGGTACACGCGCGGGTGCTCGTGCCCGGTGCGCGGGTCGGCGTAGATGTCCTCGCGGACCTTGAGGATGAAGTAGTCGTGCTCGAGGCCCCGGCGCAGGCGCGTCCAGGGACGGGGGGACTGGGACACACGGGCTCCAGGGACTTCAGTTGAGGTTGGCCTGCCGCTCGCGCAGCTCCTTGACCATCAGCTCCAGCCGCTCGCGGTCCGGCGCCTCGGGCGACAGCTCCAGGCAGCGCTCCACGTCCTTGAGCGCGGTCCGGAACGCCCCCACCTTCATCAGCAGCACCGCCCGCGTGCGCAGCTCGCCTGGGTGGTCCGGAGCCAGCAGCAAGAGCAGGTCCACCACCGTCAGCCCACGCTCCGCGTCATCCTTCTCCAGGTAGATGCGCTTGAGGTTGGACAGCATGCGGTAGGTGATGAGCTCCACGGGCGCCGGCGACAGCTTGGAGGCATCGAAGCGCAGCTGCGGCGCCACGCGCTTGAGCAGTTCCTCGCAGCCGTGCTCGGTGAGGATGTCACCGTTGTGGAACGGGTCGATGACCAGCTTGTGGTCACCCGCGTTGCACGCCACCAGGAAGTGGCCGGGGAAGGCCACGCCATAGAGCGGAATGCCCGCGCGCCGGGCCACCTCCAGGTACACCACGGAGAGCGAGATGGGCAGGCCCACCTTGTGCTCCAGCACGTGGTCCAGGAAGCTGTTCTCGGCCGAGTAGTAGTCGCGCTCGTTGCCGCGGAAGCCTTCGACGTCCGCGAGCACGTGGCGCAGCGCGCGCAGCCGCGCCAGGAACTCACCCTGCTCGTCGAGGTGGCGCTCCACCTCCACTTGAACCCGTGCCGCCAGCGCGTCCAGCGTGTGCAGACACGCGGGGGCATCCAGCGAGGGGTTGGCCAACGTGGCGATGGCCAGCGCCGCCAGGTCCAGGCGAGGTGGATCCGCGGCCAGGGCTGACACCAGACGCTCCCGAGCGAGCGGAGAGCCGAATCCGGAGGGGAAGTTCACGGGGCAAGGACTAACCCACCCGAGGCCGAACGGCAAAGGCAGGCGGCCGTTCGTCAGGGTGCTGTAGGGGGCCTGAGGGGTAGACGCCCCTTGATTTCGGCCCGGAGAGCGATTTGGGCGGAGATGAGTCCCGCCAGGATTCCATCTTCGTATTCGAAGGTGGGGTGTGCCTTGAGTTCTGGAAAGTCGTGCGCGTTGCGGAGGTCTTCCGGGCCGATGTTGGGCACCGCCTCGCGGGCCAGGCGCATCACCTTCGCCTGTTGCTGGGCGATCATCCGCTCGTAGAGCTGGCTGGCAAGCTCCAGCATCTCTTGGGCTGTCTCTTCCGTCATGGCTGCGCGGCCTTCACCTGCGAGGGCGGCTACTTCTGGGCGATGTCCCACTTCATGCGCCGGTACGTCTGGCGGAAGGTAAGCACGTCCTCTTCAATAGCGCCCGCCTTGTCCTCGCGCCCGTCCAGGAAGGCCACGAAGTCCAGCTGCCGGTTCGGCGTGTCGTACTCCTGGTCGAACAGCTTGACGAGCTCGTTGGCGGGCAGGGTGCGCCGGCCGGCCACGTCCACCAGCTCCACGCGCACGCCCTTCATTTCCTTGGAGGGGGCGTAGGACTTGTAGACGAGCTCGGTACACACCAGCGTGGAGTCCGAGAAGAAGTCGAAATTGAAGTCGTAGGGACGGCCCTGGTAGGTGAAGGCGCGGACGATGGCCTGGGCCTTCTCCTTCTTGGAGAGGCGGGGCCGCATGACGCCCAGGTAGTCCACGCGCATGCCGTGCTCGGGGCCGGTGAAGGACACGCCCTCGCTGATGGACTCGATGATGCGGATGGCGTCCCCGTGCTCATCCGTGCCCCGGTACTGGGCCCACTTGGCGGGGAAGAGGCGGCCCAGGTACTCGCCCAGCGTCTTCGGCTGGCCGGGCAGGGTGGAGAGCCACGCCTTCACCTCCGCGTCTCCCTCGAAGTAGCCGTCCAGCGTGTCCGCGGTGCCCACGTACAGCTCGGCGTGGGGCCAGAAGCCCGGCAGGCCGATGTTGGAGAGGTACCAGTTCTGCCGGGCCACCATGATGTCGCCCGGCTCCATCTTCTCCAGCACCTTCATCACCTGCTCGCGGGAGATGAGCGGCTTGCCGATGCGCTTGACGCGGGTGTCGCCCATCCACTCGGCCACCGACTTCTGCACCGGGAAGATGGCGCGCAGGGTGTTGTCCTGGACGATGTCCTTGGCCGCCATGGTGAAGAAGGAGGGGCCGCGCTTGAGCAGCTTGCCCCGGGCCACCTTGGAGTTGGCCTTCATCTCCTCGAGCACCCACGGGGTGAGGCGGAACTTGAGCGCCCCCACCTTGGACAGCACCGGCTGCAGCGGCTCGCGGTAGCCGTCCCCGGTGAAGAGCTGGGTGGCGGTGGAGACATGGATGACCTTCTCCTTGAACTGGGCGAAGGCGCGCTCCGGAATGCCGTAGTCAGGCGAGGGCTCATCCAGGAGCACCTCGAGCTGCTTGCGGCCGTTGGTGAGCTCCGCGTAGGTGAGCCCGTGCGCCAGGATGGTGGTGAGCGCCCCGTGGGTGAGCAGGAAGCCCCAGCCGTGCTTGGTGGGCTGGGTGAGCGCGGGCACCTTCACGAAGTCCCAGTAGCGCTGGCGAATCACCTCCGTGGAGGCGAAGTAGTCGAAGAAGGCCGCCCACGTGGAGAGCAGGGCCTGCTTCTGCTCCGGCGTGTAGGGGATGTCCTGCTTCTGGTTGTAGAGCGCGAGGTTCTTGCGGATCTGCTCCTGCAGCCCGCGCAGCCCGGTGGCGTAGCGCTGCAACTGCTCGAGGTCCCGCTGGGCCTGGGCCACGAACTCCGCGTCCTCCCACTGATAGATGCCCTCGGGAGCGGGAGCGGGCGCCGCCACGGCGGGGGCGGGAGCAGTGGGGGTGGCAGAGGCTGCCTGGGAGGCAGGGGAGCCAGCGAGCGCGAGCTGGGTGAGCAGCAGGGAGGTGACGAGCATCAAATGTCCCGTGAGCAGAGGCGGCGCCAATCTACACCAGAGTCGGGCTGGCACGGTTGCCTGCCCGACCGGTGGGCGATGTGGGCCGCGCCGCGCTGGGTGGTCTGGCGCTTCCATCGTCCCCACGTTCAGGGAAAGGGCCCGGATCTGGATCCGGGCAGAAAGGCAGAGACACGATGGCTTACGGACAGGCGGAAGACCCGGCGCTGTCAATCCCCACGCACCTGGACTCGGTGGACTATCCGGTGTGGCGCGAGCAGCTCGTGAAGGCGGCCGCGGACAACGGCGCTCCGACCGACCTCATCAACGTCTTCAAGTCCTTGCCGCGCACGAAGTACGAGTCGAAGGAAGAGGTGATGCGCGACCTGGCCGAGGCCGCGCGGCGCTTCGCCAGCGGCGGGCTGCGGGACGATGACGGGGCGGTGCGGGACCGGCGCAACATTGGCCGGGACATGGTGGAGAACGCTCCGCCGGGGCATACGCGCCACCCGTGAACGGGGCCGGTGGAAGACACTCGCGGGCGCTGGCGCTTTCTGCCAGCGTTCGCGGGCCTATGCGCCTCCACCGAAGACTGCCCTGGCTGTGTTGTGCCCTGCTGATGGCCGCCTGCACCAAGCCCGCCACCTCGCTGGTGCCCGAAGCCGGGGCGCCGCTCCCGGTGCGGCTGGAGTTCCGGCCTCCCGTGGACCGCGCCATGACGGAGCGGACCCTGAGCACCCGCACGCTGGAGAGCGGCGGCTCGCGCCAGTCCGAGGAGGCGGAGATGACCACCGTCACGCGCTTCACTCCGGCCGAGAATGGCTGGCAGCTCGTCCAATCCGTGGCCCGCTCGCGCATGACGCGCGGAGGCACGCCCGTGGAGACGGTGGTGGACGATGTGCTCTCCCGCTTTCCACTGCGCGTGCGACTGGCGGCCGATGGCGCCTTCGTGAAGGTGGTGAATCCCGACGAGGGGCTCAAGGCGCTGCGCCAGGTGGTGCCCGCGGGCCAGCCGACGGGGGCGCTGGAGGCCTTCTTCTCCCCGGACTCCCTCGAGGCGCGGGCCCGCCGCGACTGGGCGGCGCGCTACGGCGGACTCTTGCAGCGCAACCTCACCGTGGGACAGCACACCTGGGGCGTGGACAGCTTCCCCGTGGGAGAGGGCGAGGTGGTGTACGTGCTGCAGCGCACCGTGACGGGCACGGAGCTGACGGACCAGGGGGATGCGCTGGTGATGAGCCTGCGCTGCCTGGACGCGCTGCCGGACAACGCCCCACCGGAGCTGCGCGAGGCCCTGGAGGCGGCGGGCGGGCCGGCGCTGACACCGGGAGTGACGTGCGAGGGGGAGCAGGTGGTGGCGCGCGGCTACTTCGTGCCGGTGCGCCGCAGCCTCACGGTGCGCGCGAAGGTGGGGGAGGCGACGTGGACGCTGGCGACACAGACACGGTTGGAGATGCTGGAGGAGGCGCGATGAACTTCCGGGACAACCTCATCGAGGACGAGGCGGGCATCAAGCGGGTGGTGAAGAGCGCCCGGCGCGTGGCGGTGCTGGGCATCAAGACGGAGGCGCAGTCGGAGCAGCCGGCCTTCTTCGTGCCGGAGTACCTGGCTCAGGCGGGCGTGGAGGTGGTGCCGGTGCCCATCTACTACCCGGACGTGACGCACATCCTGGGCAAGCCCGTGTTCCGCCGGCTGGTGGACGTGCCCGGGGCCCTCGACGTGGTGGACGTGTTCCTCCGACCCCAGGTCATCGAGCAGTACGTGGAGGACATGATCGCCAAGAAGCCCAAGGTGGTGTGGTTCCAGTCGGGCATCCGCAACGACGCGGCAGCGGAGAAGCTGGCGAGGGCGGGAATCCAGGTGGTGCAGAGCCGGTGCTTGAAGATCGATTACGCCCGCTACGCTATGGTGGAGTGACGGGCGCGCCGTCCGTCTCATCCCCCTTTCTCGTATGACGATTCGAACCAGGGTCTTGCTGTTCGCCGGAGTGGCCCTGGGCCTCGTGGTCGCCATCGGGGCGGCGCTCTACCAGAGCTCCTCGGAGGCGCAGACCCTTCGCCAGCGCCTGCGCGCCACGGGCCAGCGGCTCAGCCTCTATGCCGAGATGTCCCATAGCTCGTGGAGCTACCTGGAGCGCCTGCTGGTGGCGCGCCGGGCGAAGCAGGACACGCGGCAGTTGCTGCAAGAGCATGAGCAGATCATCCGCGCGGACTTCGAGCAGCTGAGGCAGGGCGTGCTGGACGAGCAGCTCTGGGTGGACGTGAAGTCCAGCCCGGACGAGCTCCTGCAGCTCGAGACCCTGGCGCAGGCCCGGCTGCAGTGGGCCCGGCAGGTGGAGGAGGTGGTCCGTCCGCTGGACGGGCAGGGGCCCGCGCCCGAGGCGTGGTGGTCGCTGCTCGCCATGTACGAGCGTCAGGTGTATCCCCAGCTCGCGAAGGCCAAGGGCACCCAGGACGAGAAGATGCGGCGGCTGCAGGTGTTGATGAACACCAGCCTGGAGCGCTCCCAGCGGCTGGGGAGGATCATTCCCCTGGGCGCCAGCGTGCTGCTGGGCCTGCTGACGGTGCTCATCCTGGTGCCGCTGCACCGCGAGCTGCGCAAGCTTCGGGCGGGGGCCGAGCGCATCGGCCAGGGCGACTTCACGGTGGAGCTGCCGGTGGGACGCAAGGACGAGCTGGGCGCCCTGGCACAGGCCTTCAACCGGATGACGCAGGAGCTGCGTGGCACCCTGCAGCAGCGCGAGCAGGTGATGAAGGCGGAGGCGGAGGCGGCCGAGCGCGAGCTGCGCCACCACGCGGAGGTCGCCGCCAGCGACATCCGCCGCTACAACACCCTGCTGGAGCAGATGGTGCGCACGCGCACCGCGGAGCTGGAGAGCAGCAACGCCCAGCTGGCCAACAGCCTGCGGCAGCTCCAGGCCATGCAGGCGCAGCTGATGTTCACCGACCGGCTGGCCGCCATGGGCCGGCTCGCGGCGGGCGTGGGCCATGAAATCAACAACCCGCTCGTCTACGTCATCACCAACATCAACTACCTGCGCACCGAGCTGGCGCGCACGGACGCGCCCCCCTCCGACGAGGAGCGCAAGGAGTTGCTCCAGGCGGTGGAGGAGGCGCGGGAGGGCGCTGAGCGGGTGCGCCTCATCGTCCAGGATTTGAAAACGCTGTCGCGGCCGGACGATGCGAGCAACGGCACGGCGGACCTGGTGGCGGTGGTGCGCAGCGCGGCGAAGATCGCCGCCCATGAGATTCGCCGCCGCGCGCGGCTGGTGGAGGACTTCGAGAGCGTGGCGCTGGTGCGGGGCAACGCGGCGCGGTTGGGGCAGGTGTTCCTCAACCTGCTCATCAACGCGGCGCACGCCATCCCCGAGGGGAAGGTGGAGCAGAACGAGATCCGCGTGGTGGCGCGCCAGGAGAGCTCCGAGCGCATCATCGTCGAGGTGCGAGACACCGGGTGCGGCATCCCCGCCGAGAACCTGGAGCGCATCTTTGATCCGTTCTTCACCACCAAGCCCTCGGGGCAGGGCACGGGGCTGGGGCTCTCGCTGTGCCACAACATCATCACCGCGCTGGGCGGCACCATCACCGTGGAGAGCCAGCTCGACCAGGGCACCACGTTCCGGGTGAGCCTGCCGGCCGTGAAGGCGGAGCGACAGGCCCGCGGGTGACTCAGGAGGGCTCGCTGGAGCGGCCGCGCCAGTCCTGCGAGTCCTGGAGCGAGGTGCCCACGCGCACGGCGCCATCCTCGGGCGAGCGCGACAGCAGCCGGACCTCGTCGGGCTGGATGTGCTCGAGCAGATCGAACGAGTGCGTGGCGAGGATGACCTGCACCGGCGGCACCCCGGGCGCCCCGATGGACAGCCGCCGCAGCATCCCCACCACCTCGCCCAGCACGCGCGAGGGCAGCCCCCGCTCGGGCTCGTCCAGGGTGAGCACGTCCGGCAGCGGGAGCTGGTGCGGCAACACCAGCAGCGCCATCAACAGCAGCACGCTGTCGGCCACCTGCCACGGGGTGAACCAGATGTCGGACTGCCAGCGGTCTCGGAAGCGCAGTTGCTGGGTGCGTGGGCCCGACTGCCGGACGGAGACATCTCCAATGGAGGGCACCAGGCGGCAGAGCTGAGTCACCACGGCCTCGCGCTGCGCGGGCGCCAGCGAGGAGAACACGGCGGCGAGGTTGTCCCCCGTGGGGCTCAGCGCCGTGACGCGCCCCAGCGGGCTGTCGGTGCGCAGCACACTGGGCTCCAGCGAGATGCCCTGCACCGCGTGCCCATGCACCGACAACGAGTCGAGCTCCGCCAGCGGGAACACCCGGCGCACCTGGTTGCCGTCCGTGAACGTCCACTGCAGCAGCACTTGCTGCGATGCATCCATGCGCCAGTAGTCGGACGTCTCACACGCCAGCCGGTAGTGCATGCCCTCGAGCACGGACGTCTTCCCCGAGCCGCTGGGGCCCACCAGCACCGTGAGCGGGGTGAACGACAGCTCCACCTCCCTCAGGCAGCGGAAGTTCTCGAAGCGGACCGACCGGATCACGACTGCCCTTCCCGTCTTGGTGCGATGTTCTGGCTTTCCAGGAAATACATTTCCATCTCGACTGGCTTTTTACACTTCGCTGGAATCCTCATCCACCGTGAAAACGCGGGGGCCGTGGGGTGGAAGAGACCCAGCCTGCCATGGGAACCTTGGCACGCCAATGGCCTCGGGGTCCACCCAACCTGCTACGGTGGGTCCGCTCCATCGGTCAACCCCACCTGGTGAGGAAGGTCTACACATGCACCTGAATGAATACATCCAATTCGATGGCCTGGGTCTGGCCGCGCTCGTGCGGCGCAAGGAGGTGTCCGCCGCTGAACTGCTGCAGACGGCCCTTACGGCCCTGGAGCGCACCAATCCCACGCTCAACGCGGTCATCGCCACGCTTGAGGATGAGGCGCGGGCCACGTTGAAGCAAGGCCTGCCGGAGGGGCCCTTCACGGGAGTGCCCTTCCTCATCAAGGACATCATCCTGCACGCGGCCAACGTGCCCACGGCGATGGGCAGCCGGGTGCTGAAGGAGCTGAACCTGAAGCTGCCGTACGACTCCACGCTGATGACGCGCTACCGCCGCGCGGGCGTGGTGCTCATGGGGCGCACCAACCTGCCCGAGCTGGGGCTGCTGCTGACCACCGAGCCCCAGGCCTGGGGCCCCACTCGAAACCCGTGGGACTTGGAGCGCAGCCCGGGAGGCTCCAGCGGAGGCACGGCGGCGGCGGTGCGCGCGGGCGTGGTTCCGCTGGGGCACGGCAGCGACGGCGGGGGCTCCCTCCGCGTGCCCGCCGCGATGTGCGGCCTGTTCGGGCTGAAGCCGACGCGGGGCCGCATCTCCGCGGGCCCCAACATTGGAGACCTCCTCAACGGGTTCTGCGTCGAGCACGTGCTCACGCGCTCGGTGCGCGACAGCGCGGCCATGCTGGATGCCACCGCGGGGGCGGACTTCGGTGACCCGTACATCATCCCCCCGCCCGAGCGTCCCTTCCGCGAGGAGGCTGCCCGGGAGCCGGGGCGGCTGCGCGTGGCCTTCTCCCGGAAGGCGCCCTCGGGCGTACCGGTCAGCCCCGAGTGCGTGGCGGCCGTGGAGGACGTGGCACGGATGTGCGCCTCGCTGGGGCATGACGTCATCGAAGCGGTGCCCCAGTACAGCACCGAGGCGCTGGACGCCGCGTGCGCGGTGCTCTGGACCTCGGGCTTCGCCGCCTGGGTGGACTCCGTCTCGGCCATGCTGGGGCACACCCTCGGGCAGGACAGCTTCGAGGCCTCTACCTGGGCCACGGTGCAGCATGGCCGCACCGTCAAGGGCTCCGAGGTGCAGAACGCGCTGGGCATGCTCAACCCCATCTCACGCGCCGTTGGCCGCTTCTTCGCCGAGTACGACGTGCTGCTCACTCCCACGCTCGCCGTGCCGCCGTTCCGGCTGGGCTACCTGGACGGCAATGCGCCGCTCTCCTATATGGAGTTCTTCCAGCGCCAGGCGGCCATCTGCCCCTTCACCGTCCTGTTCAACGCCACGGGCCAGCCCGCCATGAACGTGCCGCTCCACTGGAGCTCGGGAGGGCTGCCCATTGGCGTCCAGTTCGCCGGACGCTGGGGCGACGAGGCCACGCTGTTCCGCCTCGCCGGCCAGCTCGAGCAGGCCCGTCCCTGGGCTCAGCGCTGGCCGCGCTTCAATGCCGCATCACCTGCGCGCACCTGACCTTTTGGTCAGGTTTTCCGGGGTGTGATATGAGTGTATGGCGACAGTAAGACTGTAATGTTTTTGGATACAGCCTTGCTCACAGCCTCCGAAGGGCCACACCTTGGATCCAATCACCGCGGGAACCGTCTTCCAGAACCGTTACGAGATTCTTGGCAAGTTGGGGGAGGGGGGATTCGGCCAGGTGTACCGGGCGCGTCAGATGGCGACGCGTCACGAGGTGGCGATCAAGGTCCTGCGGGCCCTGCACACCACGAATGACAGTCACATCGCGCGCTTCCAACGTGAGATGCAGCTTTGCGCGCAGCTCTACCACCCCAACATCGTGCGGTTCATCGACTCGGGGAAGGCCGAGCCGGACCTGCTGTACACCGTCTTCGAATACGTGCCGGGCAAGACGCTGGCGGATGTGCTGGCGGAGGACGGGGCGCTCACGCCGTGGGAGGCCGCGCACCTGATGCTGCAGGTGCTCGACGCGCTGGCGTGCGCCCACAACCGGAGCGTCATCCACCGGGACCTCAAGCCGCAGAACATCATGGTCACCACCACGGGCGTGCGGCGCAACGCGCTGGTGCTCGACTTCGGGCTGGGCACGCTCGCCGCCGACAGCCCCCAGGAGGACATGGCGCGCATTACGCGCACGAGTGAGATGCTGGGCACGCCCTCGTACGCCGCGCCGGAGCAGCTGCGCGGCGAGCCGGTGACGGCGCGCTCGGATCTGTACTCCTGGGGTCTCATCTTCTTGGAGTGTCTCACCGGGCGCCGGGTCGTCGAGGGCGCCACCCTTCAGCAGCTCATTCACAAGCAATTGGGGCCCGAGCCCATCGCCGTGCCCTCCTGGCTCGAGAACCACCGGCTGGGCCGGCTGCTGCGCAAGGTGACCAACAAGAACGCCGAGACGCGAGACATCTCCGCCCAGAGCGTGCTGCGCGAGCTCGAGGCCTGCTCCTCCGAGGGGTGGCCGCTGAGCGACGCGCAGCTGGCCCGGACGCCTACTTCCGCGCAGATGCAGATGCCCGAGACGGTCATCGCCCGGAACGAGGGTGAGCGCCGCCAGCTCACCGCGGTCTGTTGCAGCCTGCGCCTGGTCGGCGCGGCGGACGGTGCGACGGATGAAGAGGATATGGACCGGATGCTGCGCGCCCTGAACGCCTCGTGTGCCAGCATCGCCCGGAGCTACGACGCCCACGTGGGCGGAGTGCTGGGCGAGTGGGTGCTGTTCTATTTCGGCTACCCGAAGGCGCAGGAGGATGATGCGCGACGCGCGGCCCGGGCGGCGCTGGCGATGGTGGCGCGCATGGAGCAGCAGGGCGCCTCGCTGGCGCGCGATCGCGGCGGGCGGGTGGAGTTCCGGGTGGGCATCCACACGGGGCTCGTCATCAGTCAGGAGCCGCGTGCCCTGGGACCAGGAGACCTGCCGGCGCTGATCGGCAGCACTCCCAACACGGCGGTGCGGCTGGAGGCGCGGGCCGAGCCGGGCACCATCCTCATCAGCGAGGCCACCTCGAGGCTGCTGCGGGGCCACTTCGCCACCGAGCCGGCGAGCGACTCGGCGTTCCGCCTGCTTCATGAGTACCGGGGCCTGGCCTCGTCCCAGTTGCTGGAAGGCTCCGCGATCATCCCCCTGTACGGCCGCACGCAGGAGCTGGAGTTCCTGTCGCAGCGCTGGTGGCAGGTGGTGGCTGGCACCGGGCAGAGCGTGCTGCTCACGGGCGAGCCCGGCATTGGCAAATCTCGTCTGGTCCAGGAGCTCATCCGCCAGGTACGTGGCACCTCGCACGCCCTGCTCGAATGTCGCTGTACGGCGGAAGGCCGCAACAGCGTGCTCGACCCCGTGGTGGACCTGTTGTCGCGGCTGCTGGGCGTCAGCCCTGACTGGACGCCGGAGCAGACCGTCAGCGCGCTCGAGGCGCTGCTGTCTCAGCACGGCTTCGTGTTGGACGAGGCGATGCCGCTGTTCCTGGGGCTGCTGTCGGTGAAGGCGGGGGCCGATCGCTACCCTCCGCCGAATGTCTCTCCGCAGCTGGCCAAGGAGAGGATGCTCGATGCGGTGGTGAGCCTCTTCTTCGAGATGGCGCAGCAGCAGCCGCTGCTGCTGTCGGTGGAGGATCTGCACTGGGCGGACCCGACGACGCTGGAGATGCTCGCGCAGCTGGTGAGCGATGTTCCCACCGCGCGCATCTGCCTGATGCTCACCTCGCGCCCGGACTTCTCACCACCGTGGACCGTGACCCACCACCTGCAGCTCAGCCGACTGGATCGCAAGCGGGTGGAGGAGATGGTGAGTGGCCTCACCCAGAAGCGGCCCCTGCCCAAGGAGGTGGTGGAGCAGCTGGTGAACCGCACGGACGGAGTACCGCTCTTCGTCGAGGAGCTGACGCGCGTGGTGGCCGAGTCGCTGCCGGTAGGCACGGATACGCCCACGCGCCTGTACTCCCCCAGCCAGCTCTCCATCCCCACCACGCTGCGAGACTCGCTGACGTCGCGCCTGGACCGGTTGGGGCCGGCCAAGGAGCTGGCGCAGCTGGCGGCGGCGCTGGGGCGTGAGTTCAACTACGAGGTGCTCAAGGCCGTCTCCGAGCGCGAGGAGCAGGAGCTGCAGCGCGAGCTGAAGGCGCTGGTGGACGCCGACCTCGTCCACCGCCGGCGCGGAGTGCGCAGCCCCACCTACCTCTTCAAGCACGCGCTCATCCGGGACACGGCCTATGAGTCCATGCTCAAGCCCCTGCGCCGCCAGGTGCATGCCCGCATCGCGGCGACCCTGGAGGCGCACTTCCCCGAGCTCGTCGAGACGCGCCCGGACCTGCTGGCGATGCACCACGCCACCGCGGAGCAGAAGCGCCAGGCGCTGGGCTACGCGCAGCGGGCCGGCATGGCCGCGCTGATGCGCTACGCCAACCAGGAGACCGTCGCTCACATCACCGAGGCGCTGTCGTGGCTGGAGGTGGTGGAGGACCCTCGCGAGCGGGCCACGCTGGAGCTGGGGCTCAACATCATCCTCATCCCGGCGATGATGGTCATCCGGGGCTGGTCGGACGAGCGCATCAAGGAGCTGGTGGAGCACTCGCAGCAGCTCATCGACTTCCTGGGAGACAGCCCGCAGATCGTCCCGACACTGTGGGCGCTGTGGCTCTACCACAACACCCGCGGACACCGGGCGCAGGCGCGCACCCTGGTGGACAGGCTGCTCTCCATGGCGGAGCAGACGGGCAATGGCGACTTGAAGCTCATGGCGCTGGCGGCGCGGGGCAACAACACCGTCGCCGAGGGCTCGCTGCGGGAGTCCCGGGCGAGCTTCGAGCAGGTCCTCTCGCTCTATGAGCCGGCGCGCCACCTGCCGCTGGCGATTCATTTCGGGTTCGACGCCCGGGCCTGGGCCGAGACGTCCATCGCCCTGGTGAAGTGGATGCTGGGCTACCCCGACCAGGCGAACGCCCACATCCAGGCGGGCTTTTCCTGGGCCCAGGAGTGCAAGCACCCCAGCAGCCTCGGGACGGCGTATCTCTATCGCCTGACCATCTTCCAGGTGCGCGGGGAGCGCGAGCAGCTCGTCCAGGCGGCCGACACCGGCCTGGAGTTCACTCAGCGGCACGGTCTGGCCATGCAGACAGCGTATTGCCAGATGCTGCGCAGCTGGGCCGTGCGGGACGCGGACAGCCTGCGCAAGGCTTTGGCGGCCCAGGAGAGCATCGGCCTGGAGCTGGGGATGACCTACTACAAGTCCCTGCTGGCGGACGTGGAGTGTGACGCGCAGCGCTACGACTCGGCGCTCGAAGTCATTCAGGACGTCATGGCCTGGGGCCGCCGCCTGGGCGAGCACTACATGATGCCGGAGCTGCTGCGCCTCGAGAGCCGCTGCCTGAGCGCGCGCGGCGACACCGCGGGCGCCGAGGCCTGCCTGCGCGAGTCCATCTCCATCGCGCGGGAGCAGTCCTCAAAGATGGCGGAGCTGAAATCCACGCATTCCTTGTATGAATTGCTTCAATTGCGGGGACAGGAGTCTGAGATTCGCGAAATCCTTGCAGCCTTGCTGCAAGGATTTAACGAGGGGCTCGACTCGCCAGACATTGCTCGGGCGCGGGCGCTCCTCGGGCAGCGCCACGCATAGCTGACTCCCTGCCTTGGGTTGGTAAAGACTCCCCCCGGGTCGAATGAGAATTCGACGCGAAAGAGATTGCTTTATCCATGAGGTCGTTTATTAAACTGAATTAAGTCTGCAAAGACTTGGCGTGTCACGCTTTAGGGGGATGTCTCACCAGCTTCAGCCTGCAAAGGGAGAAAACCGTGAACAGTGCCATTGCCTCTGATTCTCAGCAGTTTGGTATGATTTGGCCGCAGTGCGTGGCGCGTGCATGGCAGGACGCGCAATTCCGCGAGGCTTTGAAGCGCGATCCCGCGGGGATTCTCTTCGAGTCCTACCAGTTCAGCCTGCCGGAGGGCGTCCTCCTCCAGGTGGTCGAGAATGACATGGAGGTGAAGGCCGCTCCGGCCAACACCCTGCGCATGGTCATTCCGCCCGCGCCGGCCATGGACATGCAGGAGATCGCGCTCATCGGCCCGGACGCGAAGGCGGAAGGGATGCGCGCGTGTGATTGGCTGCCGGGGCTGACCTTCAGCGTGTGCTGATTACCCGGTGATTCCGTAGAACCGGGCGGGGTTGTCCCAGAGGAGCTTGTGCAAGGCCTCCTGGGACAACACCGACCGAAGCCCCAGCGCGTGCTCCACGAGGTCGTCCCCGTGGTCCGCGTGGGGGTAGTCGGTGCCGAACATGAGGTTGTCCGTGCCCAGGAGCCGGACGACTTCGGCCAGGCCGGGCTCCTCGGGCTCGATGGTGACGAAGCACTGGCGGCGGAAGTACTCCGAGGGCTTCAGGCGAACGTTCTCCGACACCTCGCCGGCCATGTGCTGCCACGTGGCGTCCATTCGCCAGAGCCAGTAGGGCACCCACCCGCAGCCGGCCTCCAGGAAGGCCACGCGCAGCCGGGGGTGGCGCTCCAGCACTCCTCCCTCGATGAGGGTCAGCAGCGCCAGCATCTGCTCCAGGGGGTGCGAGGAGGCATTGAGCGCGAAGCGGGTGTCGAAGCGCTCCGCGCCCGCCGTCGGCAGCCGGACGTGGGTCCCCTCGTGGATGGTGACCGCCATGGAGAGCCGCTCGCAGGCGGACCAGAAGGGCTCGTAGTCCGGGTGGGACAGCGTCCTGCCGTTGACGGGGTTGGGGGGCACCACGACGACTTTCCACCCGAAGCCGGCCACGCGCTCCAGCTCCTCCACCATGCGTGACGGATCATGCAGGCTGAGGGCGCCCGCGCCGAGCAGGCGTTCGGGGTTGGTCTGGCAGAAGTCTCGCAGCCAGTTGTTGTAGGCGCGGGCGAAGGCCGCGGCCCGCGCTGGCTCCATTCCGTCGATGCGCAGCAGGAACGAGGCCGCCGTGGGGTAGAAGACGGCCAGGTCCACGCCCGAGTGCTCCATGGAGCGCAGGTGGTGGGTGGGGGTGGCTCCGGCGGAGGCGTCCTTGTGGCGCTGGGCCATGCCCCACGTCACCTCCACCCGGGCACGCTCCGTGAGCTTGTTGAGCACCGGCTGGCCATCGAGCATCAGCACCGGCATGGGGGGCAGCATCCCCTTGGGGCCCAGCCGTGCCACGCGCTGCTGCAGGGACTCGGTCGCCGCGTGGGTCTCGTAGTAGGGCGCCCCGGCGCGGTACTCGGCCGGCAGGTATTCCTTCCACAAGCCGATGGGCTCGAGGACGTGGCGATCCGCATCCAGGATTCGGGAGCCGTCTCGCATGGGCTGCTCCTAGAGGAAGAAGGGGAAGGGGTTGAGCTGCTTCTCTTGCAGCGGGCTCGAGAGCCAGCCGAGGCGTACGGGCACGTCGTAGAGGCGCCCCGGCCCGAAGCGGGGCCAGAAGTGGCGCAGCCCCGGCACGGCCACCTTCGCGACATGGAGGCCCACGTCCGGGCGCGTCAGGTCCATCACCAGCGTCTCCAGGCCCACACGCGCGGCCCGTGCCACACATGTCATTACGTCATCCCGGATGTCCTCGCGCGGAGGCTCGGGGAAGTCGGAGGGGGTGCGCGCGGGCACCGTCTCGTCGGGGAGCAGGTAGGCCGGGTCCTCCATCTCGGACTCGAGCCAGGGCGCGGGCAGCTTCTGCTTCGGATCGAAGAGCTGGTTGAACTCGGTGAGCGCGCGCTGCAGGGCGATGCGCGCGTCCAGGTGGGCCCCGAAGCCCACGCAGTACCGGCCGTTCTCGGGGAACCGCCCCAGCGCGGCGAAGGTGGGGATGCCCAGGTCGTGCGTAAGGTCCAACGCCCACACCTGCCAGCCGTGAGCGCGGTGGTGCTCCAGCAGGGCGTGGAAGTAGGGCTCGGCGAAGCTGGCCAGGTTCACGGCCGGGCGGCGCAAGCGGTTGTACCACCAGATGGACACGGCATCCCGCTCCACCAGCTCCAGGAAACCCTGGAGGATGGCTTCCTCCAGGCAGTTGCCCGCCGCGAGGCCATTGGAGTCCGCGGGCGCGAAGCGCGCCTCCGGTGGGGCGGGGTAGCGGATGTAGCAGCACGCGGTGGGCAGGTACCGACGGCGCTCGTGCGTGAGCGACCAGAGGGGTGTCCAGTCCGTCTCCTGGCGCTCATCGAAGGGCAGGGGGATGGCACCGCGCGGCAGGCGGTACGTCTTGTTGAGCGCCTCGCGATCCCGGTACTGGCTCTCGCTGAACATGAGCACGTTGCGCGGGTGGAGGGCCTCTTCTCCCAGGTCCGCCATCCGCGCGCGGATGCGGGGCTCATCTCCCTGGAAGAGGGCGCTCCAGCGCTCGATGCCCTCGCCGAGCGCGCTGGCGCGGGATTGGGCAGGGGTGCGGCCCTTGCCCATGCTCTGCGCATGGAACTCGTTGAAGTCCGGGGCTTCGATATGGACAGGGGTGAAGTACGAGGCCCCGAAGGTGGGCCGCAGTGGGTGGTCTCGCCCCTCCAGCGGCCCAATGCTGCTGAGGACGCCGGTGATGGGGCTGATCTGGTGCTGGAGGCGCGCGAAGGTCTCCTCGGGCGTCACGCTCCGGAAGCCATTGTCCTCGGTGAAGCCTCGGGGCCGTGGCTCCAGCACCACCGGACGTGCGCCTCGCGCCTTCAACAGCTCCGGATCGCCGCAGGCGGGACACTGGGGCCTGCGCACCACGGCGTGCTCGGTGAGCTGGAACCGGTGGAACTCCAGGGCCATCAATGTCTGCCCCAGCGGGCCCTGCTTGCCCAGGGCGAGCCAGCGGGCCAGGGCCACCGCCGCGAGGTGTGCTCCGGCCTGGAGGCTGGCGGGCAGCTCGGCGCGGGGCGGGGTGAGGGGCGCTGCCGTGCCCGAGCGCGCCCGCAGATAGGTCTCCACGGGGCGGTTCCAGCGCAGCCGGTGCGCGAGGCAAGCCCAGCACGCCCCCTCGCCGGGACGGAACACGGGCCCCACCCAGGGCGTGCCGCCCGAGGCCTTCACGAGCAGCCAGGGCTCGCGGCGCTCCAGCGCGCGCTGGTTGAACGACTCCAGCTCCGGGGTGAGGTAGTCGCGGACGAGGACGACGGGGAGGGCGGCTTCGTCTCGCACGGTGAGGCCCGCTGCGCGCAAGGCTTCGGAGAGGGGGGCCGCATCCAACCCATCCAATGCATGCACGCTCACGGGGGTGGTGGCGAGCCGCGCGGCGCCTTCCGCGGGTGAGATTCCCTGGGCCTGCCAGAAGGCCGCGACCTCGGGGGCCAGGGCTGGCGCGACGTCGACGACGTAGCCGCGCTTCTCCAACATCGCGAGGGTGTAGAGCACCTCGGGGGTGGAGAGCTGCCCTTCGAGTGAGGCGATCACCTCTCGCACGGGCCGGCGTCCATCGAGCGCCGATGCCACGCGCACCTGGACCGGGCCGGTGAGCATGAACTGCTCACGCTCGCCGAGGAGGAAGGCGCGGCCTGGATCGAGCAGCTCCAGACGCAGAGAGGGTTTGAATTGAAGGACTCGGTCGAGGAGATCGCGCATGCAGGGGTGCCAATTCTAACGCTCCGGCGTCTTTCCCTATCTTGGGATGTAGAGATTCCGCCATTCACTGCAAGATTCCTCCCTGGGCGAAAGCGTGGATTTCCCAGGCGTGGTGTCTTCTTGTTAGGCTTAAGCTGACAAGACGTAATGCCTCCCGAGGAGAGACAATCATGAAGGACGTCATTGCCACGGATTCGCAGCAGTTCGGGACCATCTGGGCGCAGTGCGTGGTTCGCGCATGGCAGGACGCACAGTTTCGTGAGGCGCTGAAGCGCGATCCGACGGGCACGCTGCTGGCCTCCTACGAATTCGCCTTGCCGGCTGGGGTACACCTCCAGGTCGTCGAGCGTCATGAGGCGACTCCGGTTCAGCAGGCCGACACCCTTCAGATGGTCATCCCCCCCGCGCCGGACATGAACATGCGGGAGGTCGCGCTGGCGACCCACGAGGCGGATCCGTCCACGGCGCCTTTCTCGTGTGCTTGCTGAGCCGGCTGTCGATGAGACCGACTCGGTAGCGGATGCGTACGCGCGAGACGCTCTCCCTGAGACCCGGGGTGAGCATGACGCCCACGACAGACGGCCGCCGTGCGCTCCAGGGGCGGGTGCAACTGGTGCTGCCTCCGGTCTCGACCGAGGTGGGAGCCGCGCTCGATGCGTTGTGCGGTGGCTTGCACGGGGCGGATGAGCTCACGGGGCTCGCCAGCCGCGCGGGAGTGGCTGACGCCGCGACGCTTCAGTTGTTGCTCAAAGCCCTGGGCACGCATGGCGCCCTTTCGCGGACCCTGCTGAGCGAGGGCATTCCCCTGGCGACGCTCACTCCCGCGACCCCTCGCGCGTCCGGGCCAGGGCCAGGACAAGGTGTGCGCCATACCCTGTCTCGCTTTGCCTTCACCCGGCCGGTGGATGGCGGCACGGTGCTGGAGACCCCTCTCTCCGCGACGCGTGTGTGGATGCCCACCTGGCACGGGCCCGCGCTCCTGGGAGCGCTCGCGACGCCGAGGTCCTCCGAGGAGCTGGGCGCGCTGGTGCCTGGCATCTCCACCGAGGCTGTGACGGTCTTCCTGCGCATGCTGGCGGAGGCGGGTGTCCTGACGGAGGCGGGGCCTGATGGCGCTCCTCATGAGTCCGAAGCCCTGACGACCTGGGAGTTTCACGACCTGCTGTTCCACAGCCGCTCGAGATGGCCTCCGCGTGAGGGGGGGACGGGAGCCACGTATCGCTTCCGGGACAGGGTTCCGAAGCCTCCCGAGAAGAAGGAGCCCCCGTCCGGCGAGATGCTCGCGCTGCCCGTGCCAGACCTGGCCGAGGCGCGGCGGAGAGATCCTCCGTTCACGGAGGTGCTGGAGCGCCGCCGCTCGATTCGCGAGCACGGACCGAGGCGGGTGACGCTCGCCGAGCTGGGCGAGCTGCTCTACCGCGCCGTGGGGGAGCGACAGGCCGCGTTGCAGGGCGGACCCGTGCGGGAGGCGCGCCCCTATCCAGCGGGAGGGGGCCTTTACGAGAGCGAGGTGTATGTCATCGCCCACCAGTGCGAGGGACTGGAGCGAGGGCTGTACTCCTACCGGCCCGAGAACCACGCCCTCTACCGGATGACGGGCGCCACGCCTGAGGTGGAGCAGCTGTTGAAGGGAGCCGTGACGGGCGCGGCCCTGTCCGAGTCTCCGCAGGTGTTGCTGGTGCTGACCGCTCGCTTCGCGACGGTGGCCTGGAAGTACGAGTCCATGGCCTACGCGCTGATGCTCAAGCACGTGGGGGTGATCTTCCAGACGCTCTATATGGTGGCGACCGCCATGGGGCTGGCGCCGTGTGCGCTGGGGGGCGGCCGGGCGGATGTGTTCGCTCGCGCCTCCGGACTGGATCCGCTCGTGGAGGGAAGTGTGGGAGAGTTCCTGCTCGGAGCGCCTCGGGACACGTCCAAAAGCTGATCCTACATCCGCCCACTGGAAAACGGGGGGAAGCACCAGCCAGGCGGCCCTGAAAAAGTTACCCGCCTTCCGCCCTAAGCACGCCGATCTTCTTTTGCAAGTCGCTGTATTTACTCGGGAACGTCTCAGAAGGGGGCTTGGCACCCGCCTTGCTCATGACAAGGGGCACGCGGTCCCGACGCGGTTCCCTTACTTCTTTGCCCCCGAGGAACACCATGCAGGCCAACCTCTCCTCCCCCGACTCTCTCTCGACCTACCTCGCGGACATCAGCAAGTACCCGCTGCTCACCCAGCCGCAGGAGCAGGAGCTGGCGCGGCGCTTCCGTCAGGGGGATCTGCAGGCGGGCCACCTCCTGGTGACGAGCAACCTGCGCTTCGCGGTGAAGGTCTCCTACGAGTACCGCTCCTACGGCATCAAGATGGGCGACCTCATCCAGGAGGCGAACATCGGCCTGATGAAGGCGGTGCAGAAGTTCGATCCGGACAAGGGCATCCGCCTCATCTCCTACGCGGTGTGGTGGATCCGCGCTTACATCCAGAACTACATCCTCAAGAACTGGTCGCTGGTGAAGCTCGGCACGACCCAGGCGCAGCGCAAGCTGTTCTTCGCCCTGGCGCGCACGCGCCGTGAGCTGGAGAAGCTGGGCAGCGGCGAGGGCAACATCGTCGACGCGGAGGAGATCGCCCGCAAGCTGAACGTGAAGGCCACCGAGGTGCGCGAGATGGAGCAGCGCATGGGCGGCCGCGACCTGTCGCTGGACGCGCCGGTGGGCGAGGAGGGCGACTCGACGCACCTGGACTTCGTGGAGTCCGAGGGCGCTTCGCAGGCGGACGAGGTGGCGGACCGCCAGGAGGCGCAGATCACCCGTGAGCGCGTGCGCCAGGCGCTGATGCGGCTGGATCCGCGCGAGCGCTTCATCATCGAGCAGCGCGTGATGGGCGACTCGGAGATGACGCTGAGCGAGCTGGGCGAGCACTTCGGCTTCTCGCGCGAGCGCGCCCGCCAGCTGGAGATCCGCGCCAAGGACAAGCTCAAGGCGGCGCTGTGCGAGCTGATGGCCGAGGAGGGCCAGGCGCAGCAGCTGTCCGCGTAGCCTGGGGCCTACTGCATCCCGAGTTCTTGATCCCAGCCGTAAAGCAGTTCGAGCAGATCCGATGTGCAGGCACCCGACACACGCTCGAATGAGTTCGGGTCGAGCGTGGTGAGGTGCTCGCGTAGAAGGGCAGGGCTCTCGAGCACGTTCCGGTGCTTGAGGCCCTGAGCGAAGGATAGGGCACGAGGCAACTGACGGAGGATGGCATCGATGCTGTCCTCGCGCGTTGCGCGGGCCATCCGTTCCGAGGCTGCTTCCAATCGTGAACGAACCGATGCTCCTGGCTTGGGAGCCCATGCATCCATGGCCCAGTCGCAAGCGGTGAGCATCAGCTCATCGAGTGTGAGCGTGGCCCCAGGGGCGCTGAAGAGGTAGCGCGCGGACTGGAGCACATCCCAGAATCGCAGGACCGCCTGGAGGAGAAGCGCCGTGCGCTCCGCGCTCTTCGGGGCTGTTCGAGAGATCGCGAAGTACAACGCGCCCCAGGCCGTTTCCCGACAAGAGGCCTCATAGGCTCTCTTCACGGGCAAGGGGTTCTGCCACTCCAGCGTCTCGTACACCCCGTCCAGCACACTGGACACCATGTACAGCCGCCAGGCCGGTCGCTCTCGTTGGAAGTCGACCACGTCGTGGGCCACGACGAGCTCGCCGGGAGGTAGGTCCTGTACCTCCAGTGGCGCTGGGAAGGCACCGGTCCGCCGATAGTGCTCTCCGGACCGCAGCCCCTCTGCTCGCGCCTGGCGTTCTACGGCGAGATAGCGGCCATGGAGAAAGGCCGGCATGGAGAGGGAGAGAGGCTGTCGAGGCTCCATGGCGTGCGTCGTATCAAAATCACCTGCCGGAGGCGGCAGGCAACGGCATCGAGGAGGGCGCGGTTGGAGGAGGGCGTGACGGAAAGGGGATGACCTGGCCTCCTCCTTGAGCAGGGGGCTGTTGGCTATTGGGGCGTGCCCCGGTTCCAAGGAGCGCGCCGGAGAAGGCCCCCACTGCGACGTTGCCAACGATGTCGATGGCAACGCCCATGGCTCCGCTGAAGGAGGCAAGGCGCTCGCGCCGGTCGACCATTCTCTCCACGGCTTGGCCCACCCACCCTCCGTACTGGTGCAACTCCTGCTCGGTGAGGTCCACCCATTGCCCGGCCCGGTAGGCCGATGCCTCGGAGGCGAAGCGCTGCTGACTCCGAGTCCATCGATACTGGGCAACCCCGGGCTCGGTGGTCTTCCACTCCAGGCGCCAGATGTAGTTCCCTTGCGCGAACCGGATCAGAATCTCTCCGGAGAAGTCCGTGCCACCCACGAACCTCCTGCGAGACAGCACAGCGCGATTCAGCGCGGTGAGGTACGTCTGCACTTCGGTTCTGCCCTCTTGGAGGCCCTGATCATTCCAGGGCTTGATCTCGAAGACTCCCCAGCGCGTGACGTCGGTGATGTCCGGGCGAAGGTTTCGCTCGTGTTCGAGGAGGCGAGATGCATCTCCGAGTTCAACCTCGGAAAGGATCTTGAAGAGGGTCTCCTTGTTGTAGAAGGCCCGATTCAGCGGGTGATTCACGCCGTAGATGTAGGCGATGAGCCGGTGCGCGGCGTTGCCCAGAAAGAACTCCCAAGGCATCTGGGAGGCGGGATTTCGACCTGGGACTTTGTAGCCCTGTACAGCCTGGCCAGAGGACTCGCCGCTGATGGGCGGAGCGCCGCTCATGGTCAGAATCTTCCGTGGCGGCTTGGCGGAGTGGGCCCTTGGTGCCAAGAAGCCGCGAGAGGGCTTCTGTCCTGGAGCATCCGTTGTAGCGCACCCGGTGATCAGCACCAGGAGGACGAGAAGTCCACAGGGGCGCTTCCCGGGGCGCAGGTCAGGCCTCCTCGAACTTCTGGGGAGGCCGGGCCAGCGCGCGCTCCGCGGCCAGGCGAGCCTGGTCCAACGCGTCGAAGCCGCGCTCCAGCGTGGATGGTGTCACCGGCGGCAGGTTCGAGGTGACGACGTACACGGGCACCTTGCGTGCCTCCAGCACCGTGAGCTGCAGGCGGAAGTGATCGTGCCGCAGCGCCGCCGAGGCCGTCGCCAGTCCCTGCGCGTACACCAGGGGGCCGCCCAGCACCTTGCGCGTGCGGCTCGGCAGGTAGTGAACCACGATGGCGTCCAGCTCCTTGCCGAAGGCGCTATCGCTCAGCGCCAGCGCCGGCGCCTTGTCCACCATGCCTCCGTCCCAGTAGTGGTTGCCGTCGATGGGCACCGCCCGGAACAGGCCGGGGTAGGCGCACGTGGCGTGGACGCGCGGCGCCAGCTCTCCCCGGGTGAACACCTCGTGCGTGCCGTGCGTGAGGTTGGCGGCCACCAGCAGCAGCGGGTGCGGCAGCTCCTCGAAGGTGCGCACCGGCAGGTTGTCCTCCAGCAGCTTCCGGAAGCGCTCGCCCTTGAGCAGCCCCGTGAAGCCGTGCCCGCGCCGCACATCCATCACCGCGCCGATCGGATCCGGATCCCAGAAGTTCTTCCGCGTCTGCTTCAGCAGCAGCTCTTCAATCGAGGCGATCGACGCGCCCGACGCCGCGAGCGCCGCCACCATGCCGCCCGCCGAAGTGCCCGCGTACGCCGCCGGCTGTACCCCCGCCGCCTTCAGCCCCTTGAGGAAGCCGGCGTGTCCGTAGAAACCGAAGTAGCCCGCGGAGAGAACGAGGCCGATGCGCTTGCCTTCTAGGTGCTGGAGCAGGGTGGGAGGGGGCATGGCGCCCACATAGACGAGTGTTCCTCCGGGGGCAACGCGACGCGTCGCGAAACCCCTTGGATGCCCGAGCGAATCGACATATGTTGATTCAGCGATATGGACGTCCTCTCCCAATCCTTTCGCGTCCTTGGAGACGCCACGCGGCTGCGGATCCTCCGCCTCGTGGCGCAGGCTCCGCTGAACGTGACGGAGCTGGTGTCGCTGGTGGGAGTGGCGCAGTCCTCCGTCTCCCATCACCTGGGCAAGCTCAAGGGACTGAACCTCATCCGCGAGGAGCGGCAGGCCGGCTACAGCTACTACTCGCTCGCCCTGGAGGCGGACGACTCGCGCTGGCCCCTCATCCGCCTCGCCCAGGAGGCCGAGGATGAGAATGGCGACTCGGCGCGGCTCAAGGACCTGCTGCGCGCGAGAGAGGATCGCCAGGCGCTCAACGAGCGGCTGCTGGAGCCTGGCCAGTCCTGGTTCCTGTGGGCCGGCGCGCTCGCCTCGCTGCTGCCGCCGCTGGACGTGGCGGACTTCGGCTGCGGCTCGGGCACCCTCTCCGTCGCCATCGCCCGCTGGGCCCGGCACGTCTGGGCCATCGACCAGAACGCCGACGCGCTCGCCCAGGCCAAGGAGCGCGCCTCGCGAGAGGGGCGCTCCAACATCCACTTCCTGTGCGAGGACCTGCACCGCTTGTCGCTGCCCAGCGGTGAGCGGGACCTGGTCGTCATCTCCCAGAGCCTGCACCACGTGGAGTCTCCCGCGGCGGTGCTGGCCGAGGCCGCCCGGCTGCTCAAGCCCGGCGGCAAGCTGGTGCTGCTGGAGTTGATGCCGCACGAAGAGCGCTGGGTGCTCGAGCGGCTGGGCCACAAGCATCTGGGCTTCGCGCCCGAGTTCCTCGAAGCCGCTCTCAAAGAGGCCGGCTTCCACTCCATCACTCGAGACACGCACACGCGCGATGGGGCTAGCCCCTTTCGCGTCTTCCTCCTCACCGGAGTCAAACCCGTATGAGCCACCTGCCTGCTCCCCTCCCGCCGCCCTCTGGCGAGAACGGTCGCCGTGTCGAGGCCCTGCGCGCCGCGATGCGCGAGCGCGTCCTGGTCCTCGATGGCGCCATGGGCACGCTCATCCAGAACCACGACCTCAAGGCGGGGGACTTCGGCGGCGCCGAGTACGAGGGCTGCAACGAGCACCTGGTCCTCACCCGGCCCGACGTCATCGAGAGCATCCACGCCGACTACTTCGCCGCCGGCGCGGACGTGACGGAGACGGACACCTTCGGTGGCACGCCGGTGGTGCTCGGTGAGTTCGGCCTCTCGCACAAGGCGCTGGAGATCAACGCCGAGGCCTCCCGCGTGGCCCGCAGGGCCGCCGCCGCCGCCGAGGCGAAGGATGGGCGGATGCGCTGGGTGGCCGGCTCCATCGGTCCCACCACCAAGGCCATCTCGGTGACGGGCGGCATCACCTTCGAGGAGCTGGTCGACAACTTCGCCGTGCAGGCCGAGGGCCTGGCCGTGGGGGGCTCGGACTACCTGCTGGTGGAGACGTGCCAGGACACGCGCAACATCAAGGCGGCGCTGCTCGGCATCGAGCGGGCGTTCCGCAAGCTGGGCTACGCGCTGCCGGTGGCGGTGTCGGGCACCATCGAGCCCATGGGCACCATGCTGGCGGGCCAGTCGGTGGAGAGCCTCGCCGCCTCGCTGGAGCACGTGGAGCTGCTCTACCTGGGGCTCAACTGCGCCACGGGCCCGGAGTTCATGACGGACCACCTGCGCTCGCTCTCGGCGCAGTGCCTGGTGCCCGTCTCCTGCGTGCCCAACGCGGGCCTGCCGGACGAGAACGGGCACTACCTGGAGTCGCCGGAGATGATCGCCCGCTCGCTCAGGCGCTTCTGTGAGCAGGGCTGGCTCAACGTGGTGGGTGGCTGTTGTGGCACCCAGCCCGGCCACATCCGCGCCATCGCCGACGCGGTGAAGGGGCTCACGCCTCGCCTCGCCACCCCGCGCCCGCGCTCCACGCTGTCCGGCGTGGACTACCTGGAGGTGACCGAGGACCAGCGCCCCATCATCGTCGGCGAGCGCACCAACGTCATCGGCAGCAAGAAGTTCAAGGAGCTCATCGTCGCCGGGCAGATCGAAGACGCCTCGGAGATCGCCCGCGCCCAGGTGAAGCGCGGCGCCCAGGTCATCGACGTGTGCCTCGCCAACCCGGACCGGGACGAGCTCGAGGACATGCGCCGCTTCCTGGAGGTGGTCATCAAGAAGGTGCGCGTGCCCTTGATGATCGACTCCACGGACGAGGCCGTGATTGCCATGGCGCTCACCTACAGCCAGGGCAAGGCCATCATCAACTCGGTCAACCTGGAGGACGGTGAGGAGCGCTTCGAGAAGGTGGTGCCGCTGGCGCGCCAGTACGGCGCGGCGCTGGTGGTGGGTTGCATCGACGAGAAGGGCATGGCTGTCACTCGCCAGCGCAAGCTGGAGGTGGCCGAGCGCTCCTTCGAGCTGCTCACGAAGAAGTACGGCATGCGGGCCGAGGACCTGTACTTCGATCCGCTCGTGTTCCCGTGTGCCTCGGGCGATGCGCAGTACACGGGCAGCGCGGTGGAGACCATCGAGGGCGTGCGCCTCATCAAACAGCGCTTCCCTCAGTGCAAGACGGTGCTGGGCATCTCCAACGTGTCCTTCGGCCTGCCCACCGCGGGCCGCGAGGTGCTCAACTCCGTGTTCCTCTACCACTGCGTCCAGGCGGGCCTGGACATGGCGCTCGTCAACTCGGAGAAGCTCGAGCGCTACCCGTCGCTGCCCCTGGAGGAGCGCACCCTCTCGGAGGACCTGCTCTACAACCGGAACGCCGACCCGGTGACGCCCTTCGCGGCGCACTTCCGCGAGCGCAAGCCGCAGAAGGCCGCCACCAGCTCGCTGCCGCTGGAGGAGCGGCTGCAGCGCTACATCATCGAGGGCACGCGCGACGGCCTGTTCGCGGACCTGGATCTGGCGATGCAGAAGTACGCGCCGCTGGAGATCATCAACGGGCCGCTGATGAAGGGCATGGACGAGGTGGGTCGGCTCTTCGCCGCCAACGAGCTCATCGTCGCCGAGGTGCTCCAGAGCGCCGAGTCCATGAAGGCGGCGGTGAGCCACCTGGAGCCGCACATGAGCAAGGCCCAGGCCGCCTCGCGCGGGAAGATCGTCCTCGCCACGGTGAAGGGGGACGTTCACGACATCGGCAAGAACCTGGTGGAGATCATCCTCGCCAACAACGGCTTCCAGGTGGTGAACCTGGGCATCAAGGTTCCGCCCGAGCAGCTGGTGAAGGCCGTGAAGGAGCACCAGCCGGACATGCTCGGCCTCTCCGGCCTGCTGGTGAAGAGCGCCCACCAGATGGTGGCCACCGCGGAGGACCTCAAGCGCGCCGGCGTGCAGGTGCCCATCCTGGTGGGTGGCGCCGCGCTCAGCCGCAACTTCGTGGACAAGAACATCGCCCCCGCCTACTCGGGCACGGTGGCCTACGCGCAGGACGCCATGAGCGGCCTGGACCTGGCCAAGCAGATCGTCGATCCCGCGGCCCACGAGAAGCTCCGCGGAGACCTGTCCGAGCGGCGCCTGAAGCTGGCCCAGGAAGCCCAGTCGCGCCCCAAGCCGAGCGCCCCCGTCTCCGTGCTGCGCAGCCGCGAGGTGAAGGTGCTCGAGCAGGTGCCGCCGGTGCCGGACTACGCGCGGCACGTGCTGACCAACACCCCGCTCGACCACATCTGGAAGTTCATCAACCCGGTGATGCTCTACGGGCGCCACCTGGGCCTGCGCACCTCGTCGCGTGCGCTGGGCACTCCGGCCGAGGCGGAGCTGGCCAAGACGGAGGAGGGCCGCAAGGCGCTGGCCCTCAAGGAGGCGGTGGAGGAGATCAAATCCTTCCTGCGCGGTGGGGTGATGCAGGCGCGCGCCGTCTTCCAGTTCTTCAAGGCGGGCAGTGACGGCAACCGCGTGCTGCTCTTCGACGGGAACACCGGCGAGCAGAAGGTGGCCTTCGAGTTCCCCCGCCAGGAGAAGGAGGCTGGGGTGTGTCTGGCCGACTACGTGAAGCCCCTGGAGGGCGGGGCGCCGCGCGACAACCTGTGCATGTTCGTCACCACCGCGGGCTCGGGCATCCGCGAGCTGTCCGAGGAGTTCAAGGCCAAGGGCGAGTTCCTCAAGATGCACGCCGTGCAGGCCCTGGCCCTGGAGACGGCCGAGGGCTACGCGGAATTGCTGCACACGCAGATCCGCAGCATGTGGAGCTTCCCGGACAAGCCGGACCTGACGATGCTGGAGCGCTTCCGCGCGGAGTACCAGGGCAAGCGCTACTCGTTCGGCTACCCGGCCTGCCCGCGCCTGGAGGACCAGGCGCTGCTCTTTGCCGCGCTGCGTCCAGAGGAGATCGGTGTCCAGCTGACAGACGGCTGCATGATGGAGCCGGAGGCCTCGGTGTCCGCCGTCGTCTTCCATCATCCTCAGGCGCACTACTTCTCTGTGACATAGAGTGAACCCATGAGCGCGCCGAACATCCGCCGTGCCGTTCAGCTGATTCCTCCTTGCGCCACCACGGGCATTGGGAGCCTGCCCCACACGCAGGTGGAGCTGGGACTCCAGGCCGCGCTGGCGCTGGACATCCCCTTCCTGCCGCAGCTGCCGCTGCGCCACCCCTCCGAGTTCATGATTCCGGCGGCCCTCGAGGGGCTGCCGGGTCTGCACTACGACGAGGAGGGGATGTGTACGGTAAACCTCGCCGAGTGGGAGGCGGGGCGAGCGGCCTTCGAGGCCCGGCTGGAGGAGGCGCTGGCCTCCGGGCAGCTCGAGGCCTTCGAGCCGACGCTGGAGGGCTGCCGCGCCTGGAGGCCCTTCTTGTGGGAGGTGGAGAACCGCAAGCTCGCGCTCGCCAAGGCGCACCTCGCGGGTCCCTTCACCGTGCGCTCGGTGGCGCGCACCAGTGACGGAACGGCGGCGCTGGACGTGCCGGGGCTGGATCAGGCCATGTACCGGCTGGTGATGGCGCGCACGCTGGCCATGGTGAAGGCGCTGCGCCGCGCGAACACCACGCCCATCTTCTTCCTGGACGAGCCGGGGCTCTACGCCTTCCAGCGCTCGCAGCCGCGCCACCTGCTGGCGCTGCAGGAGCTGAAGCTGCTGGTGCTGGCGCTGCGGCGCGAGGGCGCCCTGGTGGGCATCCACTGCTGCGGCAACACGGACTGGGCCGCGCTGCTGGATGTGCAGCCGGATCTGCTGTCCCTGGACGTGCGCCTGTCCCTGGACGCGGTGCTGGAGGAGACCGTGGCGCTCAACCGCTTCCTGGAGGCGGGGGCCACGCTGTGCCTGGGCATCATCCCCACGGACCTCAGCTCCACGTACAACGTGGAGGAGCTCGCCGAGTCGATCGAGGCCTCGTTCAAGGCGGCGCTGCCGCCGGGGTGGAGCTTCACGAAGGTGCTCTCACACGTGCTGCTCACGCCCGCGTGCGGGCTGGCAATGCGCTCGGTCACCGACGCCGAGCGCATCCTGGGGGAACTCCGGGGCGCGCAGCGGCTCCTGCACGAGACGCTCGACACCGAGCGCGGCCCCGAGTTCTACGTCATCTGACGCCGGCTACTGGCGGCCGAGCCGCAGCTCGCGCTCGGCCTGGAACCAGTCCTGCGTCTCGTTGCCGGGCACGCCGCCGCGCGCGAGGAAGATTTCATAGGCGCGGCGAGCGATCTGCTCATGGCTGGGGCCATTGCGCGCGGGAGCGGGCTCCGGCGTCTGCGGGGCCTTGGCGGTCGTCTTCTCGGGCGTGGCCGAGGCTTTGGCGGTGTTGCGGGCCATGGGTTCTCCGTAGGAGTGGGGAAAACAGCCGGGGGAAGATCCGTCGAACGTGCCGGCTGTGCGAATAGCACCTGAGTGCAGTCGTCCTCGGCTGAACACGGCCGGCGACAGGGTGTTTACCGGAACACATTGAGCAGGACGGTGGCCCGCTCAGCGGCCGAGCACACCGGCGGCGAGCGCGGCCTCCAGGGCGCGCAGCATGGCAGTGCTCATGCCCAGTCCGGCGGCCTGATCAGGGGTACACCAGCGCAGCTCGTGGAAGGCCGGAGCGCGGGAGGGGCGCCGGGGGCCAGAGACGCGCAACAGCCTCAGGGTGAGGGCGCGGTGGGTGAGCTGGCGCCGCACCGTTCCCAGCTCGGCCTCGGGGGCCACCTGGACTCCCAGTGCTTTCGAGAGGCTCTCGGCGGCCACGGTGTGCTCGGCCTCAGGTTCCACCTCGGCGGCGGGGAGCTCCCACAGGCCGCCGAAGAGCCCCTTCTCCGCGCGTCGGGCGAACAGCAGCGCGTCCTCATGGGGCCACACGGCGAGTACGAGCGTCAGGCGCTTGGGAGGGGCGCGGACCTTGGCGGGGGGCAGCTCGTCCACGCGGCCGCGCTTGAAGGCCCCGCAGGCGGTGCGTACCGGACACAGCAGGCACAGGGGGCTCTCCGGCCGGCACACGGTGGCCCCGTGCTCCATGAGGGC
Source organism: Hyalangium ruber (assembly GCF_034259325.1). Classification (NCBI taxonomy): domain Bacteria; kingdom Pseudomonadati; phylum Myxococcota; class Myxococcia; order Myxococcales; family Archangiaceae; genus Hyalangium; species Hyalangium rubrum. The sequence continues at coordinate 122,629 of NZ_JAXIVS010000007.1, read as the reverse complement.
CTGGTTGAAGTCTCCCGGACGCTCGCCCTGTACCAACGCGCGGGCCAATTCCCAAAGGCGGGCCTCGCGCGCCCGGTCTCCGGGAAGTCCCTCCACCTCGAAGAGGCGGGAGAGCACGCGCGCCACGTTGCCGTCCACCAGGGGGGCCTGCTCTCCAAACGCGATGGAGGCCACGGCGCCCGCCGTGTAGCGGCCGAAGCCGGGCAGGGTGAGCAGCTCCTCCGCCGTGGAGGGCAGCCGGCCGCCGAAGCGGGCCACCACCTCCTGGGCGGCGCGGTGCAGGTTGCGCGCGCGAGAGTAGTAGCCGAGCCCCTTCCACCCGGTGAGCACCTCCTCCAGTGGCGCCTGGGCCAGCGCCTCCACCGTGGGAAAGCGCGCGAGGAACCGTTCCCAGTAGGGGATGACGGTGGACACCTGCGTCTGCTGCAGCATCACCTCGCTGAGCCAGATGGCGTAGGCGTCCCGAGTGCGGCGCCAGGGAAGATCCCGACGCTCGCGGTCGTACCAGGCCAGCAGCGGTCCGCGAATGGTGGAGAGCCTCTGTGCTTCCGGGACGTGGGAGGCGAGGGCGGGAGAGGTGCGTTTGCTCATGGCTCCGGGCGCTTGGCCATCCGGGTGACCATGCGGCGCGCGACGCGGTCGAAGAGGCTCGGGGCGAGCCGGTTGGCGAGCACCATGAGGCGCCCGGGCAGGGTGAGGACGGTGTCGCGGTGGTGGCGCCGGCTGGCCCGCACCATCGCCTTGGCCACTTCATCGGCGCTCATCTGCTTGAGCGGGGGAGGGCTCTGCCGCCAGCCCTCGGCATGGAGCCGCGTCTGGCGGAACTCCGTCTCGGTGAAGCCCGGGGAGACGAGCAGCACGGAGATCCTCTCGGCGGCCAGCTCCGCGCGCAGCGACTCGGTGAGCGCGTTCACCGCCGCCTTGGCCGCGCCGTAGCCCCCCAGCAGCGGCAGCCCTCGGTGGCCGAGCACCGAGCTCACGTTGACGATCTGCCCGCCCGGGCGCTGGCGCAGCAGGGGCAGGGCGGCGCGCGTCACCCGGACCAGGGCGAAGAAGTTCACCTCGAACACCTGGCGAAGCTGCTCCTCGGAGATGGCCTCCACCGGACCGAACAGCCCGACGCCCGCGTTGTTGATGAGGACGTCCAACCCCCCGAAGGCGGCCTGCGCCTCGCGCATCAGCCGCTCCACGTCCTCCGGCTGGGTGATGTCACAGCGCACCGGCAGTGCCCGGACGCCGAAGGCCTCGACCTCCAGCGCCGCCTCCCGGAGCGGCTCCTCGCGCCGGGCGGCGAGGAGGATGTGCGCGCCTTGTGCCGCGTACGCGCGGGCTGCCGCCCGGCCGATGCCGCTCGAAGCGCCGGTGATGAGGACCACTCGCCCTGCGAAGGCTCCTTGGGTCATGCGGCGCGCACCTTACCTGGTTGGTAGTCCGGGGCGAAGCGACTTTCCCCGCGACCGCCTTCTAGCCGGTGTGGACCTGGAACGGGATGCTCAGTGTCCCCACCGGCTCTCCCGTGCGCGCATCCACCAGGCGGGCCACGAGCGTCACCTGCCGCTCCCGCTCGGCGACCCCCTGGAAGTAGAGGAAGCCGGAGATGATGCCGCCGTTCTCCAAGGTTCCCTCTGGAAGGGCCCGATCCAGCATGTCCTGTGTGGGCAGCGGCTCCTCGCACTGCACGTACGGTCGATAGAAGGGATCGTAGAACGGGTCATAGAAGGGACTGGACCATCCAGGGCCCCACGGGCCGTAGCCTCCCCAGCGGCGCCAGCCCCAAGGGCGGTGCGTCCCCCAGGCGAGGCTCATTCCCCAGGCCGGGCGCGAGGCCGTGCAGACCGGAGTGCTGTCCGCCGTGGCCTCATCCAGGCTCGTGGGCGGAATGGCGGCATAGTGGAAGCGAGACGCTCCTTCGATGTCGAAGAACTCGTACTGGATCTTCAGCGGGCGGCCGCTGTGATTCTCCAGGCGCACCTCGACGGGCGTCAGGCGGCGCTCGAGGTTGCCGGGGCGGCCCTTCCAAGAGGCTCCATCGGCGATGAGCCGGACTCCAAAGGACTCCGCGACGGCGGCGCTCGGCTCCCCCGCGAGCGATCGGGCCTCGGGCAGCGGTTGGAGGCGGGCCTCCGGGATGCAGCCGGCGAGGATGCCGATCGCGATGACCCACAGTCCACGTGCAGCACGCATGACACTCCTCCTCAGGAGTATGGATATGAACTCCCGAGGCCGCGTGCTGGCGGAGCTGCTCTGTGGAACCGGGTGTGGGGCTTTGGCTACTTCTTGCTGGAGCGGCTGGTGGACTTGCTGCGAGCCCCGCCCTTCTTGCCGCCCTTGCGGCTGGCCGACTTGCCGGCGTTGGCGATCTTCGCGGCGCGGGCCTTGGGCATGCCCTTGCGCTTGAGGGCTTTGTACTGGCGCGGGTTCTTGGTCGCGGCGCCACCCTTGCGGGCACTGCTGCTCTTCTTCTTTGCGGCCATTCGGCCTCCCGGGTGAAGACTGCGCCTCCAAGGTAGGGAGCGCTCCCAAACTTGTAAGCCCTGTACCCAGGTACGAGACGCACACCCCGTGAAAGCAAGGGCACCTCGGAGGCGCGTCACCTGCCAGGTCGGATGTGGGAGGGCGGCGCTAGCCTGAAGGATTCGCTCGTTTCCCTGCCTGCCCCCTTTCTGGCCGGACGTGCGCGGGCTTAGGATGCGCGCACTCCATGCGGCGCAACACCCTTACCAACGACTTCTCCTGGTCCAAGAGTCGCCACGAGAAGTTCAACGAATGCCTCAAGTCGTACTACCTCTACTACTACGGCTCGTGGGGCGGGTGGGAGGCGGAGGCGCCGAAGGACGTGCGCGAGCTGTACGTGCTCAAGAAGCTGAGCAACCGCTACACGTGGGCGGGCAGCGTGGTGCATGAGAGCATCCGCGACGTGCTGTTGGACGTGCGGGCCGGGCGCGCGGTGGACGCGGCGGCGGTGGAGGCCCGGGCGCGCAAGCAGATGCAGGACGACTTCCGGCACTCGCAGAAGAAGGCGTTCTGGACGCAGAAGTACCGTAAGGGCTTCACCGGGCTGGTGGAGCACGAGTACGCCGAGGCCGTGGCGGACGAGGCCTGGAAGCAGAACTGGGAGACGGTGCGCGCGGCGCTCGCGTGGTTCTTCTCCTCGCGGTGGCCGGCGCTGGCGCGCTCGCTCAAGCCGGCGCAGTGGCTGGAGGTGGATGCCGGCTTCGACTTCTCCCACTTCACGATGGATGGGGTGAAGGTGTTCGCCATCCCGGACTTCGCCTACCTGGACGAGACGGGCGCGCCGGTGGTGGTGGACTGGAAGACGGGCAAGGCGCGCGAGGGGTACGACGAGCAGGTGCTGGGCTACGCGCTCTACGTGGCGCAGCGCTACAAGTTCCCGTTGGACAAGGTGCGCGCCTCGCTCGTGTACCTCAACGCGGGGCTGGAGCAGGACGTCCACGTGGACTTGGCGTCGCTGGAGTCCTTCAAGGGGCGCTTCACCGAGAGCGTGGCGCGCATGCGCGGGATGCTCAAGGACGTGGCCACCAACACGCCCCAGGACGCCTCGGCGTTTCCGATGACGCAGGAGCTGTCCTCCTGCGTGCGCTGTGCGTTCCGTCGCCCCTGTGGGCGGCTGGAGGCGGCGGCTCAGGCGACGCAGGCGTCCAAGGTGGCGTGAGCGCTCAGGCGCCGGCCTCCGTGGGGGCGGAAGGCCCCTGGGTGTCGCGTGAAGCGGAGCGGTCGATGAGCGCCAGGAAGCGCTCGATGTGCTCGGCCACCTCCGCAGGCACCTCCAGCGCGGGGAAGTGGCTGCGCGCGTTCAACCGGGCGACGTGGAACCACGGGTGCTCAGCGGCGAAGGACTGCTGCGCCATCAGGTAGGCGGGATCCTCCGGCTGCGCATACACGTGCAGCGTCGGCACCGGAGGTGTCAGGGCGGAGAGCGCACGAAGCGGATAGCCGTCCCGGTTGTAGCCGCTGGCGATCTCCCGGGCCGCTCGCTGCCACATCTCCCCGCTGAAGGAGCCCATGTCCTCGCGGACGAACCGGAAGATGTCCTCCGAGTCGACGCCCTGCAACCACATGCCGAAGAGTGCATCGCGGCTCTGCCGCCAGGACTCGGACTGCAGCCCCGTGAGCGCCGCGAGGAATGGCGGGGGCGGTTCCAGGACGATCCAGTCAAGCAATACCAACCCAGGGACTCGCTGCCCGAGCCGGCGCCGGAGCTCGATGGCAAACCACCCCGCATGGGACAAGGCGACGGGCACCACCTGCCGCGCCGCGCTGGCCTCCACCACCGCGAGCAAATCCTCGACGAGGGTGTCGCTGGTGAAGTCCCTGGAGCCCGCGTCGGACTGGCCATGGCCTCGAAGGTCCATGGAGAGTACGCGGTGCCGGGGGCTCAGGCGCGTCGAGAGAGAGCCGAAGACCGCGCGGCTACAGCACCAGCCAGGCACGAGGAGCAGTGCCGGCTCTTCGCGGCCCATCTCCTCGTAGTGGATGCTTGCTCCCTTGGAACGAACCTCAGGCATGACCAGCCTCCCGGCGGAGAGTCCCCAATGTCTGGGCATCCCGCGCGAGCCGCGCACCAGGCAGGCTGGGAGAGGCTTCCTGTGTTCGCGTCCCCTGGTCTCAATCCCGCTTCCAGCGAAGTTGGAACTCCACCTCGTCGACGCCCCCCTCGCGCTCGTGCTCGATGTTGAAGACCGCGTCGGCGGGGATGTGGAGCCGTTCTCCGGCCACTTGGATGGTGAAGGATTTTTCCGCCTCGATGGCATCCGCCAGGCGTCGCAGCTTGGCGACGAACTCCTTGCGGGGGTAGGCCTTCTCCACGTCACGGCTGGGTCTTCTGGGCATGGAACCTCCTCGATGGGCGAGCGGTGAGCCTATCCTTGATATCCTGTTGCTCGTGGACAGTACGAATCTCGAGTGAGGGTTGTCGCGGTGAGCCAGACGCTCGGGCAGACCACATCGGGGCGCGAGCTCAAGCGCCACTTCCTCTACCTGGGCCTCGCCCTGATCGCGGGACTGTTCGTGCTGGCCATGCAGCTGTACCGGCTGCAGATCATCCAGGGCGAGGAGTACGCCGCCAAGAGCGTGGCCAACTTCGTCAAGGAGGTGCGGCTGCGCGCCGACCGTGGCGTCATCAAGGACCGCCGGGGCACCATCCTCGTGGACAGCCGTCCGTCCTTCGACGCCTTCCTCATCCCCGCCTTCTGCCTGGACTGCTCGCAGAAGGTGCTGCCCAAGCTCGCGGAGCTGCTGCGCTGGGACGAGGCACAGCGGCTCAAGCTGGAGGCGGCGGTGAAGGCCGGCAGGCGCAACGGGGCCTTCCAGCCCGTGCCCGTGAAGGTCGATCTCGATCGCGATGAATATGACCGGCTCAACGCGCGCCGCGACGTGCTCGACGGCGTGGATGTGGTGCCCGTGCCGCACCGCAACTACCGCGCCGGCACCGTGCTCAGCCACGTGCTGGGCTACATGAACGAGATCAACCCCGACGAGCTCGAGAAGCTCAACAGCGAGGGCGCCCGCTACGCCCTGGGCGACTACGTGGGGCGGCGAGGCCTGGAGCGCTACTTCGAGGGCAAGCTGCGCGGCGCGGACGGGGTGCGCAAGGAGGTGGTGAACGCGCGCGGTCAGACCCTCGAGGAGCTCAGCGGCATTCTGGGCACGGACGCCGTCACGCCTCCCACCGCCGGCGCCAACGTGGTGCTCAGCCTCGACATGCGCCTGCAGGAGGCCGCCGAGCAGTCCTTCCCTGGCATCGCCGGCGGGGTGGTGGCCATCGACGTGAAGACCGGCTTCATCCGCGCCCTGGTGAGTCGCCCCGGCTTCGACCCGAACCTGCTCACCGGCCGCATCACCCCGGCGCAGCTGGCCTCCCTGGCGCGCGATCCGATGAAGCCGATGATCAACCGGGTGGCCGCCGAGCACTACCCCCCCGGCTCCATCTTCAAGGTCGTGACCGCGCTCGCCGCCTTCAAGTCCGGCGCGTTCAGTCCTCACACCGTGGTGAACTGCCCGGGCGGCTACAAGCTGGGCTCGCGTGTCTGGCGTTGTCACCTGGACCGCGGCCACGGGCCACGCGACGGCGTGCAGGCCATGAAGTCCTCCTGCGACGTCTGGTACTACAAGGTCGCCGACACGTTGGGGCTGGACGTCATCGCGGAGATGGGCGAGGCGCTGGGTCTCGGACAGCCCACCGGCGTGGGCGTGATGGCGGAGGTGCCCGGCATCATGCCCTCCACCGAGTACCACAACCGCGTCACCCCCGGCGGCTACTTCAAGGGACTCGCGCTCAACAGCTCCATCGGCCAGGGCGACGACAACGTCACCGTGCTGCAGATGGCGCTGCTGTATGCGGCCCTGGCCAACGGCGGCTCCCTGCTCAAGCCGCAGCTGGTGGAGCGGCTGGAGGGCCCCGACGGCAAGCTGCTCGAGGCGTTCGAGCCACAGGTGGTGCGCGAGGTGAGCATCCCCGAGGCCCACCGACGCGCGGTGATCGAAGGACTGGTGGCCACGGTGAACGAGGTGGGTGGGACCGCCTTTGGCTCACGGCTCAAGGACGTGAAGGTGGCGGGCAAGACAGGTACCGCCCAGGTGGCCCGCATCGGCGCGGTGCGCCTGAAGACCCACCAGATGGACTTCTTCGCCCGCCACCACGCCTGGTTCGCCGGGTTCGCGCCCGCCGACAACCCGGAGATCGCCGTCATCGTCCTCAACGAGCACGGCGGCACCGGCGGCGTGGACGCGGCGCCCACGGGCATGGCCATCCTCCAGAAGTACTTCGAGCTGAAGAAGGAGGACGAGGTCTCTCCCGCCCCCCGCCTCAATCAGCCCTATACCCCCCCGCCCGTGCTGACCGTGTCCCCGCCCCGGTAGCCCCGCGCTCAGGCCTGGGGTTCGTTCAGGCGCGGGAAGGCGATGGAGGTGGCTCCCGTCAGGTCCACGTACTTGCGCGCTCCCATGTCGCGCACGCGCTCCGAGGTGACGTAGCGCAGGTGGGGCTGGGCGGCGGTGGCCACCTCGACGGTGAGGCGTGCCACGTCATCGCCCGTCTGCCACGGGCCGAAGTAGGCCTTGGACTGGGAGATGTATGCATCGAACAGGGGCTTGTAGGGCCCCGCCTCTCCGGCCATGCCGTTGCCGGCCACCAGCACGGTGTTGACGAACTCCGTGAGGACCGGCCCAGGCTGGATGAGCGAGAGATGGATGCCCAGGTGCCGCGCCACATGGGCGAGGCTCTCCATGAAGCCCTCCACCGCGAACTTGGCCGAGCTGTATGCCTCGCCGAACGGCTGGCCGAGCAGCCCGCCGATGCTGGACATGGTGATGATGCGCCCCGAGCGTCGCTCGCGCATCGACGGGAACACCGCCTGGGTGACGCGCCACACGCCGAAGAAGTTCACCTCCATGATGCGCCGCAGGGCCTCGATCGGCGTCTGCTCCAGCGAGCCGAAGAAGCCCACCCCCGCGTTGTTCACCAGCACGTCGATGTGGCCGTGGCGCTGAAGGACGCCCTGTACGCACTGGCGGACCGAGTCGTCGCTCTCCACATCCAGCGCGCGGATGTCCAGCGTGACGCCCTCCTCGGCGGCGCGGGCACGCAGGCGATCGGCCTTCTCCGGGTTGCGCAGGGTGGCCACGACTTCGAAGCCGGCCTTGGCCAGGTGGACGGCTACGCTGAGTCCAATGCCCGTGGAGGAGCCAGTAACGAGTGCGACAGGTGCCATGAGGTGTCTCGGGAGATTCTGGTGTGATGCGCCGCGGAAATGCGGCCCGTTCAGCATACCGTCAGGGCGGCACTGAACGTCAGCGCAGCGGTCCCACCTGAGGAGCCAGTGTACCCATGCCCATCCTGGACGAGCTCGAAGCCCTGTTGCGGCGCAGCGGTCATCTGTCGGAAGGGGCGTCCCTTCCCACCGTGTCGATCGACCGGCTCGAGAGCGAGGCAGACGGGGCCAGCGTGCATCTGGAGGAGGGTGTCCCGCGTGGCCTGGCCCTGCGAGGGTGTGGCCTGACGGCACTGCCGGAGTCCCTGGGCGCGCTCGAAGGGCTCCAGCAGCTCGACGTGACAGGCAATTCGCTCACCCAGCTCCCGGAGAGCGTGGGGCGGCTGCGGCGGCTGAAGCGGCTCATGGCCGACGAGAACCCGCTCACCCAGCTCCCCGAGTCGCTGGGCGAGCTGGGCGAGCTCGAGCTGCTCTTCGCGGATGGCAACCGGCTCACCACCTTTCCCGAGAGCCTGGCGCGGCTGACGCGCCTGGAGCGGCTGCACGCGCGGCGCAACCGACTGGCGGCCATCCCGGAGCACCTCGGCCAGTTGACGGGGCTCAAGGACCTGCGGCTGGGGAAGAACCTGCTGACCGAGGTGCCTGAGTCGCTCTGGCGCCTGACGGACCTCGAGACGTTGGATCTCTCGGAGAACCAGCTCGTGTCCGTGTCCCCCAAGCTGGGCGCGCTGACGAAGCTGCGGATGCTGGACCTGGGCCACAACGCGTTGACCGCCGTGCCCGAGACGCTGGGCCAGCTCACCGGACTGTCGGACTACCTCTACCTCAGTGACAACGCGCTGACGGCCCTGCCCGCATCCATCGGCAAGCTGCGAGCGCTGAGGTATTTCAACGCCACGGACAACGCGCTGCGGACGCTCCCCGAAGCCCTGGGCGAGCTGGCCTCGCTCATCGAGCTGCGCCTGTACAACAACCGGCTGGAGGTGCTGCCTGCGTCGCTGGGCGAGCTGGCGAACCTGCTGGAGCTCCACCTGAAGAACAACGCGCTGGTCTCGCTGCCGGAGTCCCTGGGCCGGCTGGTGCGCCTCCGGAAGCTCAGCCTGGAGAACAACCGGCTGGCGTCGCTCCCTTCGTCGATGGGTGGGCTCACGGGGTTGGTGGAGCTCGACCTGAGGAACAACCAGCTCGGGGTACTCCCGGAGTCTCTGGGGGAGCTGCGAAGCCTGGTGTCGCTCGACTTGAGGGGCAACAGGCTTCGCGCGCTCCCCGCCAGCCTCGGAGCGCTTCCACGCTTGGAGAAGCTCGACCTGCGGTGGAACAAGCTCTCGGCGCTTCCCGCGTGGCTCCAGCGGCTCGAGCAACGCGGGTGTACGGTGTATCTGTGACGCGGCGGCGCGCTATGTCTTGGCGCCCATGTGGAGGGCGAACGCGGCGCCTTGCGGGTCCAGACACTGGGCGATCCTGTCGCCGCCCGGCACCTCCATGGGACCGTTGAGCACCTTGCCCCCCTTCTGCTGGACGCGGGCCAAGGCCGCGTCGAGGTCCTTGACGGTCACGTAGTACAGCCAGTGCGCAGGCATCTTCATCTGCGTGGCGACGTTCGACATGCCGCCCATCGACTTCTGGGCGTCGAGGCCGAACATCCAGTAATCGCCCATCTCCGGGCCCATGTTGAAGGTGCCCGTCTGCTTCCAGCCGAACAGCGCCGTGTAGAACTTCGAGGCGGCCTGGTAGTCGGTGGTGTTGAGCTCGTACCAGCTGAAGAAGCCTGGCTCCCGGGGCGCGTCATTCATGGGGGACAGCGGCTTGAACACGGAGAAGATCGCGCCCTGGGGATCCGCCAGGATCGCGAAGCGGCCGACGGTCGGGATGTCCTCCGGACGCCTGTAGACCCGGCCTCCCAACTGCTCGGCCTGCTTCGCCGTGGCGTCGACATCATCGGTCTCGATGTGGCCCATCCAGTGCGGAATCGCGCCCGTCTTCGTCGCCTCCTCCGGCAGCTTCATCATTCCAGCGATGGACTGCTCGCCCACGGTGAACATCTCGTAGTCGCCCTGAGGCCACTTCGTGGTCTTCCAGCCGATGATGTCCGAGTAGAACGACCGGGCACCGCCAACGTCGGTCGTCATCAAGTCGTACCAGTCGAAACGCCCCTTCTTCGCGGCCATGTGTACCCCCCACTGCAAGAGAAGGCCGGCACCCTAGCCCCGCGCGAGGGGCACGCGTCGAGTCCAAAGCGCGGGAGCCCTCCGCCCGCGTGATTTTGGAGACAGTCCCGCCTCAGAACTCGAAGCGGGTGTGCAGCCCTCCGAGGAGGCTGGGGATGGAGTCGTTCACGTCGACCGTGTAGCGGTAGACCTTGCGCGCGTGCTCGTGACGGCCCGCTGGGTCCCGGAAGCGCAGCTTGACGTCCCAGCACTCGCAGCCAGGGCTCGAGGCGGTGCTGCCCTCCACGCTGACGGTGTCCAGGACCAGCTGCGACTGGAAGGCGTCCTCGAACACTTCTCCAGCGCGGAAGGCGTGGGTGATGGCGAAGTTCAACGCCCGATCTCGCGCCGAGGTGCCCAGGTTCCAGGCCTTCAGCGAGAGCTGCTCCACGAAGCGCTGCAGGTACGCCTGCCGCTCTTCGTAGCGCTCGCGCTCCTCCGTCGCCTCCTCGGGCGGAAGTGCTCCCAGGCAGCGCGTGGTGAAGCGGGTGATGTTCCAGGAGGTCATGCCTCGCATCAGGGGGACGACCTTGGGCAGGCCGGTGCCGGTCAGCAGGCAGGTGGAGCCGACGATGCAGCCCGCCAGGGAGATGCGCTCGACCCCTTCCTGCTCCTGCTCCAGCAGCAGCCGGACCAACTGCTGAACGGCCGCGCCGGCGAACTGCTCCAGGGGCTCCAGGGCATAGGCGGGCGCGCCGTCCAGGGTGAGGGTCCACGTCAGGCCGTGCGCGTCCTCGGGGTGGGCCAGGAGGTACTCGGCCAGCGTCCGCGGGGAGAAGGGGTGCGCCGCGGTGCCGCCCAGCCGCTGGAGGAAGAAGTCCCGCCGTGCCTCGGAGCCGAAGTCGTAGCCGAGCCTGCCGAGCGCGAAGACGATCGAGGGGACTTCCGTCTTGTGCATGCGGGCCGCGGGCTGCCGACTGACGCTGGAGATCATGTTCAGCATGCTGTGCTCCTCAGAGGTCCGGTTCCTGATGACGGGCAGAGGTTCAGCAAGAAGCGGGCCATGCGCGCTTAAGAGGGAAAGCCAGCAATACGGCCGTTCTTTGCGTCCCGTGGAAACGCGGATGCGTCCCGGCCCGACGCAGGGAGGGCGGCGGGAGCCGACTTGGCGCCGATTCGATAGCTGGTGAACCAGTCCGCGCAATCCGTGTGGGGCGTCTGGAGAGGGGCTTGTACCTTGCCCGGCGAGAGGAGCGTTCGACAGTGACCCCACCGGATGATGACTCCGATTCCAAGCCGTTGCTTCCCAAGCTCAGCCGCCGCGCTTTCTTCACGGGAGCGGGTGCCTCCGCCCTGAGCGCCACCCTGGCCCAGTCCGCCACGGCCGTGGCGGCGAACGCCTCTCCGGCGGTGGTGGGGCCCGAGCCCGCATCCCTGTCCCTGTCCATCAATGGGCGCTCCGTCGCCGTTCAGGCCGACCCCGCCACGACGCTGGCCGAGGTCCTGCGCAACCACCTGGGGATGACGGGAACGAAGATTGGCTGCGACCGCGGCGCCTGCTCCGCCTGCACGGTCTGGCTCGATGGCGAGGTCGCCGCGAGCTGCATGACGCTGGCCTTCGACGCCCGGGGCCGCAAGGTCACCACCATTGAAGGCCTCGCTCAGGGGGACGAGCTCCACCCGGTTCAGCGCGCCTTCGTGGAGAACGATGCGATGCAGTGCGGGTTCTGCACGCCAGGGATGGTGATGAGCTGCGCCGCCCTGGTCGAGCGCAATCCGAAATGCACCCTCGATGATGTGAAGCAGGCGGTCAGCGGTCACCTGTGCCGGTGCGGCACCTATCCCAACGTCTTCAAGGCGACCCTGGCGGCCGCCAAGGCTGGCGGCAAGGGAAAGGGGAAGAGCTGATATGCAAGGCGTCAAGGACACCTCCGATACCCGCGCTTCCAACAAGCCTTCCGATGGCCAGAAGGAACAGGCCGGGGGACCCCAGAAGCCGCCAACTCCCAACCCGGGGCCCTCCCGGCAGCAGGCACTCCCGTATGGGATTGTCGGCGCGGATCTGAAGGAGGTCACCCGCCGGGTGCCGCTGGACGAGCCGCCGCCCCTGCCCGAGAACGCGAAGCTCAAGTCCATCGGCAAGCCGGTCTCTCGGCTGGACGGAATCGAGAAGGTCACCGGCCGGGCCCGCTACACCTTCGATATCCAGCTGCCCGGCATGCTCTGGGGCGCGCGGGTCGTCTCGAGCCAGCCCCATGCGCGCATCAAGTCCATCGACACCTCGGCGGCCGAGCGCTACCCGGGAGTCCGCGCCATTCACGTCCTGGAGCGCGTGCTCGCGACGGCGAAGCTGCGCGACGCCAACGCGGAGAAGGGCAATCGCTACCCGACGATCCGCTACGCGGGCCAGCCCATCGCGGCGGTGGCGGCGGACAGTCCCCGCGCCGCCGAGGCCGCGGTGAAGCTGATCAAAGTCGAATACGAGCCCCTGCCGCATGTCACCGAGCTCGAGGAGGCGATGAAGGAGAACGCGCCGCGCGTCTTCCCGGGTCCCACCGAGCAGCCGGCGACCGCGGGCGGTGGCGGCGCGCCCCCAGGCCTTCCCCAGAAGGGCAACGTGCGAGGTCCCGACACGAAGCCCCGAGGCGTGGGCCCGCGCGGAGACGTCGCCAAGGGGCTGCGTGAGTCCGACGTGGTCATCGAGGCGGAGTTCCGCACTCAGGTTCAGACGCACGTGCCCATGGAGCCGCACGGCCTCGTCGCCGACTGGCGGGACGATGGGCTCACCCTCTACGCCTCCACCCAGTACGTGGGGAGCGTGCGGGAAGAAGCGGCCGAGCACTTCGACCTGCCGAAGAGCAAGGTTCGGGTGATCAGCGACTTCACCGGAGGCGGCTTCGGCGCGAAGTATGGGATTGGCAACTACGGCCTTCTCGCCATCCACCTCTCGCGCAAGGCCCGCCTGCCCGTGCGGATGGTCCTGGACCGCCGGGAGGAGCATGTCTCGGGCGGCAACCGTCCCAACAGCATCCAGCGTCTCAAGCTGGGGGCGAAGCGTGATGGCTCCCTCGTGGCGCTCCAGCTCCAGGCCTACGGCAGCGGAGGCGTTGCCGGCGGCGCGGGGGTGGGCTTCTGTCACGCCACGCTCTACTCCTGCCCGAACGTGCAGGTAGAGCAGTTCGACGTCTTCACCAACGCCGGGCCTTGCGCCGCCTTCCGGGCGCCCGGTCAGGTCCAGGGCATTTTCGGCCTGGAGCAGGCCATCGACGAGCTGGCCGAGAAGATTGGAATGGACCCCCTGGCGCTGCGGGGGAAGATCGACGTCTCGGGGACGGATGACTGCGTGGCCCGCGCCCAGGAGCGCAAGGTGGGCGCCGAGCGGTTCGGCTGGAACAAGCGGCGGCCCGCGGGCTCGGACAAGGGGCCCATCAAGCGCGGAGTCGGGTTCGCCCAGTCCCAGTGGCTCTACCTGGTCCACCGGCACACGGCCTGTGAGGTGCGGGTGACGGGGGATGGCTCCGTCGAGGCCTTCAGCGCCACGCAGGACATCGGCACGGGGACGCGCACCATCCTCGCGCAGGTGGTGGCCGAGGAGTTCGGCCTGCGTCCCGAGGAGATTGGCTCCTACGTGGGGGACACCCGCTATCCGACGGGGCCCGCCTCCGGAGGCAGCCGGGTCACCAGCTCCCTGACGCCCGCGGCTCGCAACGCCGCCTATCGCTGTGCCCGGGACCTGGCCGCGCGGCTGGCTCCCATCCTCCAGGCGAACGCGGACGACATCGTCTTCGCCGACAGCAAGGTGATGGTGAAGGGCAAGGCCTCATCGGCGATGCCGTTCCGGGAGGCGGTCAAGAAGGCCCGGTTCCAGGAGATCTCCCACCGGGCCGAGCGCCGTGACGACTACGACGGCTACATGATGCAGACCGATGAGATGAGCATCAGCAAGCATGGCATCGGAGGCGTGCAGTTCGCTGAGGTCTCGGTGGATACCGAGACGGGCATCGTCAAGGTGGAGCGGCTGGTCGCGGTGCATGACTGCGGGCGACCCATCAACCCCAAGCTCACCGAGAGCCAGATCTACGGCGGGGTGATTCAGGGGGTGAGCTACGCCCTCTACGAGGAGCGGCACCTGGACCCCGGCAGCGGTCAGCAGCTCAACGCCAACGTGGACCAGTACAAGATCGTCGGTTCGCGCGAGGTGCCGAACATCGAGGTCATCCTGCTCGAGCAGCTCGGGGCGCAGTCCTCGACGGATGCGCGCGGAGTCGCCGAGCCCGCCAACGTGGCGACCGCGGCGGCGGTGGCCAATGCCTTCTACAACGCGACGGGCAAGCGCATTCGGACGCTTCCGATGACGCCCGCGAACGTGCTCGCGGCGCTGCGCGCCTGAGTCGAATCGGAGGATTCATGCAGAGCTTCGAATGGGTAGACGCTGAATCCGTGGAGCAGGCCGTCTCGTTGCTGGGTGAAGGCAACGAGCGCCAGCCGGTCGTCGCCAAGGCCGGAGGAATGGACCTGCTGGATCTGATGAAGAATGGGGTGGTGGCCCCGCGCCGGGTGGTCAACCTCAAGACCATCAAGGGAATGGACGGGGTGCGCTTCGATGCCAAACAGGGCCTGGAGCTTGGCGCCCTGGTGACGCTGGCCCGCCTCTCGCGGGAGTCCGAGGTGCGCCGTCGCTTCGTGGCGCTGGCGGATGCGGCCGAGCACGCCGCGACTCCCCAGGTCCGCAATGCCGCCACGATTGGCGGGAACCTGCTCCAGCGGCCCCGCTGCTGGTACTTCCGGCATGACCACTTTCATCAGGCCGGGGGAGACGATGTGGAGCGGGTCCGCGCGGGCCAGAACCAGTACCACGCCATCTTCGACAACCAGCGCACGGTGATGGTGCATGCCTCCACCCCTGCCACGGCCCTGGTGGCCTATGGCGCCTCGGTGGAGCTGAGTGGCCCTGGAGGCAAGTCGCGGGTGGTGCCCCTGTCCGAGTTCCTGTTGCCGCCGGACATGAATCGCCCGCGTGACACGGTCATCGCGCCGAACGAGCTGTTGACGCGCGTGCGCATCCCCGCGCCGGGAGCGGGAACGAAGGCGGCCTACCACAAGCAGGGTGAGCGGGAGAGCTACGACTGGCCCATCTGCGACGTGGCGGTGGTGCTGCAGATGGAGGGGAAGACCATCCGGCAGGCGTCGATCGCCATGGGCTGGGTCGCGCCCACGCCTCGGCGGGCGACGGAGGCCGAGAAGCTCCTCGTGGGGAAGACGCTGGATGAGGGGCTCGCGCGACAGGTGGCGCAGACGGCCGTGAAGGGGGCGACGCCCCTGTCGAAGAACGCCTACAAGGTTCCGGTCCTCGAAGCGGTGATTCGGAGAACGGTGTTGGCTGCGGCCGCGGCCTGAGGGAGCGCATGGACTCGAGCCCCGAGCAGAAGCCGCCGCGCGTCTGCCGACGGATGCGTTCGAAGGGAACGCCCGGCGTCCGGTACGACGCGGCGGTGTCCTGGGATGCGGGCTTCGTCTCGACCGCGACGTTCTGGTGCGTCGCGACAGGTGAAAGCGTCGGGCCCGACGACGACCTGGTACACCCGCACTCCTGCGGAGAGGTGCGCGCCTGCTTCCGCGCTCCCACGGACGAGCCTCCGGAGGGGTCGCGAGTCCTGGAGTGAGGCGGGTGTTCCTGATCAGCGACGTCGGGTAGAGCGCCGGGGCGCGACGCTCTGCCAGGCGAGCTGGGGCAGGGTGGCGCGCATCCACTCCGGATCGAGCGGAGCCCCGGCGAGGAAGCGGCGGCACGCCTCGTGACTCGGGCCGAGCAGCACCACATCGAGGGCCAGCGGGGACCACGCGGGCAGCATCCCCTCGGCGATGAAGCGGCCCAGGTGGAGGACGATCGGCCCCAGCATCTCGGCCTTTCTCGCCTGAAGCGCGTCCCTCGCGTCGGCTTCGAACTCGAGCGCAGTGGCCTGGTACATGAAGCGCCCCTCGTCCGGGTGGCCAAGGATCCATTCGAGGTGCCCATCCACGAGGGCGATGACCGCTTTCTCCGCCGTCGTCGTCGTCGTCACCCTCGCCGTCAGGTGCGCGAAGAGACGCTCGAAGGTGCGCTCCAGTAGAGCCAGGGTGATGCCGGTCAGCCCGTTGAAGAGGTGGTAGACGCTCGACGGGCTCGCCCCCGCCGCCCGGCGGATCTCCTCGATTCCCGTGCCGAGCACTCCCCGCTCCACGAAGCATCGCAACGCCGCGTCCAGGAGCGCGTCACGTCGCTTCACTCCGTCACTTCGAGGGGGACTCATGCGCGCTCCACCCTATGCGGAGCGCTGTCCGCGGTCGATCGCCCTGGACCCATGGGTCCGTCGTAATTGGAATAAAATTCCACTTTCGAGACCCGCCTGTCTAGGCTTGGGGCATGGCTGACTTGATCCTCACCGGCGCCTCTCGCGGTATCGGTCACTCCCTGGCCCTGGCGCTCGCCGAGCGGCGCGACGATCGCCTCGTCCTTGTCGCTCGGGACCGCGCTCGCCTGGACGCGCTCGTTACCGCCGTCGAGCAGAAGGGCGGCCGTGCCATCGCGGTGCCGGGGGATCTCTCGTCACTCTCCGAGGCCCGTGCCCTCGGGCAGCGCCTGGTCGAGGTCGTCACCCCGGGCGCGACGCTCATCCACAATGCCGGGCTGTGGCCTTCCAAGCGGGTGCTTACCCCGGAAGGCTTCGAGACCGCCTTCACCGTCAACCACCTGGCGCCCCTGATGATGCAGAAGGCGCTCCTCGACGCCGAGCGCCTGCGCCGCATCATGGTCGTGAGCGCCGGGTTGATCTTCAAGGGGCGCTTCGACGCCGCCCGGACTCCCACCGGCGGTGACTTCTCCGGCATCCGCACCTACTGCAACACCAAGCTCTGCTTCGCTCTCGCCATGCGAGACATCGCCGCCGCCTATCCGGCGATCGACGTTGTCGTGCTCCACCCGGGCGTGGTGCGCACGGACCTTGGGGCGCGCTCGGGCCCCATCGGCTGGCTGCTGTCGCTGGCGAAGCGAAGCTGGGAGGCACCCGAGGTGTGTGCCGCGCGTCTGGCGCGGATCCTCGCCCGCGAGCGCTGGTCTTCCCCCGGTGAGGCGCGCTGGCTCGTGGAGGAGGCCGAGCAGTCCTGGCCTCCAGTCGCCGAGGATGAGGCCACGCGGCGCGCGGTACGAGACACCACCGCCCGCTTGCTCACCACCGCATGATGGCCCTCGCACCGGGGCGGGGCAGGGTGCCTGGAGCCTCGGGCGGGTGGTATCTATTCGGGTACCACCATGGCTACGGTCGATGAAATCTCCCAGCGCTTCGAGGAGTTCGCGAAGACCCTGGGGTTGGGCCCTCCCGGTCCGAGCGGTGCGCGCGGACGGCTCTTTGGCACCGACGTGCGGTTGGAGCTCAACGCTCGGCGGGAGTTCGTGACCCGGGCGCGCATTCCGGGGCCGCTCGTTACCGGGCTCCAGATCGAATCGGAGCAGGCGGTCGGCGCCTCGGGGCGCTTCGCGGGCTTCCGAGACATCCAAGTGGGCGTACCCGCCTTCGACACGTGCGTCCACGTGCGAGCGCTCAACCCCGCCGCCGCCATCCGCCTGTTGAAGGACGAGGCGCTGCTGCGGCATCTGCCCGCGTTCCTCACCACGCACCCCCGGGCTCGCCTCGCGGGAGACGAACTGATCGTCCCGCTCCCGCCCAGCCTCACCGGGGACCAGTTGCAGGGCGTGGTGAAGGAGACGGCGGAGCTGGCGGTGGAGTTCGGGCGGGCGGGAACAGAGGAGTCCGAGCGTGGGCAGCGCCCCCGTTCCCTCGAGCTTCCATCACAGCCGCCCGCTCCCGAACGCCAGGAGCGCGCGGCGGGTACGGGCCGCACTCCGGGGGAGCGCTTCTCGCGGCAGGAGAGCGGGATTGCCTTCACGAATCGGGTCCACAAGTCCTTCCGGCGCCGGATGTGGATCACCCTGGGGATGCGGCTGGGGACCATCCCAGCCGCGATCGTGGGCTTCATCCTCTTCGAGCATTGGGAGTGGACCGAGTTCTTCGTCATCGCGGGAGCAGGGCTGATCGGAGGCCTGTCCTGCGCGGTGTGGCGCTGCCCGGCGTGTGATGCGTCGCTGGATCTCGACCCGGACATCCGCCGCAAGGCCCGGAGCCTACGCTCCTGCCCCAAATGCTTCATCGCCCTGGAGCGAGGCTGAGCCGTACCGGACGCTCAGCCGGCCCAGGACCGCCGCTGCGGACGCTCGAAGGACACCGTGGGCGCCGCGCTGATGTCCGGCCCGCTCGGCGGAGCGTTCCGGGCCTGGCGCACGGCCTCCACGAGGAGCTGGCGGCCCTGAGGGTAGGGGGCCTCGTCCCCGGCGAGCACGAGCAACTGGCGCTGCAGCACCTCGGCCGAGGGCGTGCGCTGGGCCGCCTCCGGGTGCAGCAGCCCCATGATGATGGCATCCAGCACGGAGGAGATGCCGGGCTGGAGCTTGGAGGGCGGCGCCACCTGCTGCTCCGAGGCGGCGAGCATCAGCGCCACCTCGTTTTCGCCGTACAGCGTGGGCCGGCCGGTGAGGGCCTCGTGCAGCGTGAGGCCCAGGGCGAACAGGTCCGCCCGGCCGTCGATCGTTTGCCCGTAGGTCTGCTCCGGCGCCATGTACCCCGCCTTGCCCTTCACGTCGTTGCCCTGGGTGATGGGCACCTCGTGCCGAGCCCGGACGATGCCGAAGTCCGACAGCTTCACCTCGCCGATGCAGGACAGGAGCACGTTGGGCGGATTCACGTCCCGGTGTACCAGCCCCAGCGGTTCGCCCTTGGCGTCCGTGCGGCCGTGCAGGTAGGTCAGCGCCCCGGCCAGCTCCGCGCCGATATACGCTACCGCCGCTGGGGGCAGCCGCTTGCCGGGCAGCCGCTGCAAGAGCGTGCTCAGGGGCATCCCGTCCACGAACTCCATGGCCAGGAACAGGGTGCCCTGGTGCCGGCCCAGGTCCAGCACCTGGATGATGTTGGGGTGGATGAGCCGCGAGCCCAGCTCCGCCTCGCGCCGGAACATGGCGAGGAACTTCTCGTTCTCCGTATAGGCCGGGAGGATGCGCTTGACCGCCACCTGCTTCTCGAAACCGCCCTCGGGGCTGTACGTGGCGCGAAACACCTCCGCCATGCCGCCCACGCCCAGGCGCTCGTGCAGCAGGTACTTGCCCATCACATCCCGCTCGCGGATGAGCCGCAGCGTCTCCTCGGCCTTTCGCACCAGGTGTCCAGCCAGCGTGGCCGTGAGCGGCCCGTACGCGAAGAGGAACACCGCGCGGAAGGCGATGAGCGGCGGTGTCAGCGTGCTCAGCGTGTCGGCCGGAAGCCGGGGCAGCGCCAGCACGAAGTACAGCGCGAGGTACTCCAGCGCCGCGAGCGTCGCCGCCACGTAGGCGAGCCGCTTTCCCGCGCGCAGCGAGCACACCACGATGGGAGCGGCCCACACCACGAGCGGCGGCGTGGTGAGCGCGTACTCCGCGCCGTTGAAGAGCGTGTCGAGGGCGAAGACCACCGCGGGAATGGAGACCATCACCGCGGTGTCCACCCACTGGATCACGGGAGGCAGGCCCCCACGGCGCCGCACCAGCCACAGGGTGCAGACGTAGTAGAGGCACAGCAGGGCCATCAGCGACGCGATGCACAGCGACAGCGCCCAGCCGATGATTCCCCCGACCAGCAACACGGCCACGCCGCAGAACGCCGTCAGCCCCCCCATGAACCGGAAGATGGAGGACTCCCGCGGCAGGACGTCCTGGCGCAGATGGTCCTGTAGCAACCGGCTCGGGAGCGACAAGGAGGGGGTGGGAGCGGCCATGCCGTGCCAAGTCTAGCGGGAGGAGCCCGCCTCGGGGGATAGGGTCCGGTGCTACCCTGTCGGCTGCGCGGCTAGCCAGCCGCCAGGGTCACGCCCTGGCTCTTGTTGGAGCTCAACGCAGCGCGGTGCGCCACCCGGGGCAGGTGCAGGGTGAAACACGAGCCTTTGCCCGGCTCGCTCTCCACCTGGATGTGGCCACCTTGTCCGGTGATGAGGCCATGGGCCACCGCCAACCCGAGCCCCATGCCCATGCCTGGCGGCTTGGTGGTGAAGAACGGCTGGAACAGGTTGCGCAGCGTCTCCGGCGTCATCCCCGCGCCAGTGTCGCGGATCTCCACGCATACCCCCTCGCCCTGGCGGCGCGTGGACAGCCGCACCACGCCGGTTGAACCCGTGGCCTGCCCGGCGTTGACCAGCAGGTTCACCAGCACCTGGACGATCTGCCGCGGCCGACCCACCAGCAGGCCCACCTCGCCCAGCGCCACCTCCACCCGGCAGTGGCCGAGCTGCCCCTGGGCGATCCGCATCGCGGCCTCCGCCTCGGCGTTCAAGTCGTACTCGGCATAGGCCTCCGGGTCGCCCCGCGCGAAGCGCCGCAGGTCCGACACGATGGCGTTCACCCGCTTGATGCCATCCAGCGTCGCCGGCAGCACCTCGTCCACGTACTCCTTCAAGGGCGCGGGCAGCACCGGCTCCTGCTGCAAGTCCTTGAAGAGCGAGTGGACGTTGCTGGTGACGAAGGCCATCGGGTTGTTGATCTCATGCGCCACGCCCGCGGCCATCATGCCCAGGCTGGAGAACTTCTCTTGCTCCAGGGCACGCTCATGCAGCACCCGCAGCTGCCCCTGCGCCTGAGAGAGCTGCTCGCGCTGGTGGATGATGTGCTCCAGCGACTGCTGCAGCAGCTCGGCCCGCTTCTCGGTCAGCCGGAAGATCAGCACCGCCAGGAGGGTGAAGGCCACGGGCTGGAACGGATCCGCCCCGCTCAGCAGCGCCGTCGTGTCCATGAGCACCAGGTAGGTCAGGGCTCGGAGGCGGCTCTGCCCCTCCATCCCGAAGATCCAGAGCATGGCGAAGGGGATGTAGATCCACAGCAGCAGGCTCCACCCCGCGATGAGCCCGATCCCCGCGACGCCCGACACGTTGCAGACCATCCGGATCCACTCCACCGTGTTCGGCGCGAGCCAGCGGTTGAACACCTTCGAGAGCAGCACATTGGCCAGGATGCGCAGGACCGACAGCCCGAAGGCCCAGGCCATCAGCCGCCACTGGCCCACGTATTGGAGCGTGACCGCCAGGGACAGGATGAAGCTGCCTGCCATCATGAGCGGATGCAGCCCGCGAACGACCTGCTCGGGGTTCAGCACCTGAGGAGTCTCTGCCGGGGTAGCACTCATGGGCTCGCTCCAGGACAGCGATGGAGGGAGACCCCGCGCCAGGGCATGACCGACATGGCAGGCGCCACCTTCTTCTCAGAAGGCCCCTCCCCAGCGCCCACCCTGTTAAAGGAGGAGCCCAGTTTACAGAACAGGACCTGTCCGCTCAGCCAGGGGGCGCGAGCTTCCGTTCAGCGCCAGACACGAGGGGCTTTGAAGCCATGACGCAGCCTGTGAACCACGACGCGGTGCGCGCGGCGGCCGAGGCCACGGGGCAGGTGGTGTGGGTGCTTCACACCGGAGGGCGCGCTCGCGGACGACAGTCCCAGCTGGCGGGCGCTCACATGGTGCAGGCGGTGGCGGAGCAGTTCGCGGCCGAGGCGCAGCGGTGCGGCTGCCAGCTCCAGCTCACGTTCTTCATCGAGGTGACGACCGACGGGGAGAAGGCCCGGCTCGTGGTCCGTGATGAGGGCATGGGCATCGAAGCGGAGGCGCTGCCGCGCATCTTCGACAAGTTCGAGCGCGCCGCCTCCGCGCGCTCGTTCGGGGGCATGGGGCTGGGGCTCTTCATCGTGCGGCAGATCGTCGACATCCACGGAGGGAAGATCCACGTCACGAGTGAGCCGGGCCGTGGCTCCACCTTCTCCGTGGAGCTGCCGCTGCGCCGCTGAGGCCTGGTGCCGCTACCAGGGGCAGTTGACGACCTGCACGGTACGCGTCACGGGCGGAGCGCTGTTACCCCCGCTGTCCGTCACCTCGTAGCGCACCGTGTACGTGCCTGGGACCCAGCCGTTCACGAAGCCCGTGGTCCGCACCGTGGGGGCCACGTTCCCGTAGCACGCATCCACCGCTTCCACGCCGGGATCCACCCACCCACGGCCGCACGTGTGCATCATGTGCGAGGGCCCTCGGAGCTGGAGCGTCGGCGGACGGTTGTCCTTCACCTTCACCGAGCGGAGGGCGCTCACCGTGTAGCCCGTCGCGTCCCAGGCGATGTACTGCACCGAATAGGTGCCCTCGGCGGCGGTGTTGGGGCCGGGGCCGTACGCGTCCTGTCCCGAGTTGTACTTGTGGACCACCAAGGGGCTCGAGCAGGAGTCCTGCGCCGTGGCGCCCGGGTCCACATAGGTGTCCACGCCGCACTCCAGCTCCATGACGCTGTCGCCCAGCAGGCTCAGGGTGGGAGCGCCCGTGGCCAGCATCGTCACCGAGAACTGGGCCGTCGCCACGTTGCCCGCCGCGTCCGAGGCCGAGCAGGTGGTGAGCGTGGTGCCCCGCGGGTACGCGCCGCCCGGCGTACACGTCACCGACACGGGTCCGTCCTCCGCGTCCACCGCGCTCACCTGCGAGGCGATGGGCGGCGCCGCGCCAGTGCATTCCAGGGTGAGATCGCCCGGCGTGGTGATGACAGGGGGCGTGGTGTCCGTGGGGCGGACCTGGGGGTGGCCGCTCATGCCCCAGATGGCCCGGCGCGAGGAGAAGACCGCCGTGCCTTGCCCCGTCGCGGTGTTGATCTCGAGGAGGGTCCCCGAATCGGTGCCGCCCCACATCCTGCCCTCCGCGTCGCGGACCAGGCCGAACACCCCGGCGAAGCCGATGTCTCCGACGACGGTGGCCGCGCCCGTATGGGGATTCACCTTCAGGAGCGCGGTCGTCGCGGTGGGCCCGGTCGCGGTCAGGTACAGCGCGCCATCCGCGCCGAACTCCAGGTCTCCCGCCGAGTCGTACGGAATGCCGAACTGGCCGATGACGGTCGCGGCACAGGTGGTCGGGTTGATGCGCAGGAGTGTCCGGCTGCCGGCGGCCAGCAGGGAGCCATCCGGCGACCAGACCAGGGCGTTGATGAGGACGGGGTAGGAGCCTGGGAGCCGGGTCGTGGCACCCGTCGTCGTGTCGATGCGGTAGAGCCCGGCGAAGCTGCTGCCATAGAGGATGCCGTTGGGGGCCAGCGCCACATCGGTGAGGGTGACGCCCGCGGCGCCCAGGTCGGCCGCCGCGCGGGTGGCCAGATCCATGGTGAAGACCAGGGTGGGGCCATGCACGTAGAGGAGGGTGGAGGCCGCGCTGCTCGAGAGTTCTGGGCTGGACTCCTGGGCGGACGGCAGCGCCGCGTCAGGCGCCCGATAGGGCCAGGGCACCTGTCCCTCGGGGGTCTGGGCCAGCACCGGCCCTGCTACCAGCCATGCACAGAGCACTACCGCGAAGTGGACGCCGCGCGCGAGTGACACCTTCTCGACCCTCGATTCCATGGTTCCTCCAGGGGAATCCGCCCCCCTTGGCCCAGTGCTCGGTGGTGGCACTGTGTGGGAGTACCAAGGGGCCGAAATAATCTTTTGATGCAGGAGGAAATCCGCTAGCCGTGGAAAAGCAGAATTGTCCTTTCTTCAACCCGGAGGGTAGGGCGGCGCGGAACACCTGACGCCGGGGGCCTCCTTGAGGACGGTTTGCGCGCTGCCGGGTTGTGACAGGGCTGTCAGGGAAATGCCGCGGTGGTGGGCAGAGGACTGCACACGCGCCGCAGGGGCAGGTGCATGCATGCCTTGGAACGGTTGCGGCGCATGCCTTGCAGTCCGTGGCGCGCATGGCCCTCTCCAGGATGACTCACGGAATGCATCGGAAGCTCGTTGCTCGCGGCGCGGTGTTGTCGGTGTTCCTGTCGCTGTCCCCGGCGTTCGCAGACGAGGAGGAGGAGAAGAAGCCTCCCACGGGCTTGTACCTCCAGCCGCACATCCACGCGCTCACGGGCTGGAAGATCACGGTGGACGATCCCGCGATGCAGCAGGACACCCAGGTGGAGCTTCGCAATGGTGGCGGGGTAGGGCTGCGGCTCGGTTATGACTTCTCTCGGTACGTGGGTCTCTTCGCCTCGGTGGAGGCGAACGCGGAGAGCGAGGGGCCCTACTTCGGCTACGGCGCGGGGTTGACGTTGCGGACGGGGAAGTTCGGTCCGTTGCGGCTGAACGCGCGGCTCGGGGCGAGGGTGTTGGAGCCGGTGACGCCGATTGTCTACGGCACTGCGGGGGTGGGGGCTGAACTCTTCCTCTTCCGCACGGTGTCGCTGGGGGCCGAGGTCGACGCGGCGCTGCCGCTCGCGGAGGCCACGCGGGACAACGGGCTGACGCGGGAGAACGTCTCGGCCGATGGAGGACCCGTGCGCGGAATCATTGCCCTGACCTGGTACATCGGCGGGTAGTCAGGGGAAGCGGTCAGCGGGTCGAGGCCAGCCGGCGCACCACCACGCCCGCGGCGTTCATGCCGAAGGCGGACGTGACGAACACCGCGCTGCCGTCGATCTGCGTGCGGTGATCGCAGGTGTGGAAGTCATTGTCCTGCGGGCAGACGCACAGGAAGCCATCCGTGGCGTCGTCGTAGCGCAGGGCCACCGGTTGGCGCCGCGTCTCGATGGAATAGACGGCGGTAATCCCGGTGTGCCGCTCGGTCTCCACCCCGTACTTCCGCTTGAGCAGCTTGCGGATGTCCTTGGCGAAGGGATCCATGTGCGTCTCGCACAGGTCCTCCACGCGGATGGCGGTAGGGTCCAGCCGGCCCGCAGCGCCCATGGAGCTGACCACCGGCAGGCCCAGCGTCACGCAGCGGTGCAGCAGGTGCAGCTTGGCCTTCACGTTGTCGATGGCATCCACCACGAAGTCATACTGGCCCGGCGGCAGCATCTGCTCGGCCACCTCGGCACGGTAGAACTCGCGCACGGCCTCCACCCTCGCGTCCGGGTTGATCTCCCGGCAGCGCTGCGCCATCAGCTCCGCCTTGGACTTACCCACCCCGCGCACCGTGGCGTGGAGCTGGCGGTTGGTGTTGGTGACGCACACGTCGTCATGGTCCACCAGCGTGAGGTGGCCCACGCCGCTGCGCACCAGTCCCTCGGCGGCGTAGCTGCCCACGCCTCCCAGGCCGAACACCACTACACGCGCGGCGGCCAGGCGTTCCATCGCCGAGTCGCCGAGCAGACGTCCTGTCCGATCGAAGCGCCGGGACAGCTTGAAGGGCTTGGCGAGCGAAGGGGCACCGGCTTCAGGAACCGGGGCCGGGGAAATGTCCGAGGTGGTGGGCTGCGTGCTCATGGAGTCCCTCTATAACGCGACGCATGCCTACCGCGAAGGAGGGGGAAAGGCTTCCCGGAAGAAGCGGCGGGCGGTGGCGGTCGTTCGCTGGGCGAGCGCCTCGACGGGCTCTCCCAACACCTGGGCCATGCCTTCGATGATGTGGGGCAGGAAGCCGGGCTCGGAGCGCTTCCCTCGGTGGGGCGTGGGGGCCTGGTCCGGAGAGTCCGTCTCCGCCATCAGCCGGTCCGGAGGGATGGCGCGCAGGGCATCCAGCGGCTTGCGCGCCTCGGCCCAGGTGACGGGGCCGGCGAAGGAGAAGTGGCACCCCTTCTGGATGTAGAAGCGCGCCAGCTCCACCCCGCCGCTGTAGCTGTGCATGAGGATGCCCGCCTCGGGGAAGGGCTCCTCCTTCAGGAACTCGATGAGGGCGGGGTGGGCCCGGTGGCAGTGCATCAGCACGGGCAGCCGGTGCTTGCGCGCCAGCGCCATGTGGCCTCGGAGCACGGCCACCTGTCGCTCCATCGACGCGCCGGGGATGGAGGGCCCATCCAGCCCACACTCGCCCACGGCCACGGCGCCACCTTGGGAGAGCAGCGCGTCGAGCCGCTCCAGGTGCGCCGTGTCCTGCTCCGGAGGCAACTCCGGCAGCAGCTGGGGGTGGATGCCAAGCCCCACCTGCACGCGCGCGTCACGCCGGGGCAGCTCCAGCAGCGGCTCCCAGGTGTCGGGGCCGACGGCGGGAATGACGATGCCGTGGAGCCCCGCGGCCCAGGCGCGCACGAGCACGTCGGAGCGATCCGGCTCGAACCGGGAAGCATCGAGGTGACAGTGGGTGTCGATCATGAGCAGGCGAGCATTCAGGCCCAGGGCAGGGGGCTTGTCACGCGGCGAACTTCAACGTAGGAGAGCGCGCCACACTTCGGGCCTTCGCCTGGGAGGACACGGATGAAGCTCCACGCCGCGCTCTGCTTCCTGGTCTTTGCTGGCTGTGCCACCGTTCCGTCGGGAGCGGCCCTCTCGGATGGGGGCGGCGGACCCGTGGGGAGCACCTTGGAGCAGGCCGCTCCGGTGCGCCTGCAGACGCCGGCGGGCACCTTCCTGGTCAGCCCTCAGCACGCCGACGACTTCGCCAAGGCGCTCGCGGGTGAGGCGACCCCGACGCCCTTCTACGCGGGCGCCGATCACCCGTAGCGACGTGACGAGGCTCAGGTCTCCAGGACGATACGGCGACCCAGGGCCTTGGAGAGCTGAGGGGAGCTGACCACCCGGAGGACCTCCAGGAACTCTCCCCCCGCGGTGTCGAAGGCCGCCGCGATGAGCTCACCCAAGGTGAGCGGGCCCGTCTTGGCGGCAGGCGCCGGGGCCCGTCGGTTCTTGCGCCGCGACGAGGGCATCACCCGCCGTGCCTGGCGTCGGACTGAACGGCTCTTCCGGGCTGTCGTCGCCTTGGCCATGGTGCTCCTCCCCACCCAACGTCATGGGTTGTTCACCGATTGCAGGCATTTACATAAGCAAGCGACGCGCCAGGCGCATGCCCTGATGTCTCCCACCAGGTTTCAAGCACTTACACGGATGGTGGATCCGCAATGAGTGGGAAGATTTCCACCCGCCCCCTCAAAACGTGTCACGAATGCCTCGGTTCGTTCTAGTACTGCAGGGCATTCAACACTTCGTTTCAATGAAACGTGGAGTGGGTAGAAGTCGGATACCCGGGGTTCTCCTAGGGAAGTAGCGCGGTGCGGTATACCCGGGAGCGCCATGCCCCAGACCCTCTGCCCGAGCTGCGGCCACAGCCCCATCCCGCGCGGCGCCGAAGCGTGCCCTTCCTGTCACGAGCCGTTCGAGTTCCTGCAGATGTACAAGCGGGGCCAGCGCAAGCGGGTGGACCGGCAGCGCGACAGCGAGGAGATGGAGCAGACCGTCTTCGGGGGCAACATCACCGGAGAGGTGACGGCCCACCCCGGCCCCATCGTGGCGGTGTTCTTCGTGGGCGCGGTGGCGTGGTTCCTGCGCGCGGGCGGGGTGCTCGGCAACCTGAACGAGCCGATCTGGGTGTATGGCCTGGTGGCGTTGGATCTGGTGCTCGGGCTGGTGCTGTTGCTGAACCTGGGTCCTGCCAAGTTGCTGGCGCAGGTGGGCATGGTGCTGCAGTTGATGGTGGCGGGGTTCCTGGCGCGCGCGGCGCCGCTGGAGCCCGTACACCTGGCGTACATGGCGCACGCGGTGGTGGCGCTCGTGTCGGTGGTGGGAGAGCCGGGCCCGGTGCGCCGCTACGCCGGCCTGGGGCTGGGCGTCGTCGCGGCGCTGCTGGGAGCGGTCTTCCTCGTGCGGCCCATGGGCCCGGTGGATGGCGCCGGCGGTGACGCGCGGCAGCTCCTCGTGGGGCGGGACCTGGGCTACCAGCTCGAGCTGCCGGCGGGCTGGGGCCGGCTGCCGCGTGAGCAGCTCGCGCCGCACCTGACGCTGCCGTTGGCGACGCTCACGGGCAGCGGGGTGGGGTTTGGCGACGCGGCTCAGGGCCGCTACGGCGCGCTGTGGGTGGACCGGGGGGCGAGCCAGCCGGTGACGGCGGACTGCCAGGCGCTGCTCAAGGCGTTCGGAGGAGATCCGTCAATCAAGCCCTCGACGAAGCACGCGCCGCTGGCGATGGGGACCAAGGCGCTGGTGTACGAGCTGAGCACGGGGAGCGGCGCCCGGGGCACCTTCAGCTGCGGCAAGCTCGCGGACGGGCGGCTGGTGGGCTTCGCGGTGGTCGCGGCGCCGCCGGACGCGACGGGTGGAGAGTCGGCGTTCGTGGCGGTGGGCGCCGGGTTGGCATTGCAGTAAAGGCGGGCTCCCATGAAAGTCCAGGTCCTCTTCCACGACAGTTGCTTCGACGGGGCCGCGAGCGCGGCGGTGTTCACCCGCTTCTACCGGGAGCGCGTGCGCGCGGATGCCTCCTTCACGTACCGGGGCCTGGCGCACAAGCCGGGCGCCGAGGGCATCGACGCCTCGGTCTTCTCCGGGGACGAGAACGCCATCGTCGATTTCCGCTACAGCCAGGATGCGCGGCTCACGTGGTGGTTCGATCACCACGCCTCGGCCTTCCAGCAGCCGGGGGACGAGGCGCACTTCCGCGCGGACACGAGCGGGCGCAAGTTCCATGACGCGCACCGCAAGAGCTGCACGAAGTACCTGGCGGACGTGGCCCGGGAGCGCTTCGGGTGGGACGCCTCGTCCATGCAGGAGCTCATCCACTGGGCGGAGATCATCGACGGGGCGCAGTTCCCGAGCCCCCAGATGGCGGTGGCGCTGGAGGAGCCGGCGCTGCGTATCATGACGGTGCTGGAGGCCAACAAGTCGCCGGACTTCATCCCCCAGGTCATCCAGCGGATGCAGGGCGAGTCGCTGGCCTCCATCGCGGCCTCTCCGCTGATCGCCGAGCCGCTGGCGCCGCTGCTCGAGCGCCACCAGCGTCACATCGAGCAGGTGCGCGCCAAGGCGCGTTACGAGAACGGGGTGGTGTTCTTCGACCTGGCGGACGAGGGCGTGGACAGCCTCAACAAGTTCATCGCCTACGCGCTCTACCCGGAGGCGCGCTACACGCTGTGGGTGGGGCAGGGGCCGAGCCGGGCGAAGGTGTCGCTGGGCTCCAATCCCTGGCGGCCGGAGCTGCGCAAGCATGACCTGGCAGGCATCGCCGGGCGCTACGGCGGCGGAGGGCACCCGGTGGTGGCGGCGGTGAGCTTCAAGCCGGGAGAGCTGGAGAAGGCGCGCGCCGCCTACCGGGAGATCCTCGCGGAGCTCTCGAGCGGTTGAGTCCTCGTCCCTGATAAGGCGCACATGGAGAAGCCCGCATCCGCCGAAGCGCGTTCCGGCGTCCTGTCCCTTTTGGACCTTCTGCTCTCGGAGTCCCTGCGCGGGGCGCCGCCGGCCGAGCTCGTCCGGCACCGGATCCTGGTGGGGGCCTCCCTCTTCCTGTTCGTGGTCAATGGGCTGTACGTGCTCTGGTTGTTCAGGTGGGGGCAGCCCTTGGCCTCGGGCGTCGTCCCCGGCCTGGGCTACCTGGGGAGCCTGGTGTTGGCGCGCGGTGCCCGCACGGCCACCGCGCCGGCCGTCCTGCTGTTGATGACCCTGGGGCTGGGGTTGGTGGGGTCCAGCTTTGCGTCTGGCAATGTCCTGAGCGGCATGCATGCCACGCACATGCTGCTGCCCGCGCTCGCGGTGTATTTGAGCGGTCCCCGCCTGGGGTTGATGTTCGCCCTGATCTTGTTCGTGACGCTGGGCGTAGGGCACCCGCTCTATTGGACGCACCATGGCCTTCTCCCCGGCGGACTCACCGTCGAGGGGCTCTGGTCCGCGCAGCTCTTCGCGGGCCTGGCGTACTTCGCCGCCTGGGGCCTGGGCACGCTGCACAGCACCGCGCGGGACGCGGCCCAGACTTCGCTCGAGCGGACGCTGGCCCAGCTCGGCCGGGACATCGCGGCCCGCGAGGAGGCCGAGGCCCGGCTGGGAGAGCTGCACCGCAGCATGATGGACGTCTCGCGTCAGGCGGGCATGGCGGAGGTGGCCACGGGCGTGCTCCACAATGTGGGCAACACGCTCAACAGCGTCAACGTCTCCACGGGGCTCGTCATCGACCAGCTGCGCCAGTCCCGGGTGGCGGGGCTGAGCCGGGCCACCCAATTGCTGCGCGAGCACAGCTCGGACCTCGCCACCTTCCTCACCCAGGATCCCCAGGGACAGAAGCTGCCGGGCTACCTCATCGCGCTCTCGGAGCAGCTGCGGGAGGAGCGGGACACGCTGCTCAAGGAGATGGGTGCGCTCAGCGAGAGCGTCGAGCACATCAAGTCCATCGTCAGCATGCAGCAGAAGCACGCGCGCGCCGCGGGAGCGGTGGAGCCGGTGTCGGTGCCCCAGCTCATCGATGAGGCGCTGCGCCTGAACGCCGGCTCCTTCGATCGCCACGGCATCCTCATCGAGCGCGACTACGCGGATGTGCCCACCGTGCTGTTGGACCGGCACAAGCTGCTGCAGATCCTCGTCAACCTCTTGAGCAACGCGCGGCATGCGCTGTTGGACAGCGCTCGGCAGGACAAGCGCATGACCATCCGCGTCCAGAAGGTACACGAGCGCGCGCGGCTGCTGATCGAAGTGGCCGACAATGGCGTGGGGATCGCTCCGGAGAACCTGCCGCGCATGTTCACCCAGGGCTTCACCACGAAGCACGACGGTCACGGCTTCGGTCTGCACATCAGCGCCCTGGCCGCCGAGGAGATGAAGGGCCGGCTCTCCTGCACCAGCGTGGGCCTCGGCCAGGGCGCCACGTTCACCCTGGAGATTCCTCTGGAGGGGGCGCAACCGCTTCCGTGAAGCGCGGTGTCGCGATGCCTCGTGCGCTGTGTGTGGATCAGCGCGCGGCTGCGCTCGACATTGAGGTCGTCCCGGCGGCCTGATTGTGAGCCTCCCATCCGGTTCCCACTGTTTCGCCCCGCTGGGTGGCCGCCTTCATGCCCAGCCATCACAGGGGGGAACAGCATGGCGCGCGGGATGTGGTCGTCTCAGGGGAAGGTGTGGGTCTTCCTCGCTCTTGCGGTGCTGCCGTTCTCGGCGCGAGCCATCAGCGAGGAGCACTTCTTCAAGGACCTCGAGGTCGAGGGAGAGCTCTCGGATGGCGGGGTGTTCACGGGGAAGCTCACCGTTACCCGCCTGGGCTACGACGAACTCAAGGGCCTGACGGTGGATGGGTTCCTGGAGGGCAAGGTGAGGAAGGCCAACGGTCGGGGCCTCGGGAACGTCAAACAGTCGGTGAAGGGCATTCGGGCCTCGCTCAAGGAGCGCGCTTCCTCGACGCCCACGAAGAAGGCCGTCTGCGATCTCGTGACCTTCGACATTGGCACCATCCAGCTGGGGCGGTTGGGGCAGGGGCTCGACCTCTCGCCGCTCCAGCTCGACCTGTCCGCCGTGTCTGGTGGGAGCAACCTGCTGGGCAACATGCTGTGCGGAGTGGCGGGGCTGCTCGATCCGCTTGGGACGCGCGATGACCTGCTGTTCCTGTTGGAGATGGTCAACGAGACCATCGGCTGAGTACCGGCTCGATGCGCGCGCTACTCCTGGATGCGGTGTCGCAGGGGAACTCCGAAGGAGGTGCGCCGCCCCTCCGCCTTCTTGCGCCGGAGGCTGAAGGCTCCGGGTCCGAAGTAGACGAGGAGCAGGGCGCCTCCGGCCATGGACAGGTTCTTCATGAAGTGGACCTGTTGCTGCTGGACCAGCTGCGCATCGGCCAGGTCCCAGAAGCGGTGCATCGTGAAGGCGGAGGTCAGCAGGAAGAGCGCGATGAGCGCGGCGCCCAGTCGGGCGAAGCTGCCGAGCAGCACGCACACACCCCCCACGACGAGCACGACCCCCGAGGCGAGGACGGCGAGCTGGGGCATGGGCAGGCCCGAGGACTGGGCGTAGCCCGTCATGGCCTGAAGGTGGAGGAAGTGGTTCAGACCGCTGGTGATGAAGATGGCCGAGAAGAGCAGCCGGCCAATCGGCGCGAGCACATCCATGACGTCCTCCTCTCCCTGAGGGTGGACATGGGCGTCAGGGCCGCAGCGAGCCTCGGATCGGCTGCCTGGATCGCCGTCACGGCTTCAGGGGCTCGGGACGCTCGAAGAACGGGAACCCGGCGTCGCGCAGCATCCGCACCACGGTAAGCATGGGCAGCCCCTGCACGTTGGTGCGGTCTCCTTCGAGGCGTGCGAGCAGCGCCTGCCCCGCGCCCTCGACGCGGTAACTGCCCGCGCAGCCCTGCCATTCGCCGAGGTCCAGGTACCGCTCCAGCTCCTCGTCGCGCACCGGATAGAAGGTGAGCCGTGAGACCTCGACGGCCTCGGCGATGTGGCCGCCGGGACCGAGCAGGCACACGCCGGTGCAGATGTCGTGGGTCTGCCCGAGCAGCTTGCCGAGCTGTCGCTTTGCGGCCTCGCGATCGGGAGGCTTGGAGAGCACCTCGCCCTGCACCTCCACGAGCTGGTCGGCGCCGAGGACCCAGGCCTCCGGGTGGCGCGCATGTACGGCCTTGGCCTTGCGCCCGGCGAGCACCTGCACGGCTTCACGGGCCGAGAGGGTAGGGGACACGTCCTCCTCCACTCCCGGGCTCTCCGCGCGGTAGGGCAGTCCCAGTCCATCCATCAGGGCTCGGCGTGCGCTCGAGGTGGACGCGAGAATGAGGGTTCGCATGGAGGCGCACCCTAAGCGAGGAGGCTCCCGAGGTGAACCCCGCCGCGGATGCCGGTATCCTCTGGCCTTCCCTCGTGTCCCGATGAGTTCCATGTCCACGATGAACCGCCGAGCCTTCCTGAAGTTCACGGGTGTGGTGGCCCTGTGTGCCTGCACGCGCGAGCAGCCGGCGCCCGCGGTTCTCGACGCAGGTGCTCCGCAGGCGGCCCCGGCGGCTCAGGCGACGACGCGGTTGCAGGTCGACGTGTGGCACGACATGAGCTGCCCCTGGTGCCGGATTGGTCTCCACAACCTGGGCCAGGTGCTCAGCGCGTGGTCCGGTCCTCCGGTGACGCTCCTCCTGCACCCCTTCCTGCTCGAGCCCGGGGCTCCGGCGGAAGGCACGGACCTGCGCGCGATGCTGACGGCGAAGTACGGCAACGTCTCCGTCGATCAGATCTTCTCTCGTGTGACGCAGATGGGGACCCAGTACGGGGTTCGCTTCAACTGGGAGAAGGTCCGCGTCTCCCCGCAGACCGCCGCCGCTCACGCGCTGCTCGCGGCTGCGCCTCTCGAGCGGCAGCGCGCCCTGCTCGAGTCGCTGCACCGCGCGTACTTCGAGCAGGGGCTGAACATCGGCGATGTCCAGGTGCTCGCCTCGGCCTCGGAGGAAGCGGGGCTCACCGCCGAGTTCGCCCGCTCCATCGCGACCGACCCGAAGCGCCTGTCCGACGTGCGGGCGCAAGCGGCCTGGGCGTCGTCCTCCGGTGTCCGGGGCGTGCCCTATTTCCAGATTGGTGGGCAGACGCTGCAGGGGGCCCGCTCTCCCGATGAACTCCGCGCCGCGCTGCAGGTCCTGGCGCGGCGTTAGCGCGGTGTCACTTCCGAAGCAGCAGTGAACGGACCTTCTGGGCGACGCGCCCCGCGGCGGGCGGGTCGTAGTTCGACATCACCGCGACGGTGTAGTCCTTGCCCAGATAGATATCGAGCTGGCTGTTGATGCCGGGGAAGCCGCCGTTGTGGCCGACGATGTGCGTGCCCTGGACGAGCTCATCGGAGAAGCCATAGGCATACTTGTCGTTCTCATGCTTGGGGCTGGGCTGCACCTTGCCCGTGGTGACGAGCTCCGTGGACCTGGCGCTCAGCAGCTTGTGCGCCTGGAGCGCGCGGGAGAACTTCCACAGATCCTCGACGGTCGAGAACCCGCCGCCCGCGGGCCCTCCTTTGACGACGTGCAGGAAGAGGTTGTTCCATTCACGGGTGGGGCTCTGCTGCTCGCCGGGCCCCTGGCTCGTGTAGCCAACCGCGAGGTTCGGCGTCTCGCGGTCGAGCTCATACGCCTCCGAGTTCGTCATGCCGGCGGGCTTGTAGATGTGCTCGCGCACATAGACGAAGTAGTTCTGGCCGGAGGCCTTCTCGATGATCGCCCCGAGCAACATGAAGCCCGAGTTGCTGTAGCGCCAGCTCGTCCCGGGCTCGAACGCGAGCGGCTCCTGCACGAACAGCGGGAGGTAGTCATTGACGTCGCGAAAGCGGCTCTTGTCCGCCTTCATGTACTGGTCGTTGAAGTAGCTGCCGAGGCCCGCGGTGTGGGTGAGGAGTTGGTGGACCGTCACCTTCTCCGCGACGGCCTTGTTCGGGTAGTCCGGGAGGATCTTCCCCACCGTGTCCTCATACGAGAGCTTCCCCGCCTCGACGAGCTGGGCGATCGCCACCGAGGTGAACATCTTGTTCATCGAGCCGAGGTTGAACTTCGTGTCCACCCGATTGGGTACCTGATAGGCGCGGCTCGCGAGGCCGAACGCGCCCTGGTAGACCACCTTGTTCCCGTGCGCGATCAGCACCGCGCCCGAGAAGGCATCGGCGGCGACCAGCTTCTCGACGTAGGCCTTGGTCGCGCTGGCGACCTGCGCGTCCGTCAGCGGGCGGCCCGCATCATTCGAGGGTGGCTCGATGGGCTGGACCTCCACCCGCAGGATGTTGTGCGGATCCACCGCCTCGACGTCGACTTGAAGCCGCACCGAGTCGCCGGCCAGCTTGTCCCGGGCCACCAGGACGATCGACAGCTCACTCGACGATTCCACCTTCTGTGGGATCAGCCCGCCCGTGTTCTCCCAGAGCGTCCCGAAGGTGTCGAGGTGCTGTTTGGCGGAGCGTTGGGCCAGGGTCGGCTTCGCGTAGTGGTCCTCGATGAAGGAGAGCATCGCTCTGCCTGAACCCGTGTTGAACACCTCGATCAGAACCGCGGCCTCGCGCCCCGCGGGCGTGCCTGGCAGCGAGGCGGGCGCTGGAGTCTTCGGAGCGCGTGCCGCCGGTGACTCAGTCGCTCCGAGCAGGACGACGGCCGCAAGCACCCACCCCATGAAACCCAGTACGAGCCGCTTCGGTTGTCTCATCGGTCGAGCGTAGCAAAACGCCTTTCAGGGATTGGGCGCCATGAGCTGCTCGGTGATGGCCTGCACCACGGCGGAGGCATTGCCGCCGAAGAGCATCGTGTAGTGGTTGCCAGGCACCTCGACGTAGCGGCCATTCGGCAACGTGCGCACCGTCTCCAGGGCTTGCTCCCGGGGAACCACGGGAGGCGTGCCCGCGACACCGAAGCCGTTGGGCGCATGGAGGAGGAGGGTGGGCTGACGGATGCGAGGCAAGAGCTCGGGCCACGGCTCGCCCAGGGCGTTCTCCACCGCCTCGGCGAGGGCTTGGGGCGACGAGCGCGCCTGCGCCGTACCGTCCGGGTTCTCCTTCACATCCGCCCGGTAGTACGCCTCGAGGCCCGCGTTCCACATGCCTTCCAGGTACGGCGCCTGCTTCATCGCCGCCAGATAGGCGTCCACGGAGGGTAGCACCTTGCCCAGTCGATCCAGCGAAGGCTGAATCAGCTCTCGCACCCGGGGGTGCATGGCGCCAGCGGCGTCGAGGATGAGCAGGCGGGAGACGCGCTCGGGCCAGTGCGCGGCGATATAGAAGGAGAGCAGGCCACCAAAGGAATGCCCTCCCAGGACCACCGGTCCCGTCCCCAAGGCATCCAGCAGCCCGAGGATGTCGCGCGCGTGCTCCGCCATGGAGTAGCCACTCGGCGGCTTGTCACTGAGCCCCCGACCCCGCAGGTCCACGGAGACCACCCGGAAGCGCGGGCTCAGCCCTGCCTCGACCAGCCCATCGAAGCAATGGGCGTTGGCTGACAGCCCATGCATCAGCACCAGCAGCGGCGCCCCGCCTGGGTGGTCCAGGTAGTGCAACCGGATTCCGTTGACCTCGATGAAGCGTTCCATGCGAGCTCCCTGCCTCCCACTATAGGCAGGCAGGCGGGGGACGATTCTTCCCGAGTGCGAGGGGATGCCGTAGCCTGCGCCTCCATGTCGCGGCGCGGTCTGCTCGCCCTCTGCCTCCTGCTTGGTGCCTGTCAGCGCAGCTCCTCGGAGCCTGCTCCGGCGGAGCCTGTCTCCAGCGCTGCGCACACTTCCGCACCCACCCCTGTGGCCGCGCCCGTCGCCGAGGCAGCACGGCCCGCTGCCTCCACACCCGCCGTCGCCCCGTTGGCCGTCTGTCGGACCGATGGGGCGCCCCCGTTCGAGGCGGCGCGCCGCTACTACGACGAGGGTCGCTTCGAGGAGGCGCTGTCCTGCGCCGCCCAGGCCGCGGCCCTGGATCCGGACTTCGCCCCGGCCCACGCCGAGCGGGGTGTGGCGCTGGCCGCGCTGGACCGGGT
The DNA here is from genome assembly GCF_034259325.1 of Hyalangium ruber. Lineage (NCBI taxonomy): Bacteria > Pseudomonadati > Myxococcota > Myxococcia > Myxococcales > Archangiaceae > Hyalangium > Hyalangium rubrum. The sequence goes on along the minus strand of NZ_JAXIVS010000007.1, from coordinate 86,584 downwards.
GCCCGAGGCGCAGATGGCCTTCGCCCGCGCGCTCGCCATCGACCCGGGCTCTCCGGACGCGCTGTTGGGCGCCGCGCACCTGTACGCGGTGCAGTTGCCCTCCAGCCGCGAGCGGGACGAGCTGGGGCTGCTCTACGCCGAGCAGGGCCTGTCCCAGCCCGGCATGCCGTCGGACCTGGTGGTGCAGTTCGCCCTCCTGTCGGCCATGGCCTTCAATGATCTCGGCCAGGCGGAGGAGGCCCTGGCGCGTGCGTCCATCGTGCTGGCGCGCGAGCCGGAGAGCCACGAGGCCATCTACGAGCGGGCCCTGGCCCTCTTCGAGCTGTGCCGCTTCGCCGACGCGAAGGCCGCGTTCACCGCCCTGGTGAACGACGTGGAGCATGGCCCCCACGCGCACCACCACCTCGGTCTGCTCCTGGAGCGCGAGGGCAAGTGGAAGCAGGCGCAGGTCCACTTCGACAAGGCCCGCGAGCTGGCCCCCGAGGACTTCCCGGTGCCGCCCCTTCCCTCCGAGCCCGACTTCCGAGCGGCGGTGGCACGTGCGGTGGAAGGGCTGCCCGAGGACATGCGCAAGGACTTGCAGGGCGTGCCCGTTACCACCGAGGAAATCCCCGCCGACGCGGACCTGCTGTCCGGACAGCCGCCGCTGTCACCCACCATCCTGGGCCTCTTCCGGGGCCCGCCGCTGGCCGAGCCCTGCGACGGGACGGAGACGCCCTGCCGCTCGGTGGTGCTCTACCGCCGCAACCTCGCGCGCGCGGTGAACAGCCCGGCGGAACTCGTGGAGCAGATCCAGGTGACGCTGCTACACGAGGTGGGGCATCTGCGAGGCGAGGACGACGAAGAGCTGGCCGCACGCGGCCTGGAGTGAGCCATGGCTGCCCGAACCCTTCCCACTGTCCGTGTCAGCCTCAAGGGCGCCAAGAGCCTGCGCCGAGGCACCCCCTGGCTCTACCGCACCGAGCTGGCCGAGCCCCCTTCCGTGGAGGCGCGCGGCGCGGTGGTGGCGGTGGTGGACCCGCAGGGCAACCCCATCGGCCAGGCCTTCTATGCCCAGCGCTCGCCGCTGGCGTTGCGCCTGCTCACGCGCCGCCCTCCCTCCGAGGAGCCGGTGGATGAGGCCTTCTTCCGCCGTCGCCTGGAGGCCGCGCTGGCGCGCCGCGCGCCGCTGAAGCAGCGGGACGGGCTGCGGCTGGTACACGGCGAGGCGGACCTGCTGCCGGGCCTCTTCGTGGACCGCTATGGAACGGGCCTCACGCTCCAGACGCTCTCGGAGGGCATGGACGCGCGCAAGGAGTGGGCGGCGCGGGCGCTGGTGGAGCTGACAGGGGCCACGCACGTGGTGTGCCGGGACGATGCCTCCGGTCGCGACTTCGAGGGCCTGAAGCGCGAGGTGGTGCTGCTGCACGGCAAGGGCGAGGCGCGCTTCACCTACCACGAGGGCGAGAACCGCTTCGAGGTGGACCTGCTGGGCGACATGAAGACGGGGGCCTTCCTGGACCAGGTGGACAACCACCTGCGCGCCGGAGAGCTGGCCCGGGGTGAGGCGCTGGACCTGTTCAGCTACCACGGTGGCTTCGCGCTGGCGCTCAGCCGCTCGTGCGACTCGGTGCTCGCGGTGGAGCAGGATCCCAAGGCGGCCGAGCGGGCCCGGGAGAACGCCGCGCGCAACGGCCGCGCCAACGTGACGGTGGAGAACGCCAACGCCTTCGATGTGCTGCGGCGCTTCGCCGACACGGGCCGCCGCTTCGATACGGTGGTGTTGGACCCGCCGGGGCTCGCCAAGCGCCGCGAGGGCCTGGCCACGGCGCTGCGCGCCTACCACGAGCTGAACCTGCGGGCCTTCAAGTGCCTCAAGCCCGAGGGGCTGCTGGTCACCTGCTCCTGCTCTGGCAAGCTGGGCCGCGAGGCCTTCGAGGAGATGGTGCTCTCGGCGGCCGAGGACGCGAAGCGCCCGGTGCAGATCCTCGAGCGGCGCGGCGCGGGGCTGGACCACCCGGTCTTCGGCGGGCTGCTGGAGACCGAGTACCTCAAGGCGCTCTACGTCCGCGCCTTGTAACCCACGCGCGGAAGGCCGGCGCGCTACGGCGCCGCGCCCTCCGTGGTCGCGAGGGGGTGCCCCTCCAGCAGGCCCATCCGGTCCTTGAGGCGCAGCACGCGCCGGACCGCCGCGTCCAGCTTCTCGGTCAGCTTCGGGTCCGACTGGGCCAGCTTCGTCAGGATGCCGAAGTAGTCCATGCCCTTGTCCCAGTCCGGCGGCGCGGTGGTGAGGATCAGATCGTTGCCAGCGAGGAACGCCAGCCGCACCACCTCCTCTTGCTCGGCGCCGATCTGCTCGGCCAGCGCACGGATGGCCACGTCATCGGTCACGGTGATCCACCCATTCTCATGGGCCAGGGCGACCAGGGCGGGCTCGAGGATGGCCGGCTTGGAGCCGAACTTCGAGTAGACGATGTTCGACATCATCACCCCGCCCAGATACCGGTCCGCGGCGCGGAACACCGAGGCCTCCGCGCGGACGCGGGCCTCGTCCCAGTCGACGGTGGCGCGCTCATGGTCCGAGTCGGCGTCCAGGTCGCCATAGCCGGGGAAGTGCTTGCCGATGGCGACCACGCCCGCCCGGGCCAGGCCACGGGAGAAAGCGGTGGCCTTCTTCTTCACCACCTCGGCATCTCCCGAGAAGGCGCGCCCGTTGCGGAACATGTGGCCCGAGGGGGACACGTCGAACACGGGGGCGAGGTTCATGTTCAACCCCACCTCGCGCATGGCCCCGCCGACGCGCGTGCCCCACGTCTCCACCTCGGTGTCCGGCATCGCCGCCATCTCCCGCGCGGATGGCAGGCCCTTGAGGCTGGGGTGCCGGTCGAGGCGGTTGAAGCCGCCGCCCTCGATGTCCACCGCGAAGAAGGGAGGAAGCCGGGCGCGGGCGCGGCTCGAGCGGATCTTCTCCTTTGCCGCGTCGATCTTCCGCAGCGTCGCGCCCACGAACAGCACGCCGCCCACCTCCACGGGCCCCTCTTTGCTGATCTGCGGATAGGCGAGCACCAACTGCCCCACCTTCTCGCGCAGCGACAACGACTGGAGGACGCGCTCCACGCGCGCCTCGTCGGGGGTGCGCTCGACGAAGCCCTTCCGCGTCTTCGTTTGGGCGGCCGCGTCACCGACGACCGCGAGGACGAGCGCCAGGGAAACCAGTGATGAACGAAGCACTGCTCGCATGGGGCGCAGTCTTCCACAAAGCCGCGGAAGCGCCTCCCGGCGAAGGAGGGGAGAGGGCCTCTACGCCACCCCAGCATGCGTGCAGGCTTGTAGTCAGTAAAACGTGTTAAGCTTGAAAATCATGAAAGGGGACACCATGTATCTGAACCGTACTGCCTTCTTCCTGATGGGGACTGTGCTGCTGGCGGGCTGTGGCGCCGAGGAGCGCACCGAAGTGACGCCAGAGGGCGTGTTGGGCGAGTCCCTCCAAGTAGAAGCCGAGGGCCTTGCCGGGGAGCGGGAGCTCACGGCCCTGGCCTACTGTGATGACGTAACCACCTGGCCGGCGGCGTCGACGGACTTCGAGAATCAGGTGCTCACGCTGGTGAACCAGCGGCGCGCGGCGGGGGCCACGTGTGGCGGGGTCGCCAAGCCGGCGGTGCCCGCGCTCACCCTGGACACGCGGCTGCGCTGCGCTGCGCGCAAGCACTCCATGGACATGGCGGTGAACAACATCTTCAGCCACACCGGCTCGAATGGCTCCACGCCCTTCCAGCGGATGAACCTGGCCGGCTACACCTATAAGTACGCGGGGGAGAACATCGCCGCCGGGTACAGCACGCCGAGCGCGGTGGTCACCGGCTGGATGGCCAGCACGGGGCACTGCAACAACATCATGAACGTCAACTACAAGCACCTGGGCGTGGGCTACTACCTCCGCTCCGGCAGCACCTACAGCCACTACTGGACGCAGGACTTCGGCGCCCAGTAGGGCTGAAGGGTCCAACTCCAGCGCGCGTGTGAAGACGGTACACGCGCGCTGGGCACCGCTTAGTAGCGGTAGTGGTCGCTCTTGAACGGGCCGGCCTTGGACACGCCGATGTACTTGGCCTGCTCGTCGGACAGGTCAGTCAGGTCCGCGCCCAGCTTGGTGAGCTGCAGGCGGGCCACCTTCTCATCCAGGTGACGGGGCAGCATGTACACGCCCGGCTTGTACTTGCCGGGGTTGGCGAAGATCTCCACCTGCGCCAGCACCTGGTTGGCGAACGAGGAGCTCATCACGTAGCTGGGGTGACCGGTGCCGCAGCCCAGGTTCACCAGCCGGCCCTCGGCCAGCAGGATGATGCGCTTCTTGTCCGGGAAGATGATGTGGTCGACCTGCGGCTTGATGTTCTCCCACTGGTACTGCTTGAGGCTCGCCACATCGATCTCGTTGTCGAAGTGGCCGATGTTGCACACGATGGCGTTGTTCTTCATCCGCTTCATGTGCTCGTGGGTGATGACCTTGAAGTTGCCGGTGGCCGTCACGAAGATGTCGGCCTTGTCCGCCGCGTACTCCATGGTGACGACGCGGTAGCCCTCCATGGCCGCCTGCAGCGCGCAGATGGGGTCGATCTCGGTGACCCACACCTGGGCCTGCAGCCCGCGCAGCGCCTGCGCCGAGCCCTTGCCCACCTCGCCGTAGCCGGCCACCACGGCCACCTTGCCGGCGATCATCACGTCGGTGGCGCGCTTGATGCCGTCCACCAGCGACTCACGGCAGCCGTACACGTTGTCGAACTTCGACTTGGTGACCGAGTCGTTGACGTTGATGGCCGGGAACTTCAGCTTGCCCTCCTTGGCCATCTGGTAGAGCCGGTGGACGCCCGTGGTGGTCTCCTCGGTGACGCCCTGGATGCTCTGGGCCAGCTTGGTGTACCAGCCGGGCTTGGACGCCAGGCGCTTCTTGATGGAGGCGAAGAGGGCGATCTCCTCCTCGCTGCCGGGGTTGTTCAGCACGGACGGGTCCGTCTCGGCCTTGCTGCCCAGGTGGACCAGCAGCGTGGCGTCACCGCCGTCGTCGAGGATCATGTTCGGCGCGCCACCGTCGGCCCACTCGAAGATGCGGTGGGTGTACTCCCAATACTCCTCGAGCGTCTCGCCCTTGTAGGCGAACACGGGGGTGCCCGCGGCGGCGATGGCGGCGGCGGCGTGGTCCTGCGTGGAGAAGATGTTGCACGAAGCCCAGCGGATCTCCGCGCCAATGGCCTCCAGCGTCTGGATGAGCACCGCCGTCTGGATGGTCATGTGCAGCGAGCCGGCGATGCGCGCGCCCTTGAGCGGCTGCGTCTTGGCGAACTCCTCGCGGATCGCCATCAGGCCCGGCATCTCGGTCTCGGCGATCGCGATCTCCTTGCGGCCCCAGTCGGCCAGGGAGATGTCGGCAACGTGATAGTCGGTGAACTTCTTCAGATCGGCTGCAGCCCTCATGTGTTGCTCCTGATTGGCAGGGGGCTGGGCGCAGAGGAGGCGGGCTCTTGCTCGCTTCCCGTGCAACCAGCCACGAGTCAGCGAGCGCCGTTACGAAACCTGAGCCTGGCGGGGAGGGTGCCCCGTTGCAGCGCTCCTCAGGATGCGGCCACCCTACCGTAACGGCGCCGCCATTCGCCAGCGTGGACTGAGCGCCTGGTCGGAGGCCTGCTCCTCCCTGCAATGCCCGGGGCGCGACGAAGCCTTGCCTCGCGCTCCTCCATTGGCACACACCCGCGCCATGCCCAGCATGAGAGCGGGAAGGGGCCGGGTAAGGGGGAGGCCAGCGCCATGCTCCAGAGTCCAGCGAGCGAGGGAGCACGGGGGGCAGCGCGCCGGCGGCCTGGGCACCGGGTGACGAGCCGTCCCCGGTGGACCTGGAACTTCCGAGGTTCGCGCCTGCTCTGGCTGCTAGCCCTCGTGGCGGGGCTGGCCGCCGGCACCTTCGCGCTCCGCCAAGCTCGGCGGACGCCCGCCTTGGAGCGTGTCCTGCTCGCGGGGGAGCCGACGCGACGCATCGAGGCTCGGGTCACCCATCCCCTGGCGGATCACCATCGCCCGTTTCGAGCCGAGCCCTCAGTGGTCCCCCGAGTCCCCTTGAAGGAATTGGCGTGGCTCGAGCGACACCAGGAGTGGCGCGCGCTCGTCGCGACCTACCTCATCCGCGCCCAGTACGTTCAGGCCCGAGCCCGGCTGCCTCAAGAGCCCTCGACTCCCGATGACGCCAGTGATCTGGCGGTGGTCGCTCTTCAGGAGAAGGACTTCAATGAAGCGCTGCGCCTGCTGGACGTTGCCCTCGACGCGGCTCCCAGGCATCCGCAGGCCCTGTGGAATCGGGCGCTGGTGCTGCGCGAGCTGGACCTGCCCTTCCTGGCGGCCAACGCCTTCGATGAGGTGGCCCGCCTGGGGGAGCCGGGCTGGAGCGAGGAGGCCCGCGCGGAGGCCTTGCGGCTGCGCCAGGACATCCAAGCGCGGAGGCTTGCCTGGGCCACGCTCCAGGCGAATGTGAGGTCTCCTGGGGGACTCACCCGGCTGGTGTCCTCTTCCTTCAGCGAGCTGCCGGGCACGGCGCGGGTGGTCTTCTACAAGGCCGTCCGGTCCAGCCCCAGTCGGGACGCGGTGCTCGCGCTGCTTCCCATCGCCCAACAGCTCGATGCGCTCCAAGGCGATGCCTCGCTCGAGGGCTACGTGCGCCATGTGGCCCAACGCGACTTCCGCAAGCGGGCGCCGCTGGCACGTGACTATGGCCTCCTCCTTCAGGACGCGCACGCGAACCCGGAGGAGCTCCTGAAGCAGGCGCTCGCGGCAGGCGAGGAGGACATCGCCATGGGAGTGATGCTCGACCAGGGAACCATTGCCCAGCACCCGGAGGTCTTCGCGGCCCTGATCAAGAACTCCGACGATCCCTGGGTCCGGATGATGGGGGAGGGGAAGCTGGCCATGCAGGAGTTCTCCTCCGGGCGTGCCGGACGCGCCGGGCAGGTCGAGGCGGCGCTGGTGGCACTGCACACGGGCTGCGATGCGCAGCGGTTTGCCTATCGGTGCCTCGACATCGCCAAGTCCCTGACCGATCTCTACATCGCCCTGGACCGACTCGCGGAGGCCCAGGGGCTCGCCAGCAGGAGCCTCGCGCTGGCGAGAGCGTCGGGAGAATGGGCCTTCGAGCGGACGTTCCTGCAGGAACTCAGCAACATCGCCATCTCGCGGTACGAGTCTCCGCTGGCGCGCGCGTACTTGCAGGAGTCACTCGAGCGGGATCCCGAGCAGTGCGTCTACGTCCACCAGAACCTGGCGAACCTCGCCATGCTCGACTTCGACATTCCCGGAGAGCGGAGGCACATGGAGCTGGCGCTCCAGTGCGGGCAGCCCCTGACGAAGCTGGGCGCCTATCTGCTGGCGGAGCTGGCGCGCTTTGGCGTCTCCGACTGGGAGGTGGAGCAGTTCCATCGCACCCTGGATGCGCTCCGTCGCTCCTCGTCCTCTTCGGGCACGCGGGTCTGGCTGCGCTTCATCGAAGGGCAGTTCGAACTGGAGCGGGATCGGGACAAGGGGCGGCACCTGTTACGCCAGGCCATCGAGGAGGCCCGGCGTCTGCCAGACACGGACCTGGACGCGCGAAATACCCGTGCGCACGGCTACTCCGCCCTCATCCTCGATGCGGGCCGCGATGTTCGTGCAGAGGGCATCGAGGAATTACTGGCGCTGGTGGCCGAGGACCGCCGCATCGCCGTCCCCATGCGCTGCGCCGTGGTAGTGGAGGACGGCCACTCCCGCTTGCTGATCGTGGTGAGAGGTGCCCAGGGAGAGGTGCTGACGCACTTCGATGGGGCACGGACGCGCTCGCTCGGCAACGGAGAGGGCGTCATCCCCGCGCACCAGCTCGAAGCGCTTCGGGGCTGCCAGCAGGTGGAAGTCCTCGCCTCTCCGTCGGCGCTGGGGAGTACCCGCATCCTCCCCACCGAGATGGCCTGGAGCTACCGGGTGGGCCACACGGTTCATCCCCCACCGGGCCCCGAGGCCCGACGGCTGATCGTCCACAACGTCGAGCCCCCGCGAGAGCTGGGCCTGCCGAACCTCTCCGTGCGGACCCTTCGGCCCGGGACGCCGGGCGTCATCGAACTCAGAGGTGCCCAGGCCACGCTCCCCCGCGTGCTCGCGGAGATGGAACAGGCCACCGAGATCGAGATCCATGCCCATGGACTCTCGCGCCCGGAGCTCTTCGATGCGCCCTTCGTCGCGCTGACCCGAGGGAGCGATGGGCAATACGCGCTCACCGCCGCCAGGCTTCGCCAGCACCCGCTGAAGCGCGCACCCGTGGTGTTCCTGGCCGCCTGTGGCACGGCCTCTCGAAACCCCCTGTCACACAAGCAGGCGTTTGGATTGCCGGATGCGTTCATCGAAGCGGGCGCCAGCGCCGTGCTGGCCGCCACGGTGGAAGTGCCCGACACCGTGGGCCTCTTCTTCGAGGCCGTGGGCCGGCGCATCCGGGACGGTGCTCCTCCGGCGGTAGCCCTGGGAGCCGAGCGAGCCGCGTGGCTGAAGACCCGTCCTCAAGAAAGGTGGGTAGGGGACGTCCTCATTTTTGAGTGATTCGCACAGGAAGGTGGGTCGTCATGTCGAACTACATTTCGAATTTCGTGAAGAAGATTCGCAGCATCCTGGGGGTCCGCGGTCCCCCGGTGGATCCTCCCCCGGGGCCGAAGGAGCAGAACTGAGAGGTCTCTGCCCGGGATCTCGCGGTACGGGAGGGGGGACCCCAGGAACGAGAGAGTCAGGGTGGTTGGCGGTGTCTCGCCGTGGGGGCCTCCGAACCCCCACGGCCAGGGGGGCAATCTCATGTCGGAGTTTTCTGAGTTCATCCGCTGCCATCGTCCGGGCCTGCTGAGGATTGCCAGGCGGTTCTGCCGTGGCGGCCAGGATGCCGAGGACCTGGTCCAGGAGACGCTGGAGCGCGCGCTGCTCCACTTCTCCCAGGTGTCACGCCTGCACCCCAACGCGCAGCGGGCGTGGCTCGCGCAGACGGTCTCTCGGCTGTTCATCGACTTGTGCCGGCGGCAGAGCAAGGAAGAGCTGCTGTCGGATCCGGTGCCCGTGGCCGAGTCGGCGCTCCACGCTGGCGCCGAGAGCCCCGAGCGCTGGGCGCAGGTGTCACCCGAGGAGCTGCAGCGAGCCGTGGAGCAGCTGCCGGAGTTCCTCGGCGCGCCGTTCCGCATGAGGCTGGCGGGCCAGAGCTACAAGGCCATCGCCCAGTCCCTGAGCGCCTCGGAGGGAACGGTTGGCAGTTGGCTCTTCCAGGCCCGCAAGCAGTTGAGAGAGACGCTCATGTCAGAGGAGCCCGAGGTGCGCCCATGAACACCCTTTGCGAGAAGCTCAACCCCTTCCTGGACGGCGAACTCGCCGAACCCGAGGCAGACCATGTGCGCGGCCACCTGGCGCGCTGTGGCACCTGTGCGGCCCGCTTCGAGGATGCGGTACAGCTCGAGATGCTCGCCGCCGAGGCGTTCCACGAAGACGGACGGTGTGCCGACACCGAGGGACAAGCCGCGAGGCCGAGGCCCGACGCCGTGACTGTCCCCACGGGCGTGCGCTCTCCCCAGCGGGCCCGGCGCGCCCCGCCTCCCCGCGCGCATCATGCCGCCCGCAGGAACGTCGCCTGGGGCGGGGCCGCCGTGGCTGCCCTCGCCGCGCTGCTCTACGTGAGCGTGTTCAACGTGGAGCCCTCCGCTCAACTCTGGCTCGCGGAGGCTCCAACCCGGAGCATCGAGGCCCGCTTGAGCTACGACCGGGTGGACGTACACCGCCCCTACGTGGCCATGCGCGGCGGCCCGTCGGAGGTGGAGCCCCTGCCGCTCCAGGAGCTTGCCCGACTGGATGAGAAGAAGGACGCGATCGCGATCGCCACCGCCTTCCTCGTCCACGGGGATGTGGCGCAGGCCCGTGGCTACCTGGAGACGGCGCCGGCCTCGCCCGACCGGGACAATGATCTCGCGGTGGTGGCCATGCAGGAGGGGCGACTCCAGGAGGCCATGGCGCTGCTGGAGCACGCCCTGAGAACCGACCCCCAGCACATCCAGGCGCTCTGGAACCGGGCGCTGGTGCTGCGAGAGCAGGGGCAGAAAGAACGTGCCGCCGCCGCCTTCGAGCAGCTCGCCGCGCGCAATGAGCCCGGCTGGAGCGAGGAAGCGGGGCGGATCGCCCGAGAGCTTCGCAAGTAGTCTGAAAAGGACCGTGACATGACTGGCACTGCTCTATTTCCTCTCACCCCTGAGACGCGCCGCCAGGAGGTCCGCCGTCGCCGTGAGCAGGCCTTGAGCCTGTCCCTGTCGCATCCGCTCCCCGAGCACCGCGGTAACGGAGAGGAGGCCTCCTTCTCGAGCTACTCCAAGGGGCTGCCCCACAACGCGCGGGGCGAAGTGGAGCCGAACGCCTTCGAGAAGCTCCACCACGCGCTGAGGACGGGGCGGCCGTCGGACTTCGAGAACATCCCATTGGGCGCCCCGGGTGGCCGGAGGCTGACCAACCCCCAGGCAGGGCTGGCGTACGAGCTGGAGGGCGCCGACGCCCAGGCCGTGACGCTGGCTCCGGCGCCGCGCTTCGACAGCCCGCAGACCACGGCGGAGATGATCGAGCTGTACTGGATGGCGCTGCTGCGCGACGTGCCCTTCGTCGACTTCGACCGGCACGCAGACGTGGCCGCCGCGGCGAGGGAGCTCGAGAAGCACCGGGAGCACCTTGGCCGGCTTCCGCCCGGGGTGACCCTGACGCCGAGGACGGTGTTCCGGGGCTCCACGGTGGGCGCGATGATGGGCCCGCCCATCTCGCAGTTCCTGCTGCGGGAGATCCCCTACGGCTCGCTGCGGATGGCCCAGCTCCAGCAGACGGTGGTGCCGGGGGGCGACTACCTCACGGACTTCTGCACGTGGCTGGCGATCCAGGAAGGCAACTCGCCGGCCCAGGAGCCCGCGTTCGACCGCACGCGCCGCTACATCCGCGACATGCGGGACATGGCCCACTACGTCCACCGCGACACGCTCTACCAGGCCTATCTCAACGCCGCGCTCATCCTCCTGTCGCAGCAGGAGCAGGCCGTGGGCGCGGGCAATCCGTACCGGAGGTCTCGCAACCAGGAGGGCTTCGGGACGCTGGGCAGTCCGCACATCCTCTCGCTGGTGTCCGAGGTGGCCACGCGGGCCCTGAAGGCCGTGTGGTTCCAGAAGTGGTTCGTCCACCGGCGGCTGCGCCCCGAGGAGTTCGGAGGCCGCGTGGAAGTGCTCCGGCTGGGGCTGGCCCGCTACCCGGTACACCCCGCGCTGCTGTCGTCCGAGGCGCTCCAGCGGATCCTCAGCCGCTTCGGTAGCTCGCTGCTGCCGCAGGTGTTCCCGGAGGGCTGCCCGACGCACCCGGCCTACGGCGCGGGTCATGCCACGGTGGCGGGCGCGTGCGTCACCGTCCTCAAGGCCTGGTTCGATGGAGGGCAGCCCCTGCGAGGCCCCGTCCAGATGGCCAACGCCCAGGGGGACGCGCTCATCGACTACACCGGCGCGGACGCCGGTCAGCTCACCCTCGGCGGCGAGCTGGACAAGCTCGCGGCGAACATGGCCCTTGGTCGCAACATGGCCGGGGTCCACTGGCGCACCGACTACTCCGAGTCCCTCCGGCTGGGAGAGCAGATCGCCCTCCGGGTGCTGCAGGAGCAGAGCATCCTCTACAACGAGCCCCTTGCCTTCACGGTGAAGACCTTCGACGGCAAGACCGTGAAGGTTCGTGCGGGAGCGCTCCTCGTCGACTGAGCCTCGCGTACACTGGCGCGCATGATCTCCTCTCGGTTTTCATGCGCGCTGGTGGCGCTCCTCGTCCTGGTGCCACTCTCCTCACGGGCGAAGGGCAAGGACGCTTCTCCCAAGGCGAAGTACGCCGCCGCCCTCAAGAAGCTGCGCGCGGGGCCCCAGGGTGAGCTCGAGCCCGTGTTCCAGCAGGGGCTTGTCGCGGCCGAGCAGCTCGAGAAGGCCATCGTGAATGCGAACGAGACGGGCAAGCAGCTGCCCGCGGCGGCCACGAAGCTCGAAGGCTTCGTCGTCGGCACCCATGAGGCCCTCTTCGCCGTCCCCAAGGTCAGCTTCTTCCTGAAACTCGCCCGCAAGAAGGGCACGGCCGTCGACGTGGCCTTCTTCGAGAACCTCCAGCGCACCTATCCTGAATATGACGCCTGGCCGGTCTACTTCCGGCAGCAGACGGACTACAGCGGCTGCGAGGTCTTCGATGAGCCAGAGCTCATCCCGGTCTACCGGGGCTGGCTGGAGTTCGCGGAGAAGCACCCGAAGGCCTACGCGGCGCAGGTGGAGAAGCAGCTCACCCGGCTCGATGAGATGATGACCCAGCGGAGCTGTGCCTGCGGCAAGAAGCCCGAGGTCATCGCCGGCTTCGAGGAGTTCCTGAAAGCCTTCCCGAAGGCCCCCATCACGCCCAAGGTGAAGGCGCGCCTCGCGGACATCCAGGCCGACAAGGCGGAGATGACCTTCGAGTGCCGCAGCGGGTGAGTCACCTCAGGAGATGCCCAGCTCCTTGCGCAGCCGGTTCACCACCTTGAAGTACTCGGTGCGGCTGAAGGGCACGTTCAGGATGTGGAAGTCCTTCTTGGACAGGCCCACGCAGCCGAAGCAGTAGTTGCAGTCTTGGAGGTTGCGGCACAGGAGCAGGTACGCGCTGCCGGTGCAGTTCTCGCACTGCACGCAGTAGGCGCACGCGGTGCAGCTCTTCGAGTCCACGCAGTGCGAGCAGTTGTTGCACAGCTCGCACCGCACGCAATGGGTGCAGTGGTAGCAGCTGTCGCAGTTCTTGCAGAACATGCAGTTGGTGCAGCGCTGACACCCCTCGCATGAGTAGGAGCCCGGGTTGCCCGGGTCCGCCGCGAAGCCCTTGGCCAGCTTTTGGAACTGGTCCATGAACTCGCGCTTGCCCAGCGCCGCCACCGCCTCTCGCGCCGCCTTCTCCTCCGAGAGCGACTCGGGGGTAGGGGAGCGCGTTGCTTTCTCCTTCACTCGGCAGACTCCTTCCGGTCTCTGTACCCGCCTACCTACCGCAGCCGCGCCAGCCCCGCGAGGTCGATGCCCTGCGCCACCCGCCGCACCTCCACGGTGCTGGGGAAGCCCCGGCTCGTCACCGCCACCACATACCTGTCTCCCACCAGCAGGTTCGCCTCGGCCGTGGCGTCCGCCGCGTCGTAGCGCACGAAGCCCACCGCCGCATCCCAGAAGATGGGAGCCGTCGGATCGCTCGCCGGCCGGCCCTTCGCCTCGTTCGCCGCCGCCCGGATGGCCTTGGCGATCTTCTCCCCCAGCGTGGTGTCCACGATGCGTACCTTCACCTCGCGGTCCTCACCTCGCGTGAAGGTGCGCTCGGCCTCGCTGACGGACACCTCGCCGTACTTGCCGGTGGAGCCCTCGGTGGTGGCCAGGGTGAAGCCGTCCAGCGCCTCGGGGAGGAAGGGCGCCAGATCCTTGAAGTACACGCAGGGTGCGTCCGCCGTCGCCTCCGAGGCCATGGCGGACGCGGGGGACCGCGGAGCGCGGTCGTCGTCCAGACAACCGAAACCCGGCGGCAGCGCCAGCAGGAGCAGGGCAAATAGGGATTTGATCTCGCGCACGGAACCGATCAAAAGGTATCCCCGCGCGGCGCGCAATGGACCTCTCGAAGCTCAACGCCCCTCAACGCGAAGCAGTCACCACCCTGGAAGGCCCCCTGCTCGTGCTGGCAGGCGCCGGGAGTGGCAAGACGCGCGTGATTACCCACCGCATCGTCCACCTGCTCAACGAGCGGCCACTCAGCGTCACCGCCCGCAACATCCTCGCCGTCACCTTCACCAACAAGGCCGCCACGGAGATGAAGGAGCGGCTGGTGAAGATGGCGGGTCCACGCGCACAGGGTGTCCTGGTGTGTACCTTCCACGCCTTTGGTGCGGAGATGCTCCGGGAGGACATCCACCGGCTGGGCTGGCCCAAGAAGTTCGCCATCGCGGACATGGGGGACCAGCTGGCGCTGATTCGCCGGGCGATGCGTGAGCGCCAGGTGGACGACCGGGCGTTCGACGCGCGCAAGGTGCTCACCCTCATCTCCAAGGCGAAGAACTCGGGCCAGGAGCCCCAGCCCAAGCCGGAGGGGATGGGGGACGACTACGATCTCATCACCCACATGGTCTTCCCGAGCTACCAGCTGGCGCTGAAGGCGCAGGGCTCGGTGGACTTCGATGATCTGCTGCTCTTGCCGGCGCGGCTCTTGCGCGAGCACGAGGACCTGAAGGTCAAGTACACCCGGCGCTTCCGCTTCCTGCTGGTGGACGAGTTCCAGGACACGAACCTGGCGCAGATGAACCTGCTGCAGCTCCTGGCGGGCGAGGCGCGCAACGTGTGCGCGGTGGGCGACGACGACCAGGCCATCTACAGCTGGCGCGGCGCCGAGGTGAAGAACATCCTCGAGTTCGACCGGCACTTCCCGGGCACCAAGGAGGTGCGGCTGGAGCAGAACTACCGCTCCATGCAGACGGTGCTGGACGCGGCCAACGCCGTCATCGCCAAGAACCCCGAGCGCAAGGCCAAGCGCATGTGGACCGACCGCCACGGGGGCGAGCGCATCCGCGTGGTGACGTGCCCCAACGAGGAGGAGGAGGCCCGCTTCGTCGCCCGGGAGATCCAGAAGCACATCGCCCACGGAATCCCCGCTGACGAGATCGCCGTGCTCTACCGCACCAACGGCCAGTCCCGGCCGGTGGAGGAGTCGCTGCGGGAGAAGAACATCGGCTACGAGGTGGTGGGCGGCAGCGAGTTCTTCGATCGGCGCGAGGTGAAGGACGTCATCGCCTACTTCAAGGTGATCGCCAACCCGAAGGACGAGGTGAGCCTGCTGCGCATCGTCAACGTGCCGGCGCGCGGCATCGGCGACGTGACGATGGAGCGGCTGCACGCGCACGCGCGGGCCGACAACGTCTCGCTGTGGGAGGCGATGGAGCGCGGCGAGCAGTACGAGGACCTGCCCTCGGGCGCGGCGGGCAAGGTGGGCGAGTTCCTCCGGATGATCGAGCGCTACCGCAACCTCTTCGAGGGCGGCAACCTGGCGCACGTGACGCGCAACCTCCTGGAGGAGATCGGCTTCAAGGAGGCCACGCGCGCCACGGCCGTCTCGTTGACGACGGCGGACAAGAAGCTCAAGTCCGTGGACCAGGTGCTCAACTCGCTGGAGGCCTTCGAGAAGCGCGAGGGCCCCAAGGCCAGCCTGCTCACCTACCTCAACCGCCTGAGCCTGGACACCCGGCAGGAGGAGGAGGACGAGGTGCCCGGCGGCAACCGGCGGGTGACCCTGATGACGGTCCACTCCTCCAAGGGGCTGGAGTACCGGCTGGTCTTCTTCATTGGTATGGAGGAGGACCTGATGCCCCACAAGGGCATGCAGGGCGAGCCGCAGAACCTCGAGGAGGAGCGCCGGCTCTGTTACGTGGGGATTACCCGGGCCAAGGAGCTGCTCTACCTGACGCGGGCGGCGATCCGGGTGAAGCGGGGCAAGGAAGTCCCCTGTACCCCCTCGCGGTTCCTGGAAGACCTGCCCGCCGAGGCCGTGGAGCTGATCGACATGGATGCCCCCCGGACGGGTGCCCCGACCGAGCAGGAGAAGAACTTCTTCGCCAACCTCAAGGAGCGCTTCAAGCCCAAGGGAGCAGGCGGGGGAGCAGGCCCTCCCCGAGGGGAAAGTGGGGTTTGAGGCCCCCGGAAGCGGTGCGGCCTTGACTTACCCCCTCGGTCCTCCTAAGAGGGTCGGCCTTTCCGGGCCTCTCCTTGGAGTTTTTGGATAGGACCCGTGGTTGGTTCGACTATGTCAGGCGGCCAGCGCACGCGGCCGCCGCCGCAGCTTTTGGAGTGCATACAATGTCGCAGAGGACCTACAGCGCGAAGGCAGGGGACATCAAGCGCGATTGGCATGTGATCGATGTCTCGGACAAGGTGCTGGGCCGTGCCGCCAGCCAGATCGCCACCCTCCTGAAGGGTAAGCACAAGGCGACCTACACCCCGTCCATCGACACCGGGGATCACGTCATCGTCATCAACGCCGAGAAGGTGAAGGTGACGGGGACCAAGGAGCAGGCGAAGCTCTACTACCGCCACCCGCGGGCGGGCTTCCCGGGCGCTCTGAAGATCACCAATCTCCAGAAGCTGCGTCAGCGGCACCCCGAGGACATCATCATCAACGCCGTGCGCCGCATGCTCCCGCGCAACGCGCTGGGCCGGCAGATGATGACCAAGCTCAAGGTCTACGCAGGTGACACTCATCCGCACGCCGCGCAGAAGCCTGTCGCGCGCGAGGTCGAGGCGTAACCTTCTCCCCCACCTTTTGAATTACGAGAGCAGAACCCCATGCCTATCAACCCTGAGAATGGTTTCTACGCCACCGGCCGCCGCAAGGAGGCCACCGCCCGCGTGTGGCTGAAGGCCGGCAGCGGCGTCGTGACGATCAACGGCCGCGAGATCAACAACTACTTCGGTCGCGAGACCTCCAAGATGGTGCTGTTCCAGCCCCTGGAGATGCTCGAGCAGAAGGACAAGATCGACCTGACCGTCAACGTGAAGGGCGGCGGTCTGTCGGGCCAGGCGGGCGCCATCCGCCACGGCATCGCCCGCGCGCTGTGCGCCTTCAACCCGGAGTTCCGTCCGGTGCTCAAGAAGGCCGGCTTCCTCACCCGCGATGCTCGCGCGGTCGAGCGCAAGAAGTACGGCCAGCCGGGCGCGCGTCGTCGCTTCCAGTTCTCCAAGCGCTAGCCTGCCTGCTCCTCTCGGAGCGACCCACGGCGGGGGTTCCCAATCGGGAGCCTCCGCCGTTGTGTTTTTGGCCAGGGGGACCTCTTCGCCCTTCCCCAGATGCGGTGTTAGGATCTGCGCCGACCATGGAACTCAACGAGATTCTTCAGATCGCGCTTCGAGGCGGCGCCTCGGACATCCATCTCAAGGCCGGCCTCCCGCCAATGTTCCGCGTGGATGGCTCGCTCGTGCCCCTCAAGGACGGCAAGCGTCTGCCGCCCGAGGAAGTGGCCCGCATGGCCTTCGGGATCATGAACGAGTTCCAGAAGGAGAAGTTCAAGGCGAGCAACGAAGTGGACCTTGCCTACGGAGTTCCGGGCCTGGGCCGCTTCCGCGTGAACATCTTCCAGCAGCGCGGCACCATCGGCTCGGTGCTCCGCGTCATTCCCTTCAAGGTGATGACGATCAAGGACCTGCTGCTGCCCCAGATCCTCGAGAAGATCTGCGGTGAGGAGCGCGGGCTGGTGCTGGTGACGGGGACGACGGGCTCGGGCAAGTCGACGACGCTGGCGGCGATGATCGACCACATCAACGCCAACGAGACCAACCACATCATGACGGTGGAGGACCCGATCGAGTTCCTCATCCGCGACAAGCGCTCGATCATCAACCAGCGCGAAGTGGGCGTGGACACGATGTCGTTCTCGCAGGCCCTCAAGAGCGCGCTGCGGCAGGACCCGGACGTCATCCTCGTGGGCGAAATGCGCGACTACGAGACGATCGAGACGGCGCTCCACGCGGCGGAGACGGGCCACCTGGTGATGTCGACGCTGCACACGCTGGACGCGACGGAGACGATCAACCGCATCGTGTCGGCGTTCCCTCCGCACCAGCAGAAGCAGGTGCGCTTGCAGCTGGCCTCGGTGCTCAAGGCGGTGGTGAGCCAGCGCCTCATTCCTCGCGCGGACGGCAAGGGCCGCGTGGCGGCGGTGGAAATCCTCCGCGTCACCGCGCGCGTGCGCGAGATGATCGAGGACAAGGACCGCACCAAGGAGATCCACGACGCGATCGCCCAGGGCTTCGACTCGTACGGAATGCAGACCTTCGACCAGTCGCTGATGGGGCTGGTGCGCAACGGGCTGGTTTCCTACGAGGAGGCGCACCGCCAGGCGACGAACCCCGACGACTTCGCGCTGCGCTTCTCGGGCATCAGCGGCACGGCGGACTCGAAGTGGGACAACTTCGACGGCAAGGCGGGCGAGGCCAAGCCCGTGCCGGGCACGCAGGCGTTCGCGCAGAAGGGCGCGCCGGGTGGAGCCCCGCCGCCGCAGGCCGGGGCGCGTCCGGGAGCGGCGACACCTCCGCCTCCGCCGGGTTCCCGTCCTCCTCCGCCTCCGCAGCAGGCCGCGGGACGTCCTCCCGCTGGTGGCGCGGCGCGTCCTCCTCCTCCTCCTGCGGCAGCCACGGGCGGTGGGGACGACGACTTCAGCATCGAGCGCTTCTAACGAAGGCGCGAAGGGCAGGCCCTCTCTCTTGCTGGGAGAGGGCCGCTTGTTTCTCTATCCCACCGCAGTGCCCGCTCAGGCGTCCTCGTCGCCGAGCTGGGCGCGCAGGCGGGACAGGCGCAGGGGCCCGATGAGGCCCTCCCGGGAGAGCGCCTGCAGCAGCTCCACGATGGCGCGCAGCCGTGCCTCCTGGGTCTCCTCCGGCTGGTCCGACACCTCCGCCTCCAGCAGGGTCTCCATGTGCTCGGGCGTAATCGGCGCGGGCCCCTCGGACCAGGCCACATCGAAGAGGGCCTTGGCCATGCGCGAGCGCTCGGTGCGCTCTGTCTCGGAGGTTCCCTGCTGGGCGAACTTCATGAGCAGGGCGTCCACGCTCTCGCGGGTGAGGGCGGCCAGCGCGGGCACCTCTCCGAGCGCCTCCTCCACATAGTCGGCGTCGAAGTCGTCCACCTCGTCCTCGTAGCCGAAGGCCTCCTCCAGGAGCATGGAGGCGATGAACGACTCGGTCTCCTCCGCGCTGGCGCCCTCGGAGGTGAGCGCCTCCTGGGCCTTGGCGGTGGCGGCGGCGAGGCGGGGCTCCTGGGCGATGGAGCGCGCGGCGGCGTGCGCGGCCAGCAGCACGAGCGAGGCCTGGATGTCCGAGGAGAGCTTCCGTCCCGAGACGCCGAGCAGCTCGGCGCGCTGCTGGGGGTGCCCGGCGGCGGTGGCCGCGAAGAGCTGCTCCTCGGGGCTGAGGGGCTCGCCGGCCTTCTCCTTGCGGAGCGTCTCCCGGGCGGCTTCGGGGTCGAGGTAGCGGGCGATGAGTGGGTGCATGCCGCGCCTGTTACCACATGCTAGAGGACAAGCGATGACGACGGAGGCGGAGGGACCGGAGGCCGTGAAGCAGGCGACGGACATGTGCCTGCGGCTGTTGGCCATGCGCGCCCGGAGTCGGCACGAGCTGACGCTCGCCCTGAAGCGCAAGGGCTTCTCCGCCGAGGTGCAGGCGCAGGTGCTGGAGAAGCTCCAGGGCTACGGCTACATCGACGACGCGAGCTTCGCGCGGGACCGAGCGGCCTCGTTGCTGCGCCGGGGGAGGCTCGGCCCGGAAGGAGTGCTCCAGAAGCTGGAGGCCCACGGCCTGAAAGGCGAGGAGGCCCGCGCGGCGCTCGCGACGGCCAGCGGCGCGGTGGCGTTCGAGCCGCTGGAGGCCGCGCGCAAGGTGCTCGAGCAGCGTCGGCTCTGGGGGCGCGAGCTGGCTCCCAAGGAGCGCGCGAGGGCTGGACGGCTCCTCCACAGCCGGGGCTTCTCCGAGGACGTCATCCATCGGCTGCTGGGCGAACCATCGCTGGACCCCTCGGAGCGGGACGATTAGCTTGCGCCCCGTGACCATGCGTCTTGCCGTCCTGTGCCTGTCCGTCTTCGTGTGTTTGACCACGGGTTGTGCCTCCCTCTCCGAGGGGAAGGCAGGCGAGCCCGACTACGCCGCCCAGGCCGATGCGAACCTCCGGCTGGGGGATGAGGCCCTGGATGACAAGGATTACTTCCGGGCCGAGCAGTACTTCGAGCACGTGAAGACGAAGTACCCGTACCTGGAGGCCTCCAAGGAGGCGGAGCTGCGGCTGGGGGACGTGGACTTCGCGCAGGACCGCTTCCCCGAGGCACGCGAGAAGTACCTCTCCTTCGTGAAGCTGCACCCCACGCACCCCAAGGTGGACTACGCCGCCTACCGGGCCGCGCTCACCCACGTGCAGGAGATGCCCTCGGACTTCATCCTGCTGCCGCCCTCGGAGGAGAAGGACCAGACGGAGGTGCAGTCGGCGCTCCGGGCGATGAATGACTTCCTGCGCCAGTACCCCAAGTCGGAGTACGCGGACGAGGCGAAGACGCAGGCGGACGACGCGAAGCGGCGCCTGGCGGAGCACGAACTGTACGTGGCGGCCTTCTACAAGAAGCGCGAGCGCTGGCCGGCGGTGGCCCAGCGCCTCGAGGGCATGCTGACGCGCTACCCGGGCACGAAGTACGAGGAGCAGGCGCTCTTCGATTTGTATGACACCTACCTGAAGCTCAAGCAGCCCGAGCGCGCCCAGGAGACGCTGCGCAAGGTCATCCAGCGGCTGCCGAACACGCCCGCCGCGGAGCGGGCCCAGCGCATGCTCGGCTCGTGAGGACCACGGAGGACTGGAGCCGGCTGGGCGGCGTGCTCATCGCCGCGCTCGCGGTCGCCACGGCGTTGGCGGTGCTGGGCCCCCGTTTGCTCGGGAGGGCCGCCGGGCCCGAGGTGGAGATCATCTCCGCCCTCAAGGCCACGGAGCGCGAGGGGCTCTCACTCTCTCTCCCAGGAATCCCCACACCGCTCACGGCCCGGGAGCACCGATTCGCCCGCATCACCGTTCGGGTAGAGCCCGGAGGCGAGCGCGCCGAGGCGCTGGCCACCCTGGACTTCACCGGCACCCTGGGCGCCATCGAGGTCAGCTCGTTGGGGGTGGAGCGGGTGCCCTTCGTCCTCAAGGACGGGGACTGGGTGCCCGAGGGGTTGGAGGCGCCCCGGCTGGCGGCGGCGGTGCTGGCGCTGGAGCGACGGCGGCGGGCGCTGGAGGCGGGAGACCGGGAGGCCCTGGCACTCCTGGCGGCTCCGGCCCGGGAGGACGGAGGGGGGGCGGTGGAGGTGGGAGGCCCGGAATTGGAGCAACTGCTGGCGCTGAAGGAGCGGCGCTACGGGGTGAGTGGGTGGCGCCTGAGGCTGGAGCGGGACGAGGCGGTGGTCACCGAACTCTGGCGTCTGGAGGGGACCTTGCCATCCCGACCGGTGGATCAACGTGGCGAGCGGCGGCTGATCCTCATACGAAGTGGTGAGGAATTCTTGTTTTCTCCCGCGCTCATGTAGGCTACCGATCCGGTGGCCGGGAGTGCCGGGCCTGGCAAGGTTGGGACATGGACGAGCCGCTCAAGCAACTGCTGACCCTCGGGCGGGGGTACTTCGACAAGAAGCAGTACGCGCAGGCCGAGCAGCACCTGTCGCAGTTCGTCGAGCAGAACCAGTCGTTCGCCGACGTCTACAACATGCTCGGCATCATCTACCATGATCAGGGCCAGTTCGCCCGGGCCCAGCGGTCCTTCGAGTCCGCGCTACAGATCAACCCCGCGTATACGGAGGCGGCGCTGAACCTGGCCGTCATCTACAACGACATGGGGAAGTACGCCGAGGCGAAGGAGGTCTACCAGGCCGCCCTCGCCCGGCAGAAGAACACCCCGGGGGACATGGACCCCTACGTCAAGGGGAAGATCGCCAACATGTACGCCGACATCGGCGACGTGTTCGCCTCCAATGGCGCCTGGGGGCAGGCCATCGAGGAGTACCAGCGGGCGCTGGTGTTGTGTCCACAGTTCGTGGACATCCGCATCAAGCTGGGCGATGCCTTGCGGGACGCGGGACGGCATGACGAGGCGCTCAAGCAGTTCGAGCAGGCCATTGAGCAGAACCCTGCGTTCATGCCGGGTCGCGTGCATTATGGAATCGCGCTTTACTCGGCGGGGCAGCGCGTGGAGGCGGTGAAGGTGTGGGAGGACGTGCTGGTGCGCAGCCCTGGCAACAAGAGCGCACAGATGTACCTGAATCTGGTGAAGGAACCGGCGGGGAAGGCTGAACAGGCGGGCTGATTTCCATGGACACCCTCTTCATCGAGGTCTCGGTACCGTGAGCACTCCGAGTGGGACGGCGAAGGCCTTCGCCCTCAAGTTCATCTCCGGCAAGTATCAGGGGGGCGAGTTCCCCCTGAAGTCGGACAAGCAGATCGTCATTGGCCGCTCGAGCGAGCTGGACATGGTGCTCGTGGAGGACATGGTCTCGCGCAAGCACGCGAAGATCCTCGTCAGCCAGGGCTCCATCACCATCGAGGATCTCGGGTCGACCAACGGCACCTTCGTCAATGGCGAGAAGGTGAAGCAGGCGCGGCTGAAGGAGGGTGACCGCATCCTCATCGGCACTTCGATCCTCAAGCTCATCCACCAGGGCGCCGACTCGGCCAACGTGGACGAGAGCATGGCGAAGCAGAAGCTGGAGGAGGCGGCCGCGGCTCAGGCGGCGCGCTCCACCAAGACTTCGTCCATGACGGGGAAGATCGAGGAGATTCCGCTGCCTGACTTGCTGCAGCTGTTCCACACGTCGAAGAAGAACGGCGTGCTGGTCATCAGCAGCTCCCAGGAGGGGAAGATCTACCTGCGCCAGGGCCGCGTGTACTACGCGGTCATCGACGAGAACCACAACCTGGGGCCGCAGAAGAGCTTCAACCGCATCATCACCTGGGAAGTGGGCGACTTCGAGCTGCGCCCGGCCGACAACCAGGAGTTCATGGTGGAGCTGGACTCGTCCACCGAGGCGCTGCTGATGGACGCGCTTCGGCAGCTGGACGAGTTCAAGCGCATCCAGCCGAACCTGCCGGACCTGGCCCAGCCGATGCGGCTGGCGCAGCCGATGACGGCGCCGCTCAAGGAGCTGACGCCGGAGCTGCTCGACATCCTGCAACTCATCCACAACTACGGCTCGCTCCAGGGCGTGCTGGACCACTCGGACCAGGACGACGTTCTGACGGCCGAGGCGGTCATGCAGCTCGTCAAGCGCGAGTACATCCAGGCGGGATAGACCATGGCCGACACCCTGCAGCCCAAGCCCAAGCGGTTGACGGAGCTCAGTCACTGTGCGGGCTGAGCGGCTAAAATCCGGCCCGCCGATCTGGCGCAGGTCCTGCGCCGCTTGAAGACCGCGAAGGCACCTCAGGCGTTGGTGGGTTTCTCCACCAACGACGACGCGGCCGTGTATCGCCTCACGCCCGGGCTGGCGGTGGTGGAGACGGTCGACTTCTTCCCGCCGGTGGTGGACGACCCGTTCCAGTTCGGCGCCATCGCCGCGGCCAACGCGCTGTCGGACATCTACGCGATGGGAGCGCGGCCGCTGTTCGCGCTCAACCTGGTGGGCTTCCCCAAGGAACTGCCGCTGAAGATGCTCTCGAAGATCCTCGCCGGCGGGCAGTCCAAGGCGGACGAGGCGGGCATCCCCATTCTGGGCGGCCACAGCGTGCAGGACCCCGAGCCGAAGTACGGCATGGCCGTCACCGGCGTGGTTCACCCCAAGAAGGTGCTCACCAACTCGGGCGCGAAGCCGGGTGATGTGCTGCTGCTCACCAAGCCGCTGGGTTCGGGCATCGCCACCACGGCCATCAAACGGGGCGTGGCCTCCAAGGCGCTGATGAAGCGCGTGGTGGGGGTGATGTCCGCGCTCAACCGCGCCGCGGGAGAGACGTTCGCCTCGGGGAAGTTCAAGGTGAACGCGCTCACGGACGTGACGGGCTTCGGCTTGCTGGGGCACCTGCTGGAGATGATGAAGGGCTCCAAGACCCGGGGCGTGCTGTCGCTGGAGCGCATCCCCATCATCCAGGAAGTGCCGGCGCTGGCCTCGCAGGGCGTGGTGCCCGGGGGGACCAAGGCCAACCTCGCCCACGTCCACAAGCACGTACGGTTCCCCGAGGGACTTCCCGAGGAGATTCAGTGGGTGCTC
Source organism: Hyalangium ruber (assembly GCF_034259325.1). Classification (NCBI taxonomy): domain Bacteria; kingdom Pseudomonadati; phylum Myxococcota; class Myxococcia; order Myxococcales; family Archangiaceae; genus Hyalangium; species Hyalangium rubrum. The sequence continues at coordinate 62,780 of NZ_JAXIVS010000007.1, read as the reverse complement.
GCGGACGCGCAGACCAACGGAGGGCTCCTGGCCTCCGTGCCCGCGCGCGACATCCGCAAGGCCCTCCTCGCCCTGGAGAAGGCAGGGGTGGATGTCGCCCTCATCGGCGAGGTGCAGCGAGGCCGTCCCGGAATCGACGTGGTGGGTTGAGGTAGGAGTCCGGGGATTCACCCCTGGGCCCGGCCTCCGATAGCATCGGGGGCGGCATGACGCTTCGCACCCTCGTCCCTCTCGTGCTGCTGCTCCTGGCTCCGTCCGCTCGCGCCGCTGAGCGCGGCCTGCGCATCGTCATCGATCCTGGACACGGTGGCTCCCAGGAGGGAGCCAAGGGACCCGGGACGCTGCAGGAGAAGGAAGTCGTGCTGCAGATCGCCAAGCGGCTGCGCACGAAGCTGGAGAAGGAGGTGGGGGCGCAGGTGTTCCTCACCCGCGAGAAGGACGGCACGCTGCCCCTGCCCACGCGCGTGGAGTTCGCCAACCGCAAGCGGCCGGACCTGTTCCTCTCCATCCACGCCAACTCCATGCCCACGCGGAAGCTGCGAGAGCGCATCGAGGGCATCGAGACGTACTTCCTGTCCGCGTCCGCCTCGGGTGAGGCCGCGCGCGCCGTGGCGGCCCGCGAGAACGCGGAGGCGCCCCAGGCCCAGGCCGTCCAGGACGACTCCACGCTGAACCTCATCCTCAACGACCTGGTGCGCATGGAGGCCCACGAGGGCTCCTCGCGCCTGGCCTATGCCATCCACCAGCAGCTCATTCCGGCCACGGGAGCCTCGGACCGGGGCGTCCACCAGGCGCCCTTCTTCGTCCTGGTGGGCGTGGGCGCTCCGGCCGTCCTCATCGAGGTGGGTTATATCTCCCACCCGACAGAGGGCACTCGGTTGGGCAACGGCGAGTACCAGGAGAAGCTCGCCACCGCCATCACCGAGGGGGTGAAGGGCTTCCTGGGGGAGCAGCGCAAGCGCGACTCGGCCCCCGCCGTGGCGGCGCCTGAACAGGCCGAGGAGGCCCCCGCGGTAGCAGCCCCCGCTTCTCCTTGAACGGGGCCCGGGCGCCTCTGCTAGACAGCGGCTCTCTCTAGCCCGAGGAGCTCCCGTGCGGTCCTTCCAACGTGGTGTGCTGGATCTTCGTCCCGTCACCCTCACCCCGGGAGTCTCCCGTCATGCCGAGGGCTCCGCGCAGGTGGAGTTCGGCCACACGCGCGTGCTCGTCACCTGCTCGGTGGAGGAGCGGGTACCGCCGCACCTGATGGGCAAGGGCACCGGCTGGGTGACGGCCGAGTACGGGATGCTGCCGCGCTCCACGCACACCCGCTCGCCGCGCGAGGCGGCCAAGGGCAAGCAGAGCGGCCGGACCATGGAGATCCAGCGCCTCATTGGCCGCTCCATGCGCGCGGCGGTGGACCTGGCGGCGATGGGGCCGCGCACCTTCACGCTCGACTGCGACGTCATCCAGGCGGACGGAGGCACGCGCACCGCCTCCATCACCGGGGCCTACGTGGCGCTGGTGCTGGCGATGCGCAACCTGAACAGCCGGGGCGTCATGTCGAAGATGCCGAAGCTCACCCCGCTGGCCGCGGTCTCCGTGGGAGTGGTGGGCGGTGAGGTGCGGGTGGACCTCGATTACGAGGAGGACTCGAGCGCCGACGTGGACCTGAACCTGGTAGCCACCGGGGATGGGCGCATCGTCGAGGTGCAGGGCACGGCCGAGCACAAGCTCTTCGACCGCAAGATGCTGGACTCGATGCTCGACGGGGGCCTGGCGGCCATCCAGAAGCTCACCGAGGCCCAGGCGAAGGTGCTGGGATGACGCCTCGCCTCCTCTTCGCCACCACCAACGCGGGCAAGCTGAAGGAGCTTCGCCAACTGGTGGGCGACGCGGTGGAGGTGGTGTCCCTCAAGGACCTGCCCCCCGTGCCCGAGCCGGTGGAGGACGGGGAGACCTTCGAGGCCAACGCGGAGAAGAAGGCCCGCGCCTATGCCCAGGCCACCGGACTGCCCGCCCTGGCGGACGACTCGGGGCTGTGCGTGGACGCACTGGGGGGACGGCCCGGGGTTCACTCGGCGCGCTACGCGGAAGGCGACGACCGCGCGCGCTACGAGAAGCTGCTCGGGGAGCTCTCGGGGCTGCCGGAGGAGCGGCGCACGGCCTCGTTTCGGTGCGCCCTGTGCCTGGCCCTTCCGAATGGGGGCGTCCGCATCGAGGTGGGGCGGTGCGAGGGGCGTATCCTCACCGGCCCCCGGGGGGCGCATGGCTTCGGCTACGACCCGGTCTTCTTCATTCCGGCCTTGGGCAAGACGATGGCGGAGCTCACCTCGGAGGAGAAATCAGGGATTTCCCACCGGGGGGAGGCCTTCCGGAAGATGCGGGCCGCGCTGTTGAGCCTCCAGGCAGGTGGATGACACCGTCAGCCAAGTTCACCTTGCGCGTCCGTCCGCGATGTCACAAGAATGTCCGTCTCATCGGGGCGTAGCGCAGCCTGGTAGCGCACCTGCCTTGGGCGCAGGGGGTCGGAGGTTCGAATCCTCTCGCCCCGACTGAGTAGCACCGGACATACAGGCTCCAGTAGCTCAGCTGGATAGAGCACCGGCCTTCTAAGCCGGGGGTCGCAGGTTCGAGCCCTGCCTGGGGCGCAGCTGTCCGGCTTAGGATCATTTGGGCCTTGAATGGCTCCGGCTTCCACGATAGGGAAGCCGCCGTTTTTCGCAGCACCGTGCAGTAACGGCGGCCATAGCTCAACTGGTTAGAGCGCTGGACTGTGACTCCAGAGGTTACCGGTTCGATCCCGGTTGGCCGCCCTCCTTTAGCTCCCGTAAGCGCCTATAGCTCAACTGGATAGAGCATCGGCCTTCGAAGCCGAGGGTTGGGGGTTCAAGTCCCTCTGGGCGCAAAAAAACGCCGTGCCAGGGCTTCCCCGGCACGGCGTTCGTGTTTCCAGGCCCTTACGCCTCGACGGACGCTTCCTTCTTCGGCGCCGTGGGGACACGGCAGCGCAGCTCCGTCTCCGCCTCCAGCGCCGCCAGGTTCTCGCGCATCGCCTTGGCCCACTTCGCCTTGGGCTGCTCCATCAGCTTCTCCTGGGCCAGCTCGATGGTCTCGCTCAGCTCCTCATCGCTGAGCTCCGAGGCCGTCTTGCCCTTGTTGGGGCCGAAGGCCACCACCGTGGACGCGCTGCGCGGACGCGCCGCCGGCTCGGCGGGGGCGGCCGGCTCCTCCCGGGGCGTGGGCGCCGGGGCCGCCGGCTGCACGTCCATGGTGAGCTGGCCGTTGCCGTTGGCCGCCTTCTCCTCCTTCGCCACGGTGGGCAGGGGAGGGAAGGACGCCTTCACCGGCCCCACCCGGGCGCCGAGCACCTCGTACGTGCCGCTGCCCGTGGAGGGAGCAGGCTCCTCCGCCACCGACGAAGGCTCGTACTCCTCGGCGGGCATCTCCTCGCGGACGTACAGGCCGCCGAAGGCCTCCGGGTACGCCTTGCGCAATGCCGCCACGCGGGCGCACTTCTCGATCATCGTCGTGGGAATCTTGGCCCACAGCGGCGTCTGCTGGACGTACCCCGAGAAGTCCAGCCACACCACCACCGGCAGCTTGCCCTCGCGCACCACCCGCGCCCAGGCGCCTACCAGCGCGCCCTTGCGCTTGGCCGGGTTGAAGCGATGCACCACCTCGCCCTTGCCCTGGTCCACGATGATCTCGTCCTCGGCATACACCGCGCTCGCCTGGATGCCCTTGAAGTCCGGGAAGCGCTCGGCACGCGCCAGCATCCCCGCCTCCGAGGGCTGGAACTCGTAGCGCGTCGTCCAGTTGGGCCGCTCCCGGCTGCCGGTGTTCTGCCTCCGGCCCACGCAGAAGGCCTCCTTCAGCAGCGGATCCAGCCCCGAGCGCTTGCACTGCTCGATGAAGAGGGCGAACTCGTCCTCTCCAATGCCCTTGGGGCAGATGGTCCGCTTGATGAGGTCCACGCGCTCCCGGCTCCACGCCGACTGAGCCGCCGTGTCCTTGTTGTGTCCGTCCGTCACGTTGCTTCTCCTGAGCTACACACTGCGTAAAGGCGAACGACCACCGTCCGCCGACACCTGGCGTGCTGCGGTACGACCACGCTGTGAGTGCTTCCCTCCACCGCCCGGGAAAAAGAGCCCGGGAACGATCAGAGGCCGCAGCGTGGTTCAACACAGGATGTGATCCGGGCCTTCTCCCCAGCAGGGACGGATCCAGGCCCGATCGGACAGCGGGCGGCCGGCCTCGTCTCAGCGGAATAGGGCTGGGGGATAAAAAACGTTTTGACAGCGCGGGCCGGCTTCTGTAGACACCGCCGCCACTCGACGTCGGGCCCGTCAGGCCGCATCGAGCGCCAGGTCGGGAGCGTAGCTCAATTGGCAGAGCAATGGACTCTTAATCCATAGGTTGTGGGTTCGATTCCCTCCGCTCTCAAGTCGTAAAGTCGGGGCTCCTTCAGAAATGAAGGGGCCCCGACGTCTTTTCGGGGAACCGCACGCGGGTCCTCCAGTCCGGGGCTGAACACCCGGATCGTTTCGGAGTAGAAGGACGCGCAGCGACGCTGGGCGGGTGGCGAAACTGGTAGACGCGCCAGACTTAGGATCTGGTACCGCAAGGTGTGAGGGTTCGAGTCCCTCCTCGCCCATTTCGCGTTGACCCCATCGTGCGTATCCCCTAAAGGCGCACCCCCACTCACTCTTTTTCCGGCGCTGGCGCGGGACTGCCCCGCCCGGCGAGCGAGGCGTTCATGAAGGTCCAGGTCGAGGAGCTGTCTCCGGTCGAGAAGAAGCTCTCCATCGAGGTCGACAGCACGCGCGTGGCCGACGAGCTGACGCGCGCCTACGCGGCGGTGGGCCGGCAGGTGAAGCTGCCCGGCTTCCGCCAGGGCAAGGTGCCCCGGCGCATCCTCGAGCAGCGCTTCCGCGAGCAGGTGGAAGACGACGTCATCCAGCGCGTGGTGCAGACTGCCTACATGGAGGCCATCCGCGAGCACAACGTGGAGGCCGTCAGCCAGCCCCAGGTCACCAACTCCGGCCTCAAGGCGGGCGCTCCCTTCAGCTTCGAGGCGCGGGTGGAAGTGAAGCCCAAGCTGGAGCCCAAGGACTACAAGGAGCTGGCGCTCAAGAAGAACGAGACGGCCGTCGATGACGCTCAGGTCACCGAGCAGCTCGAGAAGATGCGCCAGAACCAGAGCCGCATGGAGCCCGTGGCGGACCGGGACGTGGCGCGCGCCGGCGACTTCGCCAGCGTGGACTACGAGGCCAACGTGGACGGCAAGCCCTTCCCCGGCAGCAAGGCCGAGGACGTGGTGGTGGAGATTGCCCCCGGTGAGCTGGTGGACTCCAACATCGCCGCCCTCGAGGGCGTGAAGGTCGGCGACAGCAAGGAGATCGACTACGTCTTCCCGGCCGACTACCGGGTCGAAGAGGTGAAGGGCAAGACGGCGCGCTTCAAGCTGAACCTCAAGGGCATCAAGACCAAGGTGGTGCCGGAGCTCAATGACGACTTCGCCAAGGAGATTGGCGCGGCGAGCCTCGAGGAGCTGCGCACCAAGGTGAAGGAGGACCTGGAGCGCTCCAAGAAGAACCAGGCCGTGGTCGAGGAGCGCGACGCCCTCATCAAGGGCCTCGTCGAGCGCAACCCCTTCGAGGTCCCCCGGGCGATGGTGGAGCGCGCCATCGACTCCATGCTCGAGGGCGCGATGCGGCAGATGGCCCGCTCGGGCCTGGACGTGCGCAACCTCGGCCTGGACTTCATGCGCCTGCGCGAGGAGATGCGCGAGCGCGCCGTCCAGGAGGTGAAGGGCACGCTGCTCTTCGAGGCCATCGCCCAGAAGGAGGGCATCCAGGCGGGCGAGGAGGACATCGAGAAGAAGATCGAAGAACTGGCGAACGAGGCCGGGCAGCCAGTAGCCAACGTTCGGAAGTACTTCCAGCGCCCCGATGATCGCCTGGGGTTGTCCCTCCGACTGAGGGAAGAAAAGACGATTGAATTCCTGAAGGCTCAGGCGAAGTATTCCTAGGCCCTTCTGACGCGATTTTCCGAGGACGACATGCCCTTCATGCCCATTCCCTACGTCATCGAGCAGACCCACCGGGGTGAGCGCTCGTACGACATCTACAGCAGGCTCCTGAAGGACCGCATCGTCATGCTCGGCACGGAGATCGACGATGACGTGTCCAACGCCATCGTCGCCCAGCTCCTCTTCCTGGAGTCCGAGGACCCGGACAAGGACATCAACCTCTACATCAACTCGCCCGGTGGCTCGGTCACCGCGGGTTTGGCCATCTACGACACGATGCAGTACGTGAAGTGCCCGGTTTCCACCATCTGCGTGGGCCAGGCGGCCTCCATGGGCGCGGTGCTCCTGCTGGCCGGGGCGAAGGGCAAGCGCTACGCCCTGCCGAGCGCTCGCATCATGATTCACCAGCCGCTGGGCGGCGCGCGTGGCCAGGCCACCGACATCGAGATCCAGGCGAAGGAAATCCTGCGCATGCGGGCCAAGCTGAACGATCTCATCGTCAAGCACACCGGCCAGCCGCTCGAGCGAGTCGAAAAGGACACCGACCGCGACTACTTCATGGGCGCCACCGAGGCGAAGGCGTACGGAATCCTGGACGAGATCCAGAACCCCCGGAAGCCGACGGCGGTGGGTAAGGACGAGAAGAAGTAGGCGCGTGCGCGCCCCGTAGTGAGGCAGACGGCCGGAGCCGTGGGAATGATTCCCCGCGCCTCCGGCCTTGTGCTTCCTGCGGTGGAGAATTTCTGCTGTTAACTACCCCGCAGGTGAATGGACGTTCCGGATCGGGGCTGACTAGATTGGGACGGGCGCGGGTTTTCCGGGCGGTTTCTTTCCGAGGAGCGCAGCGAGGGCATCATGGCGGGCAAGAACGTGGAGAAGCGAGACAACCAGACCCTCTGCTGCTCCTTCTGCGGCAAGTCGCAGAAGGAGGTGAAGAAGCTCATCGCGGGACCGACGGTCTACATCTGCGACGAGTGCATCGGGCTGTGCAACGACATCATCGCGGAGGAGATCGACCGCGAGGAGACCAAGGACACCAAGCTGCGGATTCCTCGGCCCAATGAGATCAAGGCCATCCTCGACGAGTACGTCGTGGGCCAGGATCGGGCCAAGAAGGTGCTCTCGGTGGCGGTGCACAACCACTACAAGCGCATCGAGTCCAAGGTGCAGATGGACGATGTGGAGCTGCAGAAGAGCAACATCCTTCTGCTGGGCCCCACCGGTAGCGGCAAGACGCTGCTGGCGCAGACGTTGGCGCGCATCCTCAACGTCCCGTTCACCATCGCCGACGCCACGTGCCTGACCGAGGCCGGCTACGTGGGCGAGGACGTGGAGAACATCATCGTCAACCTGCTCCAGGCCGCCGACCATGACATCGAGCGGGCCCAGCGCGGCATCGTCTACATCGACGAGATCGACAAGATCGCCCGCAAGTCGGAGAACCCCTCCATCACCCGCGACGTGTCGGGCGAGGGCGTGCAGCAGGCGCTGCTGAAGATCATCGAGGGCACCATCGCCAACGTGCCTCCGAAGGGTGGCCGCAAGCACCCGCAGCAGGAGTTCCTGCAGGTCGACACCACCAACATCCTCTTCATCTGCGGCGGCGCCTTCGGCGGGCTGGATCAGATCATCGAGCGGCGCCTGGGCGGGCGCAGCCTGGGCTTCGGCGCCGACATCCAGTCGAAGAAGCAGCGCAACCTCACCGAGCTGCTCAAGCACGTGGAGCCCGAGGACATCCTCAAGTTCGGCATGATTCCGGAGTTCATCGGCCGTCTGCCGATCATCACCGCGCTGGAGGAACTGGACGAGCCCGCGCTGGTGAACATCCTCAGCCAGCCGAAGAACGCGCTCACCAAGCAGTATCGCAAGCTCTTCGAGCTGGACGGCGTGACGTTGAAGTTCACCGACGGGGCGCTCAAGGCGATTGCCTCCGAGGCCATCCGCCGCAAGGCGGGTGCTCGCGGCCTGCGCTCCATCCTGGAAGGCGCCATGCTCGAGGTGATGTACGAGCTGCCCTCGCGCAAGACGGCCCGCGAGGTGCTCATCTCCGAGGAGGTCATCCTCAAGAAGAGCGAGCCGGTGGTGCTCTACGCTCACGACAAGGAGTCGGAGCCCAAGAAGGAGTCCGCCTAGCGGACCGGCCTTCCCTCCGGGCAGGCCACGCATGACGGGGCGCGTCAGGACCGCGAGAGCGGCTCCGGCGCGCCTCGCGCGCTTCTACCGTCTCCCGCTGGGAGCGGGGCGGGGGAGGGTGTATGCCTCCTGTGCCACCGAGCGAGGGGTGGGGCACGGTGGCCCGCCCGCACTTTTTGTGGGACGGGCGTGGCCCTTCCTGTATCTGGAATCGTCGATGAAGAGACTCCTGCTCTCCGCGATGCTGATGCTCTCCGCCTGCACTGGCCCGAAGGAGGCCACGCGTGAAGAGCTCCCTTCCGCGGCATCTCCCACGTCGCCTCCCAGGGCGGCTTCGTCTGTACAAGAAGGAGCACAGCGCATGGCGTATCCGGCGACGCGCTCGGAGCCCATCGTGGACACCCTGCACGGTGTCGCGGTGGCCGATCCGTACCGCTGGCTCGAGGATGAGAAGGCCCCGGAGGTGCAGGCGTGGATGAAGGCCCAGGATGCCTTCACGCGCGACTGGCTTGCGAAGGCTCCCGGCCGAGACACGCTCGCCAGGCGCTTCCGCGAGCTGTTCTACGTGGACTCCATCTCCGCGCCGGTGCGCTACGGCAACCGCTTCTTCTACGCCCGCACGCACAAGGACAAGGAGAAGGCCATCGTCTACTGGCGCGAGGGTGAACACGGCGCCGAGAAGGTGCTGCTCGACCCGAACACCTGGAGCAAGGACGGCACGGTGTCGCTCGGCGTCTGGGTGCCCTCCTGGGATGGCCGCAAGGTGGCCTTCGCCCAGAGGCCCAACGCGGCGGACGAGGCCGTGCTGCACGTTCTGGACGTGGACACCGGCACCTGGTCCCAGGTGGACGTCATCGAAGGTGGCAAGTACGCCACCCCCAAGTGGACGCCCGACAACAAGGCCTTCTATTACGAGTGGCTGCCGGTGGACCCCTCCATCCCCGTGGACCAGCGGCCGGGCTACACCGAGGTGCGCTTCCACACGCTGGGCACCGACCCGAAGAAGGACACGGTGGTCCACCCGCGCCTGGGAGACCCCACCACCTTCCTCTTCTCGGACCTCAGCCGGGACGGGAAGTACCTCTTCGCCTACGTGGTGCGCGGCTGGAGTGAGAACGACGTCTACTGGAAGCGGGTGGGGGAGAAGGACTTCCGCCTGCTCGCCAAGGGCGATGGCGCCAAGTACCAAGTGGTCGCCTGGAAGGATCAGTTCTACGTCCTCACCGATGAGGGCGCGCCCCGTCAGCGCATCTTCCGCCTCTCGCCCTCCAAGCCCGAGCGCGCGGCCTGGAAGGAGATCGTCCCCGAGGACCCCGTGGCGGCGCTGGAGAACATGACCCTCGTCGGTGGCCACCTGTCGCTGGAGTACATGCGCGACGCGGCCAGCGAGCTGCGCGTGGCCACTCTGGAGGGCAAGACGGTGCGCACCGTGCAACTGCCCGGCGTGGGCGCCGCCAGCAACCTCGTGGGCCAGGAGGACCAGGACGAGGCCTTCTTCCTCTTCAGCTCCTTCACCACCCCCCGGCAGGTCTACAAGACGTCCGTCTCCGGCGGGAAGTCCGAGCTGTGGGCGAAGGTGGAGCTGCCCGCGGACACCGAGCGCTACACGGTGAGCCAGGTCTTCTACCCGTCCAAGGACGGCACGAAGGTGCCCCTGTTCCTGGTACACCTCAAGGGGCTCAAGCGGGACGGGGAGCGGCCCACGCTGCTGTACGGCTACGGCGGCTTCAACGTGAGCATGCAGCCGGCGTTCCGCGCCAGCATTCTGCCCTGGCTGGACGCCGGCGGCATCTACGCGGTGGCCAACCTGCGCGGCGGCGGCGAGTACGGCAAGGCGTGGCACGAGGCCGGGCGCCTCCACCGCAAGCAGAACGTCTTCGACGACTTCCACGCCGCGGCCGAGTACCTAGTGCGCGAGAAGTACACCCAGGCGAGCAGGCTGGCCATCCACGGCGGCAGCAACGGGGGCCTGCTGGTGGGCGCGGCGATGACGCAGCGGCCGGAGCTCTACGGCGCCGTGGTGTGCTCGGTGCCCCTGCTGGACATGGTGCGCTACCACCAGTTCGGCAGCGGGCGGACGTGGATCCTCGAGTACGGCACCGCCGACAAGCCCGAGGACTTCCGCTTCCTGCACGCCTACTCGCCCTACCACGCGGTCAAGGCCGGGGTGCGCTACCCTCCCATGTTGATGATGTCCGCGGACCACGATGACCGGGTGGACCCCCTGCACGCGCGCAAGTTCGTGGCGGCGGTGCAGAACGCGCAGGGCCCCTCGGGGCAGGCGCTGCTGCGCATCGAGGCCAACGCGGGCCATACCGGCGCCGACCAGGTGGCCAAGGCCATCGAGTCCAGCGCGGACATGTTCGCTTTTCTCTTCCAGACGTTCGGAATGACGGGACCCGCCGGTGGAGCGACGGCGGAAGCCCGCTGAAGGAGCAGGCGGACACCCGGCGAAGAACGGGTGTTCCCTTGATGGCAGGTCGAGGGTCCCCACTTTTACTCCGGGGAACGGCGGCTGAAATGGCCGTGTTATAGAACGGTATTTCACCTCGCATGCCTGCCTGGCATGCATGCGAGTAACTTCCTAGGGGCTTGCGACCTCGGTCGGCAAGCAGGCAGGTGGCGAGCAAATGTTCTTCGGACGTGACGACAAGAAGGATGAGAAGAAGCGCGGCTTGACGGTCCCGCTCCTGCCCCTTCGGGACATCATCGTGTTCCCGCACATGGTGGTGCCGCTGTTCGTCGGCCGGGAGAAGTCCATCGCGGCCCTCAAGGATGCGATGGCCCATAAGGGCCCCGACGACAAGGCAGTGATTCTCCTGGCCGCGCAGAAGAAGGCCAAGACGAACGACCCGAGCCCGGACGACATCTTCCACTTCGGCACCATCGGCCATGTCATCCAGCTGCTGCCGCTGCCGGATGGCACCGTGAAGGTGCTGGTGGAGGGCGTGCGCCGCGCCAAGGTGAAGAAGTTCCAGCCCAACGACGCCTTCTTCATGGTCGAGGTGGAGGAAGTCGAGGAGCAGAGCGAGAAGACCGTCGAGCTGGAGGCGCTGGTTCGCAGCGTCCACTCCGTGTTCGAGGCCTTCGTCAAGCTCAACAAGCGGATTCCACCCGAGATGCTCATGCAGGTGGCGAGCATCGATGACCCGGCGCGGCTCGCGGACACCATCGTCGCCCACCTGTCGCTGAAGCTGAACGACAAGCAGGCGCTGCTCGAGACGGAGAGCCCGGCCAAGCGGCTGGAGAAGCTCTACGAGCTGATGCAGGGCGAGATCGAGATCCTCCAGGTGGAGAAGAAGATCCGCACCCGCGTCAAGAAGCAGATGGAGAAGACCCAGAAGGAGTACTACCTGAATGAGCAGATGCAGGCCATTCAGAAGGAGCTGGGTGAGCGGGACGAGTTCAAGAACGAGATCCAGGAGATCGAGGAGAAGCTCAAGAACAAGCGGATGAGCAAGGAGGCCACGCTCAAGGTCAAGAAGGAGCTGAAGAAGCTCCGGATGATGAGCCCGATGAGCGCCGAGGCCACCGTCGTTCGCAACTACATCGACTGGATCATCACGCTGCCCTGGTACGAGGAGACCCAGGATCGCCTGGACGTCACCGAGGCCGAGCGGGTGCTCAACGAGGACCACTACGGGCTCAAGAAGCCCAAGGAGCGCATCCTCGAGTACCTGGCCGTGCAGCAGCTGGTGAAGAAGCTCAAGGGCCCCGTGCTGTGCTTCGTGGGGCCTCCGGGCGTCGGCAAGACGTCGCTGGCGCGCTCGATTGCCCGGGCCACCGGTCGCAAGTTCGTGCGCCTGTCCCTGGGCGGCGTGCGTGACGAGGCCGAGATCCGCGGCCACCGGCGCACGTACATCGGCGCGATGCCGGGCAAGCTCATCCAGAGCCTCAAGAAGGCGGGCAGCAACAACCCCGTCTTCCTGCTGGACGAGATCGACAAGATGTCCACCGACTTCCGAGGCGACCCGAGCGCGGCGCTGCTGGAGGTGCTGGACCCCGAGCAGAACCACAACTTCAATGACCACTACCTGGACCTCGACTACGACCTGTCCAAGGTGATGTTCATCTGCACCGCGAACACGATGCACAACATCCCCGGTCCGCTGCAGGACCGCATGGAGGTCATCCGCATCGCCGGCTACACCGAGCCGGAGAAGCTGAGCATCGCGCGGCGCTACCTCATCCCGAAGGAGCAGGAGGCCAACGGGCTCACCGAGGTGAAGGTGGACTTCACCAACGACGCGCTGCGGACCATCATCCACCGCTACACGCGTGAGTCCGGCGTGCGCTCGCTGGAGCGTGAGATCGGCGGCGTGTTCCGGAAGATCGCCCGCGACATCCTCAAGAACGGCAAGCGCGACATCGCGGTGGACCGCAAGCAGGCCATGAAGTTCCTGGGCACGCCGCGCTTCCGCTACGGCGTGGCCGAGCGCGAGGACCAGGTGGGCATCGTCACCGGTCTGGCCTGGACGGAGATGGGCGGTGAGATCCTCACCACCGAGGCCACGGTCATGCCGGGCAAGGGCAAGCTCATCATCACCGGCAAGCTGGGCGAGGTGATGCAGGAGTCGGCTCAGGCCGCCATGTCCTACGTGCGCTCGCGCGCCGAGAAGTTCGGCATCGACCGCAAGGTGTTCGAGAACTACGACATCCACGTCCACCTGCCCGAGGGCGCCATCCCGAAGGACGGTCCGTCCGCCGGTGTCACCATCTGCACCGCGCTCGTCTCCGCGCTCACCAAGGTCCCGGTGCGCAAGGACGTGGCGATGACGGGTGAGATCACCCTGCGCGGCCGGGTGCTGCCCATCGGCGGTCTGAAGGAGAAGACGCTGGCCGCGCACCGCGCCGGCATCAAGACCGTCCTCATCCCGAAGGCGAACAAGAAGGACCTGAAGGACATCCCGAAGAAGATCCGCTCGCAGCTGCGCATCATCCCCGTGGAGTTCGTGGACGATGTGCTGCGCGTGGCGCTGATGCTGGAGAAGCCGGAGGAGTTCGGCCGCGGCAAGCCCGTGGGCGATGGCCTGAAGTCGCCCACCACGGGCCCGGACGTCCAGCCGGCTCCCGCCGGGGCTCCCGCCTAGCGGAAGGCGCCTTCTCGCAGGATTTCGACCCCGCTCTCTCCCTTGGAGAGGGCGGGGTTTTTGTTTAGTCGTTCGGGGAAGCAGGCGAGGCCGCCTGCTTGACCGGCAGCACGATGCGGAACGTGGTGCCCTCGCCTGGCCGGCTGCTCACCTCGATGCGGCCCTGGTGCTTGGCGACGATGCCGTAGGAGACCGAGAGCCCCAAGCCTGTTCCCTTGCCCACCGGCTTGGTGGTGAAGAACGGGTTGAAGATGCGCTTGAGGTTCTCGGGGGAGATGCCCTCGCCGTTGTCGGCGATCTCGATGAAGACGTGCGCCTCGTCGGGCCTGCCCGTCCGCACCGTGATGGTCCCTCGCTTGCCCTTGATGGCCTGGGCCGCGTTGACCAGCATGTTCAGGAACACCTGGTTGAGCTGCGAGGGCAGGCACTCCACCTCCGGCAGCTCGCCGTACTCCTTGTGGACGTCGGCCACGTACCGGACCTCGTTGTGCACGATGTTCAGCGTGCTCTCGAGCCCCTTGTGCAGGTCCGTGTTCTGCCAATGCGGATCGTCCACGTGAGAGAAGTCGGTCAGGTCCCGGATGATCTGCCGCACCCGGCGCAGCCCCTCCGAGGACTCCGTGAGCAGCGCCGGCGCGTCCTCTCGCACGAACGACAGCTCCACCCGCTTCTTGAGTTCAGCGAGGCGCTGGCGCGCCGCTTCGCTCAGGCCCTCCTCTTCCTTCTCGAAAGCGGCGGTGAGCTCCAACAGGCCGTTCACGTAGTCGTGCAGGGTGCCGAGGTTGCTGTTCACGAACCCCACGGGGTTGTTGATCTCGTGGGCCAGGCCCGCGGCGAGCTGGCCGATCGATGCCATCTTCTCCGACTGCACCAGCTGGCTGTGCGTGTCCTCGAGCTTCTTGATCAGCGCCTCCTGCTCCGCCTTCTCCTTCAGGAGCGCCTGCTGGGCGCGTTGTCGGTCGGCCAGCTCGGTGCGCAGTTGCTCATAGCGCTCCGTCAGCTCCCCGGACATCAACTCCAGGGAGCGCTCCAGCGAGCGCCGGTCGTCGTCCGAGGTGCGATAGGCTTCATCCACCGAGCTGAGGAACGGCTTCAGCTCCGGCGGCAGTTGCTCCGGGTCGCCGAAGAAGCGCCGAAGCTGTCTCTCGAGCAGCTTGTGGTAGCTCACGATTCGGTGAACGCCGTGATGGTCATGGTCTGGTTGTGGAGCTCGCAGCGGGTGATGGCGCCATGAGGGCAGATCTCCCCATAGGAGTAGAAGCCGGTCAACACCGGCTTGGGCCCAAGGACCTCGCGGACGCTCTCCACCTCCTCTTCCACGCGCTGCTTGAGCACCAGCTTTCGCCCCACGCAGCTGATCAACACCGCCAGGTCGGGCGTGAAGCTGCCCAGGCGCTCCAGCCCCGTGCGCGCCGCGTCGGCCGCCCCGTCGATGAGGCGATCGAAGTTGGCCTTCATCAGGCGCGCGTACGTCCCCTCCGGCACGTCGCCCGCGAAGGTCATGCTCTGCTCCTTCTCGTCGATGCCCAGGACGGTGCGCACCACCCTGTAGCCCTCGCGGCCGTTGCGAAGGGCCAGGGGAAAGAGCAGCGCCGTGGCGGGCAGCCCCGCGGCATGTTCGCCCAGGTATTGTTTGTAGAGCTCCAGCGCCGAGCGGCCGTCGAGCTCGTAGAGCACGTTGCTCTTGGAGCGGGTGATGAGGCGCTCGGGCCCGAAGGGGTCCCACCCGCCGAGCGAGCCATAGCCGATTCGCAGCCTGTCGCTGTAGAAGCCGACCGCGGCGACTTGTCCCTCGGCGGGCGTGTCATTGCCGCAGACCAGGGTATGCAGGAAATGGGGGCCGTCCCCGGCGAGCCCTCCCGTCACCGCCACCGTCTCGGGCAGGCGCCCGCGCAGGCCCCGCGCCAGCTCGGTGCCGTTCACCTTCAACCCGTCGGACAGCACCAGCACGTGGGACAGACCAGGCTGGTCGAGCGCTCGGGCCAGGGTCACACCCGCGGCATGGCTCTGCTCCATGGTGTCCACCTGCGCGTGCGCCAGGCGCAGGGTGGTGTGCTCGAAACCCACCGCCGTGGCGACCAGGGAGTCATCTCGCACCGAGGTGCCGCAGATCTCTCCCGAGGTGGAGCAGCCGAGGATGAGGGCCTCCGGGTAGCGGGCGCGGAGGTGCTCCAGGGCGGAGGGCTCTTGCAGCGCGGCCCTGGCGCCGAACAGCAGGATCAGCCGCGCGCCGGGGCCCGCCCCCCCGTCCACCACGTCGCGCCAGCCGCCCTCGACGGTCCACGCCTGCTGATCGACCTTCATGTGGCTTGTCATGGAAGACATGGCTGTCGAGCGTCAAGAGCCCCACCCAGACTGATAACGTCGCGAACCTGTTTTGTTGCGAGGGAACGCCTGGATGAAACGTGTACTCAAGTGGTTGTTGCTCTACCCGTCGCTGCTGATCCTCACTCTGAGTGGAGTGCTGTTCATCCACGTCTGGTATTTCAAGCCGTTCCGCATCGACCTCTACTACAACCGGGTCTTCGCTCAGTTCGCGCTGGATAATCCCGAGCTGCTGACGAGCATGCGGCTGCTCGATCAGTACGGCATCGACTTCCATGCGGACGAGCTGGCGGACGCCTCTCTGGCGAAGGAGGAGCGCCAGCGCGTTTGGCTCCGAGAGAACTACGAGACCTTCAAGCGCTATGACCGCTCGGAGTTCACCGGCCAGGAGCTGCTGTCCTACGACGTCTGGGATCATTTCTGGTCGAGCCAGCTCGAGGGCGAGCCCTGGCGCTACCACAACTTCCCCGTCAACCAGATGTTCGGCGTCCAGTCCATGCTGCCGAACTTCATGGCCGACCAGCACATGGTCGAGCGCGAGCGGGACGCGCGTAACTACATCGCGCGCCTGGAGAAGTTCTCCGTCAAGTTCTCCCAGGTGCTCGAGGGGCTGCGCCTGCGCGAGCAGAAGGGTGTGCTGCCCCCAAAGTTCACCGTCGAGAAGGTGCTCCTGCAGATGCGCGGCTTCATCGAGCCCAAGCCGGCGGAGCACATGCTCGTCACTTCGCTGCGGCAGAAGCTCGAGAAGATCGAGGAGTCGAAGCTCTCCGCCGAGCAGCGCAAGGTCCTCCTCGAGGACGCGGCGCGTGCCGTCGAGCAGCACGTCTATCCCGCCTACCGGGAGATGATCGCCTACTTCGAGTCGCTCCAGCCCAAGGCCACCTCCAATGATGGCGTGTGGCGCTTGCCCGATGGCGACGCCTATTACGCCTACGAGGTGAAGTCGAACACCACCACCACGATGAGCGCCGAGCAGATCCACCAGATCGGCTTGTCCGAGGTGGCCCGCATCGGCGCCGACATGGACCGCATCCTGCGCGAGGCCGGCTACACGGAGGGCACCCTGGGCGAGCGGGTGACACAGCTCTCCAAGGCGCCCGAGCAGCTCTACCCGGACACCGACGCGGGCCGCGAGCAGGTGCTCAAGGACTACCAGGCCATCATCGATGAGATCAGCGCCGGGCTGGACCCGTACTTCTCCGTGAAGCCCAAGGTGGGCGTCGTGGTCAAGCGCGTGCCCGAGTTCTCGGAGAAGACCGCGCCGGGCGCCTACTACAACTCGCCCTCGCTGGATGGAAAGCGGCCGGGCACCTTCTACGCCAACCTGCGCAACCTCTCGGAGATCCCCCGCTTCGGCATGCGCACGCTGGCCTACCACGAGGGCGTGCCAGGCCATCACTTCCAGATCGCCATCGCCCAGGACCTCAAGGGCCTGCCCATCTTCCGCCGCATGGTGCCCTTCACCGCCTTCAGCGAGGGCTGGGCCCTCTACACCGAGCGCCTCGCGTGGGAGGCCGGCTTCCAGAAGAACCCGCTGGATGACCTCGGCCGCCTGCAGGCGGAGATGTTCCGCGCCGTGCGCCTCGTGGTGGACACCGGCATGCACCACAAGCGCTGGAGCCGTGAGCAGGCCATCCAGTACATGCGCGAGCACACCGGCATGGGCGAGGGCGAGGTCATCGCCGAGATCGAGCGCTACCTCGTCAACCCCGGGCAGGCCCTGGCCTACAAGGTCGGCATGCTGAAGATCCTCGAGCAGCGCGAGAAGGCCCGCGCCGCCCTGGGGGACAAGTTCGACATCCGCGAGTTCCATGACCAGGTGCTCAAGAATGGCGCATTGCCCATGGGCCTGCTGGAGCGGGTCATCGATGAGTACATCGCGCGCAAGAAGGGGGCGTAGAGTCCGCTGGTGGCTTCCCGTCCTCGATTTCTGCT
Source organism: Hyalangium ruber (assembly GCF_034259325.1). Classification (NCBI taxonomy): domain Bacteria; kingdom Pseudomonadati; phylum Myxococcota; class Myxococcia; order Myxococcales; family Archangiaceae; genus Hyalangium; species Hyalangium rubrum. Next base: position 45,284 of record NZ_JAXIVS010000007.1, on the reverse strand, counting down.
GACGCTCCTCGGGCTGTGGCTCGCCGCGGCCTGTGGGCCGTGCGGCTTCCAGCCCGACCCGGGCGTGAAGGTCATCGTCCCCGCGATGCCCACCACGTTGGACTGGAGCTACTCGGATCCCGCGAGCTGGTCGAACTATCCAGTCATGCTCGCCACCCAGCGGGGGCTCACCACGCTGGGGCCGGATCACTCCGTGCAGCCCGGTCTGGCCGAGCGCTGGGAGCGGGAGCGGGACGCACAGGGGCGCGAGGTCTATACCTTCCACCTGCGGCGGGATGTGCGCTGGTCGGATGGCGCCACGTCGATGACGGCCCAGGACTTCGTGTTCGGCTGGCGCCGCGCGATGCTCGGTCGGGAGCGCGGTGAGATGGCGGAGATCCTCGGCGCCCGGGAGGTGCTGGAGCTGCAGGAGCGCGGCGCACCGGTGGAGCAGGTCCGCGCCGCGCTGGAGCGCACGGGGGTGGAGGCGCTGGAGCCCCACACCTTGCGGGTGACGCTGGAGCGCCCGCGCAGCTACTTCCTGGCCCGTCTGGCCAACGTCTACCTATTCTTCCCGGCGCCCTCCGTGGATCTCGCGGGCAGGTCCGATGAGGAGATCCGCGACTACTTCGACCGGCCCCGCGAGGGCCGCCCGCTGGCGCTCGGGCCATACCGCGTGGAGCGCTGGGACCGGGCCGGAGAGCGCGTGCGCCTGGTCCACAACCCCGCCTCGGCTTTTCAGCCGACGCTCGGGCCCGGGGAGCGCTTCGCGCCCGTCGTCACGTTGATGAAGTCGGAGATCGGTCCGGCCCTCTATGAGCGCGGCCGGGTGGACTTCGTCTTCGTCGACAGCGCGCTGGCGCTGCGGGGCCGCCACCCGGAGGACCTCCGCCATGAGCCGCTGCTGTCCACCTACTTCATGGTCTTCAACACCGAGCGGCCTCCGCTGAACCGGCCCGAGGTGCGGCGCGCCATCTCCCAGGCGCTGGACCGGGAGGCGCTGCTGGCGGGGCTGCTGCCCGCGGTACGGCCCACGAACGTGTTGCTGCCTCCGGAGCTGCCCGGCGCCGCGACACCGGAGGAGGCCGCGCGGCTGCCCCGCTTCGACCGGGAGCGGGCGAGGGCCGCGCTCCAGGGCGTGCCCGGGCTGGAGCGCCCGCTGCGCCTCGTCTTCAGGGCCGGGGACTCCTTCGTGCCGGAGGTGGCCATCGCCGAGCGCATCGCCGCGCAGCTCGCGGAGGTGGGCATCACCGTGACGCTGGATGCGCGCTCGGATTACTCCGCCGAAGTGGCCCGGCGCACCCCGGAGGGGTCGCGCGCCTATGACCTGTACATGCGCCGGCTCGGGGCCGACTACGCGCACCCGAATACCTTCTTCACCCTCTTCGAGCGCGAGGGCAATCACCAGTCCGGCTGGGAGACACAAGGGGCAGGGGAGCCCATGGCTCGCTTCGAGCAACTGCTCGTGCGGGCTGACGCCGAGGCCGATGCCGAGAAGGCCCGCGCCCTGTATGCCCAGGCCCAGGAGGTGCTGGTGGGAGAGCAGGCGGTCATCGCTCCGCTCTACCACCCCGACCGGTACTACCGCGCCCGCGCTCGGCTGCGCGGCCTGGATGTGGACCCGTTCAACTTCCTCGCCCTGAGGGACTTGCGGCTCGCTCCCGAGGCGCAGGAGGCGGCCCGGCCATGAGGCAGCTCCTCCTCCGGGTCGGCCGGCAGCTCGTGCTCGTGCCCATCGTCGCGGTGGCCTCGTACTTCCTCATGGCCAGCCTGCCGCTCACCACCGAGGACGACAACAAGCGCCAGGTGTCCCCGGAACTCGCCGCCTCCTACCGCAGGGACCTGGGCGTCGGCGAGCCGCTGGGCTTCCTTCGCCCGTGGCAGAAGCTCTTCCGCGGTGAGCGCCTGGGCACCAGCGCCCAGGGTGTCACCGGCGATGAGCTGCTCCTCAAGCTCTCCGGCAGCGTGGGCGTGGGGCTGGTGGCGCTGGTGCTCGCGCTGGTGTGGGCGCTGGCCTTCGCCCTCTTCAAGAACCGGTGGAGGCGCGGCCGACTCGCCGTGATGGGGGACGCGGTGCCCGCGGTGGCCTTCGGCACACCCGTCTTCATTCCCGCGCTCCTGCTGGCCCCCGCGGTCGTCGAGCGCGGCAATCTGCTCCCGGAGCTGACTGCTGCCTTCGTCATCTCCCTCTGGCCTGGCATCTTCCTGGGCACGCTGCTCGGGGATGCGCTGGAGACGGAGCTGGCGCGCGACTACGTGCGCACCGCCGCCAGCAAGGGCCTGCCGCCCGGCGTGGTGCTGCGCCGCCATGTGCTGCCCAATGTGCTGCCGGCGCTGCTGGACGCCATCGGCCCCGTGGCCACCGCGCTGCTGGCGGGCTCCTTCGCCGCCGAGCGCGTATTCGGTCTGCCGTACTTCGGACAGCTCTACGTCCTCGCCGTCCTCCAGAAACAGGTGGCCGTGGTGGTGGTGGCCACCACCGTCTTCGCCTCGGTGCTCGTCGTCGTGGGGCTCACCGTGGAGGTGGTGCGGCTGCTCGTGGATCCCCGCGCCCGGGAGGCCCGCGCATGAGGCGCATCCCCGCACGGGCCTGGGTGGGCCTCGCGCTCCTGGGCGGGCTTGGCGCCCTGAGCTTCCTCGCCGGCCGTGTCTTCCCAGAGGTGCTGGCGGACACCTGCCCGCTCGGCAGGGATCCGAGCCGGCCTGACCGCACGGTGTGCGAGCTGGCGTTCGGGGGCTTGTGGGTCTCCCTGGCGATCGGGCTCGCGGCGGGGGCGCTCTCCACTGGCCTGGGCCTCGGGGTGGCCGCCGTGGCCCGCCTCGTGGGCGGAGTCCTGGAGCGCTGGGTCATGCGGTTGTCGGATGCCTTCTTCGCGCTGCCGGACGTGCTGGTGGTGATGGTGCTCCAGCTCGCGGGCCAGTCGCTCTCGGACGCGGGCTCCAGCGCGGGCCTGGGACCCTTTGGATTGATGGTGGTGTCCCTGGCCCTGGTGGGTTGGGCGGGGCCGGCGCGCATGTTCCGCAACCGCCTGGACACGCTGGAGGGGCAGGAGTTCGTCGCCGCCTCGCGCGCCCTGGGAGGCACCGGGCCGCACCTGCTCCGCGTCCACCTGTGGCCCTCCCTGCGGCCCTTCGTGCTCGCGGTGTTCCTCAGCCGTCTGCCCGCCGCCATCCTCGCCGAGTCCACCGTGAGCTTCTTCGGCATCGCCCGCATGGAGCCCATGTCGCTCGGTCGCTACCTCGGCACCAGCTACGCGGCCCTCATCTACGAAGGGGGCACTCGCGTCGTTATTCCCGCGTGGGCGCTGCTCGTGCTCCTGGTGCTCGGCGCCTCGCTGGCGTCTCAGGCACTCGCCTCTGGCCCCCGGCGGGCCTGAGAAGCGCCCAAGCTCCCTCGATTTTCCTTGGCGTGCCGGAGGAATTCCCCGCCCGCGCGGGCGGGTTCCCTCAACGCATATCCCACCTGTCATTCCCGAGCCGACGCCATGTCCTTGCCCACCGATGAAATCTCCACTGTCCCGGGTCTCGCGACGACGGAGCGCGAGCGGCAAAATGATGAGCTGCGGGTCGAGCCCGTGCGTGGCGCGGTGCTCGTCGTCGAGGATGACCCCGCCAGCCGCGAGCTCCTCGTCGAGATGCTCACCGAATGGGGCTACGAGCCGCTGCCCGTGGGCAGCGCCGAGGAGGCCGAGTTCGCCGTGCGCAACAAGCGCATGGACGCCGCCATCGTGGACGTCTTCCTGCCCGGCCGCAGCGGCGCCACCCTCATGTCCCGCCTGCGCGAGCGCTTCCCCCAGGCCGTGCTCATCGGCGTGAGCGCCATGAGCGACGCCGCCATGGCGCGCAAGTGCAAGGGACTTGGCGCCGACCTCTTCATCGGCAAGCCCGTGCTTCCCGAGAAGCTGGCCTCGGCGCTCCAGTCCAAGCACACCAGCTGGCACTGAGGCCCCGCCCCTCTGCCCACTTCCTGGCATGGCGGGGGCACCCTCCGCGCGGGAGCGCGAGAACCGGTTGCGCGCTCACCGCGAACGCCCGATGCTCGGGGGGTGAAGACGCTCGCTCCCGGGTTGCTCCTGGCGATGCCCCAGCTTGGGGATCCCAACTTCCACCGCTCGGTCGTGCTGATGATCGAGCACGGGGAGACGGGCTCCATGGGGCTGGTCATCAACCGGGGCGCGCCGCTGACGCTCGGTGAGCTGGCCCGGGGGCAGTCGATGAAGATCGCCTCCGAGCGCACCCAGCAGTCCGTCTTCGTCGGCGGGCCGGTGGAGCCCCACCGGGGCTTCATCCTCCACGACGTGGAGGGCATCGCCGAGAAGCACACGGTGCTGCCAGGCCTGTTCCTGAGCGTTACGCTGGACGCGCTGGGGCCTTTGTTGGAGAACCCCACCGCGAACCTGCGCTTCTGCCTGGGCTATGCCGGCTGGGGGCCCAAGCAGCTCGAGGGGGAGATGGCGACAGGCTCCTGGTTGTTCGCCGAGGCGAGCGCCCAGGCCATCCTTGAGGGCAATCCGGCCCAGCTCTGGGAAGAGACGCTCAAGGGCATGGGCGTGGACCCGGCCATGCTGATGGTGGGAAGGGGACTGCACTGATGTTGGACGCAGAGCGCATCGCCGCACGGATTCTCGGGGCCCTGCCGGGCGCCGAGGTACAGATTCAGGACTCCACGGGGACGGGCGACCACTTCGAGGCCCGCGTGGTCAGCGCCGACTTCGCCGGAAAGACGCTGGTGCAGCAGCACAAGCTCGTCTACGCCTCCGTTCAGGACTGGCTGGACACGGGCGAACTGCACGCGCTGGCGCTAAAGACCTATTCGCCCGAGCAGTGGAAGAAGCTCGGGCCTCGCTAGGAAGGATGCGACATGACTCCGGAACTCAAGACCCGCTTCGATGAGGCGGTCCGCTCTCACAAGATCGTGCTGTTCATGAAGGGCAACGCCCTGTTCCCCCAGTGCGGCTTCTCCGCCCGCGCGCTGCAGATCTTGAAGCAGTACGGCGAGGTCCACACGGTGGACGTGCTCTCGGACCCCGAGGTGCGCCAGGGCATCAAGGACTACACGAAGTGGCCCACCATCCCCCAGGTCTTCATCAACGGGGAGTTCGTCGGCGGCTCGGACATCCTCATGGAGATGGAAGAGCGCGGCGAGCTGAAGGACCTCATCGCCGCTCCGAAGAGCTAGATGGACGACCGGGACGAGAAGTTCCAGCGCATCGTCGAGGCGCGCCTGAAGCTGCGCGCCCGCTACCTGGACAAGATGCAGGGCACGCCCTCGCTGAGCGACGCTCGCCCCATGGGCAGCGGGGCAGCCAACCGGCACGGCATGCCCAAGCTGCCCCCCGGCCAGCACGAGACGAAGAAGTGGCCCGTGCTGGACCTGGGCGTCCCCTTCGAGCCCGTCACCCCCGAGTCCTTCCGCCTGCGCGTGGACGGCGCCGTGGAGGCTCCCGTCACCCTGGACTGGAAGGGCTTCCACGCGCTGCCCCAGTACGAGGACGTGAGCGACTTCCACTGCGTCACCACGTGGAGCCTGATGGACGTCCACTGGAAGGGGGTACAGTTCTCCACAGTGGCGGCGCTTGTAAGGCCTCATCCCAAGGCGGCGTTCGTCCTCATCCACGCCTCGGACGGCTACACCACCAACCTGCCGTTGGAGGAGGCCCTCAAGGACGACGTGCTGCTCGTTCACACGTACAATGGGCAACCGCTACCGCCAGAACACGGTGGCCCGGTGCGGATGATCACTCCCCAGCTGTACGCCTGGAAGGGGGCGAAGTGGATCCAGCGCATCGAGTTCCTCCAGCACGATCAACCAGGCTTCTGGGAACGCCGTGGCTACAGCAACACCGCCCACCCCTGGCGAGACGACCGCTACTCCTGAGCCGAGCTCGGCCGTCTCCTCCAATGCCGTCTCCAACGAGGTAGCCGCCGCGCCAGGCCTGGCCGCGCCCGCGCCGGCGCCGCTGCCCGTGGCGCAGCCGGCGGACCCGGAGGACTCGACTCCCACCGAGAAGATCAAGACGGTCATGGACCGCGTGCAGGAGTTCCGCGCGCGGCATGAGAAGTGGGAGATGGCGGCGTTCTTCTTCGTGGGCTTCGTCTACGACGTGCTCACGCTGAGCCGCATCGACGACACGCTCACCATGGTGCAGCAGTTCGTGTACCTGGGCGTGCTGGCCACGCTGCTGATGCTGGAGCAGCGCCACCCCGAGGGCACCGAGCCCCCGAAGGTGCTGGCGAAGGTGTGGCGCTGGCGCGAGGACGCCATCCACTTCTTCTACGGCAGCCTGCTGAGCTCCTTCATGCTCTTCTTCTTCAAGAGCGCGTCGGGGTTCACGCCGTTCCTGTTCCTGGTGGCCATGTTCGCGCTGCTGGTGGCCAACGAGCTGCCCCTGTTCCGCAAGCTCGGGCCGGTGGTGCGCGTGTCGCTCTTCAGCCTGTGCGTCGGCATGTACATGGCCTACGTGCTGCCGGTGATTATCGGGCGGATGAACTTCTGGATCTTCCTGCTCGCGATGGTGCTGGCGGGAGGCGTCATCTACGGCCTCATCCACCTGCTGCGCCGCTGGGGCACGCTGGATCAGCTGGCCGCCATCCGGCAGATCGCCATCCCGGGCTACGGCACGCTGGCGGCGCTGCTGGTGCTGTTCCTGGTGCGCGTCATCCCCCCCGTGCCGCTGGCGGTGACCTTCAGCGGCATCTACCACGCGGTGGAGAAGAAGGGCGGGGCGTACCAGCTCTCGCACGAGCAGGTGTGGTGGAAGTTCTGGCACAAGGGCGACCAGGACTTCGTGGCGCGCTCGGGCGACAAGGCCTACTACTTCTTCAGCGTCTTCGCGCCCAAGGGCTTCCACCAGTACAAGGTGCGCGTGCGCTGGTACTACGACCACCCGCAGAAGGGGTGGACCACCTACGGTGACGGCACGCTGCTGACCATCGCGAACAAGGGCATCGAGCGCGGCTACCGCAGCTATGCCTTCACCTCCAACCCCAAGCCCGGTGACTGGCGCGTGGTGCTGGAGACGGAGGACGGGCACGAGATCAACCGCCTGTCCCTCACCGTGGAAGAGGACACGCGGACCGAGCCCCGGCAGTTCCAGGTGTTCGAGCACAACCCGGACAAGAAGTAGCTCAGGCGGCGGTGGCGGCGGGCTTGTTCCGCATGGCCGCCTCCGCCACGCTCTGGGGCTCGTCCGACCAGAAGCGCTTCCACTGCTCGCGCAGCGCCCGGGCGTCCCGGCGCCCCAGGTCGATGAGGATGTCCGCGAAGCCTCCGTCGAAGAGCAGGTAGGAGGCCATGTCCGCCTCGCGGGCCGCCTCGCGCTCCACCAGCTTCAGGATGGTGCGGTGCGCCAGCCCGTTGCCGCTCTTTCGGAACTCGGCCGTCTTCACGTACTCGGCGGCCAGCTCTCCCAAATCCCGCGAGGGCCGCACCAGCAGCTCTCGCACGTAGCGCACCGGCTGGCTGCGGTGCGGAGAGAGCGCCGAGCTGAGCACGTCCGCGAAGCCGGGCCCGTAGGCCGCCGTTCCCGCCTCGAGCGTGGCGTTGAGCCGCCGCAGCCGCCCGAGGTCCTGGTCCGTGCGGTCCGTCATCAACATGTTGAACATCTTGCCCACGAGGAACGGGGCGCTCGCGACGGCCTGCTCACGCTCCTCCTGCATGGCGCCCGTCTGGATGCGCTCCCGGGGCCGCAGTGAGATGACGATGACGCGCTGGGCCCCCAGCCGCAGCGCGGGGCTGATCGGCACGTTGAGCCGCACGAACCCGTCGATGTGGAGCTGTCCCCGAATCCTCACCGCGGGGAAGATGACCGGGATGGCCGCCGAGGCCAGCGCGTGGTTGGGGCCGATGCGCGTGGCGATCGCCCGGTATTCGGGATCGTCACTCCACTGGGGGATTCCGCCGCCGCGCCGCTGGATGAAGACCCGGGCGCCGCCGGTGCCCACGTGCGTGGCGCTGACGGCCAGCGCCTCCAGGTGGCCCTTGCGCAGGTTGCGGCCGACGTTCAGCCAGGGAATGCCTCGGCCCACCAGGTAGCGCAGCCCCCGGGGGTCCACCAGCCCGCCATATTGGATGTCGCGCTCGTGCGGAGCCGGCTTGCTCATCGCCTCGCGCAGGAGGCGGAAGATGTCTCCGAAGCTGCAGCGGAGCACCTCCTCCACCTTCATCGTGGTCCAGTGCTGGATGAGGCCCTGGGCTTGCTCCCGGGGCCGATCGCACGTGGCCGCCAGATAGCAGGCGTGCATGGCACCCACCGAGGTGCCGGCGAGGATGTCCAGCTTCAGCTCACGGCCGAACTCTGGCTCGAACTCCTCGCGCAGGTAGGAGATGACTCCCGCTTCGTAGGCACCGCGTGCGGCGCCACCGCCGAGCACCAGCCCTGTCTTCAGCCCACTCGTCATCGCCGAGACCCTCGTGGGCGGAGTCTACGGCGGGTGCGGGCAGGACCGGGAGAGCCCCCCTGGCAGGTTGGCTGCTTCCTCCTCGCTTCGGGGCTCCCCACCTCCGCGAAGGGGAGGGGAGCTCTTGACAGGCGAAGGGGAGGAGCCCGGCTTACGGCGCGGGAGCCGCCGCCGTCGAACCCTCGGCGGGCGCAGCGGCCGCGGCCGCGGCGGCAGCAGCCTCGGCGGCTGCCTTCTCCGCCGCCGCCTTCTCCGCCGCCACCTTCGCGGCCTCCTCGGCGCGCTTCTTCACCTCGGCCTCGGCCGCCGTCTTCATGCTGGCCAGGCCCTTCTCGAAGTCCTTGCCGACCATCTCGTCCATGTTCACGAACACCGAGAAGGCCTTGCTCATGAAGTTGTTCTCGCCCTCCATCTGCCAGGTCACCGAGACGCCCTCACCCTCCGGCTTGAAGTGGAAGGTCGTGGTGTTGGTGGCCTCGAAGGGCTTGATGAACTCCAGCTTGATGCGGACGAGCTCGTTGGGCTTGCTCTCCTCGATCGTCATCCGGCCCTCGCCCACGTCGTCGTTGCCGACCCAGGAGTATTTCGCGCCGGTGCCCGCGGGCGCCCCGTCGAAGGCGGTCTTCTGGTTCGGGTCCAACTTGTCCCAGGGAGACCACTGGTTCCAGTAGTGGAAGTCGTTCACCAGCGCGAAGGCGACCTCCGGCGGAGCCGGAATCGTCGCGGTGCGCTGCAGGCTGAAGTGCGCGGGGCGGGAGGCGATGTAGCCCGCCAGCGCCACCACGGCGACGACGAGGCCCAGGAGGATCTTCTTGAGCATGGGGGTTTCCTTGTGTGAAGCGGTGCAACGCGAGAAGCGGGGGCGTTCTATGGTGCGGACCGCCTCGCTCGCAAGTGGGGGTCCTGCTTGCGGTCCCAAGGACTTCACGCGGAGTTATGACCCGGTGGGTCCCAATAGACACAGCCTACCCAGGAAATCCATGCCAGCCCTGAGTCACCTCTTCATCCACCCCCTCAAGTCCACGCGCGGACTGTCGCTGACGCGGGCCACCGTCGAGCCTATGGGGCTGGAGAATGACCGTCGGTGGATGCTGGTCCGATCCGATGGTTCGTTCATCACCGGGCGTGAAAATCCCTCGCTGGTGCTCGTAAGCGCCGTGCCCTCCGAACGAGGGCTGCGCGTGTCCGCACCGGGGCATCCGGACCTGGAGGTACCCGTTCCCCCGGCCGATGCGCCGCGCCTGGAGATCACCATCTGGAAGGACCAGTGCTCGGCGCCGCAGGCCGGGCAGGAGGCGGACCGCTGGTTCTCCCGCTACCTCGGTGAGCCGACCCATCTGGTGTTCGTCGATGCCCGGATGGAGCGCCCGGTGGATCCTCACTACGCGGCGCCCGGGGACCGGGTGGGCTTCACGGATGGCTTCCCGCTGCTGTTGGTGGGCCAGGCCTCGCTGGAGGAACTGAATCGGCGCCTGCCTCGCCCCATCACGATGGAGCACTTCCGCCCCAACCTCGTGGTGGAGGGCAGCGAGCCGTTCGCGGAGGACTCCTGGAAGCGGCTGCGCGTGGGAGAGGTCGAGCTGGAGGTGGTCAAGCCGTGCGCGCGGTGCGTCTTCACCACGGTGGATCCGCGCACGGGGCAGAAGGCCGCGGACGGAGAGCCGCTGCGCACGCTCGCTACGTTCCGCCGCAGCGAGGGCAAGGTGATGTTCGGCCAGAACGTCCTGGTGCGCCGTCCGGGGACGCTCCAGGTGGGCGACCCGGTGCAGGTGCTGGAGTAGGGCCCTTCACGCCGTCGGGCGGACGGAGGCTTCCCGCTCGGACGCGGGCTCCAGCTCGAGCAGCACGGGGGCGCGCAGGCCGACTGGCAGCAGCCGGCACGTCGACACGTTGAGGAAGCGCGTGGGCACACCCGGCAGCGAGTACTCGCCCCGGGCCTCATGGATGTGGCCGAAGACGTGGACCCGGGGCGGCACCTCGCGGATCCGGGCCAGGAGCTCGGCACAGCCCACGGAGGACTTCAAGAAGGTGCGATCGCCGAGCCCCAGTGGAGGGCCGTGCGTGACGAGCACATCGAGCCCCGCGGGGATTCGCTCCCAGTGCGCGCGCAGGGTCTCGCCTCGGTCGCGGTTGAAGGCCATGCCCCGATACCAGGGCGTCACCGGAGAGCCCCAGATGCGCAGCCCTCCGACGTGGACCTCCTCCTCTTGGAGGTAGTGGACGCCGGCCTCGCGGGCGAGGCGCCGCGCCAGGGCGGGCTCGCGCTCGCACACGAAGTCGTGATTGCCGGCGATGAAGAGCTTCGTCGGGGCGGACTGGGAGGCGAACCAGGCGAGGAACCCCTCCAGCTCCTCGCGGGTCCCTCGCCGCGAGAAGTCTCCCGCGTGAATGAGCACCTCGCACGCGGGCACCGTGAGCGCCGCGTGCTTCATGTGTGTGTCGGAGATGAGCGCCAGCCGCATGCGCCGCGGCTACTTCTTCTTCTGCGCCCAGACGCGCTTGATCCAGGCCTCGACGTCCTTGGCCGTGCGCGGAATGGCCTCCGAGAGGACCTTGCAGCCCTTGGCTGTCACCACCACGTCGTCCTCGATGCGCACGCCGATGCCCCGGTAGCGCGCCGGCACCGTGAGGTCATCCGTCTGGAAGTACAGGCCCGGCTCCACGGTGAGCACCATGCCCGCCTTGAGCTTGCCGTACTTGTACGCCTCCTGCCGCGCCTGGGCGCAGTCGTGTACGTCCAGGCCCAGCATGTGGCTGACGTTGTGCAGCGAGTAGCGCTTGTAGAACTGGTGCTCGTCCTTCAGCGCCTCCTCGGCGCTCGGGAGCACGCCGAGCCGCTGAAGGCCCTCGGCCAGCACGCGCATGGCCACGCGGTTGGGCTCCATGAAGTCGTTGCCCGGCTTCACGGCCTTGATGGCCTGGAGCTGCGCCTCCAGCACCAGCTCGTAGATCTCCTTCTGCTCCTTGGAGAACTTGCCGGACACCGGCAGCGTGCGGGTGATGTCGGCCGTGTAGAGGCTGTTGCCCTCCACGCCCGCGTCCAGCAGCAGCAGGTCGCCCTTCTTCACCGGGCCGTCATTGCGCGTCCAGTGCAGCACGCAGGCATGGGAGCCGCTGGCGGCGATGGTGCCGTAGCCGACGTCATTGCCCTCCACGCGCGCGCGGAGGTTGAAGATGCCCTCCACGGTGCGCTCGGTCTTGGCCGTCTTCAGCGAGGCGATGACGTCCTCGAAGCCGCGCTGCGTGGAGTCGATGGCGGCCTGCAGCTCGCGCAGCTCCTGGGCGTCCTTGAGCAGGCGCATCTCCGAGAGCGCCACGGCGAGCGCCTTGTCCCGCTCGGCCTGGGCCGGCAGCACCTCGTCCACCTTGGGCGAGAAGCCGCGCAGCACGCGCGTGGGCCGGGACACCGCGCCGTGCAGGCCGGAGAGGAAGTCCTTGAGCTCAGGCAGCCCGCGCGCCTCGTCCACGCCGAAGCGGGCCTTGCTCTCCGGTACGCCCAGGCGCGGGCCGACCCACAGCTCGCCCTTCACACGGTCGGTGAAGAAGGTGGCGTCGCTGCGGCCCGGGTTGGGCTCCACGAAGAGGATGTCCGTGTGGCCCCCGCCCTCCTTGGGCTGGAGCACCAGCACGCAGTCCGGCTCGGTGTTGCCGGTGAGGTAGTAGAAGTCCGTGCCCGGGCGGAAGCGGTAGTAGGTGTCGTTGGCGCGCACCTTCTCGTGGCCGGTGGGGATGACGAGCGTCTCGCCGGGGAAGAGCTGGGAGAGGGCCCGGCGGCGCTTGAGGAAGGAGTCCGCGTACTTGAGCTTGGGCGGCAGCTTGCGAGTGACCGGCTTCCAGCGCTTCACCATGAAGTCGAGCAGCGCTGGAGGCGGCACGGTGTCGTGGCTGGCGGGCTTGGCCTGCGGCTCGGAGGTGACGGGCTGGGCGGCAGCGGCTTGGGGCTGGGTCGTCATGGCGCAACTCTTCAACAACCGTGCGAGCGGCTTCAAGTCCGGAGAGACGAGGTGTTGTCTCGCAGAAGGGCCACCTGGCCCAGGAGGACCGGTACCGCCGTCTCCACGCGGAGGATGCGCGGGCCCAGGGTGAAGGGGTGGAAGCCGTGCGCGGCGAGCAGCTCGGCCTCGAAGGGGACCCAGCCTCCGTCGGGCCCGATGGCCAGCACCACCCGGGGCGCCCTCTCCACGCCCGTGGTGGTGAGGGGCTGGCGCGCGGGCGGATGGGGGAGCAGCCGCAGTGCGTCACGCCCGAAGAGGGTGTCCAGCTCGTCCTCGATGAAGGGGCGGAAGCGCTCGCGCACATGGACCTCGGGCAGGCGGGTGTCGCGGGCCTGCTCCAGGCCCTGGAGGAGCAGTTCCTGGACGAAGGCGGGGGCGAGGACCTTGGAGTCGAAGTAGCTCTTCTCCACGCGGGCGGCGTTGACGAGCACTACCCGGTCCACGCCCAGGGAGGCCACCGCGGGCAGCACCTTCTTGAGGGCCTTGGGGCGGGGGATGGCCAGCAGCAGGTCCACCCCGGCGCGCTCGGGCGGGGGCTCGGTGAGGGAGACGCGCAGGCGGAGGGTGTCCGCGGTGTTCTCCAGCACCTCGCCGGTGCCGACGAGGCCTCCGAGGCGCCCCACGCGCAGCGTTTCTCCGGGCTCGGCGCGCAGCACCTCCCGGGCGTGTTGGGCGCGGCGCCCGGTGAGGCGGGCGGTGCCATCGGGTAGGAAGTCCTCGTCGAAGAGCAGGAGCAGGTTCACGTGGGGTTCTCGTGGGTTGCCAGTCGCGCGGCGGGAGGTTATTCCTTCCTCCCGTGCGATGGCTCTTGGGGAGTCATCGCGCCCGGACGAGGCGCGCCGTACCCGGTCACGACAAGACGACGCTTACAGGGAGCGTGTGTCATGCCGTGGGTTCTTCTCCTTATTGCAGGGCTGCTCGAGGTCTGCTGGGCCATTGGGCTCAAGTACACCGAGGGCTTCACCCGTCCCTTGCCCAGCATCCTGACGGCCATTGCCCTCATCGCCAGCATGGCGTTGTTGTCGTGGGCGGCTCGGAGCCTGCCGATTGGCACGGCCTACGCCGTGTGGGTGGGCATTGGGGCGCTGGGCGCGGCCATTCTGGGCATCGTGCTCTTCCGCGAGCCGGTCAGCCCGATGCGAATCGTGTTCCTGGGGATGCTCCTCGTCGCCATCGTCGGCCTGAAGGTCACCGGAGGCGGGGAGCACTGAGCGCAAGTTCGCGTCAGAACTGCTCACGCGCTTGGGCCAGGCTGTACTCCTGGTGGGTGGAGGCGACGGGCCCCGTCTTCTCCACCAGCCAGCCGGGGGCACCGTCCGGCAGGTAGAAGTCCTCCTCGAAGGGGGACAGGCCGAGGTGGTGCAGGTACTCCTTGAGCATGTCGAAGGTGAAGCGGTCCCTGGCGCGGCGCGCCTGGTACCGCTCCACCTTCTCGAAGGGGAAGGGCTCTCCAGATTCATCGAAGACCCAGCGCCCGCCATCGTTTGCTGCATGGAGAGTCCGGACATAGTTGAGCCAGTCCGTTCGGTGTGGGCCGTACATCTCGAACATCACGGCGCCATAGCGGCCTTGGTTCTTGCTTAGGGTATGGGGCACTGCGACGACACGCAGGCCCCGGCAGCCCAGTGCTTCGGCCATATAGGACATGGCGCTCGCGGCGTCGGTCCCCCGCCATCCGTTGTCGATGTAGGCGGTCCACGGGCTGCGGGTCGGCATGAGGAGGTGCCGTCGCTTCTCGGGAGTGGTCAGGGGTAGCAGGGAGGAGAGGACCTGCTCGAGAGAGCCCGAAGCCGGGTGTACCTGCACGGCAATGCCACGGGGTGTCAGCAGCCCTGCTTGCCACGCGGCGAAAGCACGCGCGGCGTGCGCTGCACTGGTTTCCAGAAAGCCCATCTCCGAAGTGATAGGGGCCCAGCGGTCATCCAGGAGGAGCCCTTTCATGTCTTCGGCCATTATGTACGCCTCGTCCTTCAGGGCACGATCAGGAGGATGACCTCCGTATCCGGGTCGTTGGAGGTGATGCGCGACTGGTGACCAGGGCCACGATTCGAGGTGGGCGTCTCGTACTCCACGTGGTAGCGACGACCGTTATAGTCGAACTGCAGATCCGGTCGATTGGTTCCCATGCGTTGGCCGTTGTCCACCTTGAGCTGCTGTTGGTTCACGCGGATGTTTGTGGCGCCGATGTCCCGCAGATAGCGGATGTCCGCTTGGAGCTGCGCGTTCTGGGTAGGGCTGAAGCCGATGGGACGGTTTGTTGGCAACTGCTGAGGCACTTTCGGGCTGACTCCGACATCCTGAGGCAAGCGCGGACCAGGAGTCATCGGTGGCGTGGGGTTGTTGCCAGTCAGCGTTTGGACCAGTCCAGGCGAGGGCGGAAGTGTGTGTGTCGCGGAGTTCTGTGCCGGCGGTCGCGGCTCCAGAGTTTGCCCCCCCTGACCTTGGCGCCGAGGGAGCGGATGGACTGCTGGCTCCGGGTTCACCCGCACCACACGCGAGAAGACGCCCTGCAGAACCTTGGTGCCTGTAAGGCTCACCAGCAGCACCTTCAAGTCGCGCTGCATCGTCTCCGCCAGCTGCTGGCGAACCTCAAGCATCGCCTGGGCAGTGCGCGGGGTAGTAGCCGGAGAGAAGAGAGTGGGCGCAATGAGTGCGCCTCCCGCCCCACGGTAATAGGCGTACGCCTTGTGCCCTGTGCTGGTGGGATGGGCCGCAAGGTCCTCCAGAGCCGTGTCTCGGTCCGAATGGACGGAGACGCTCAGTGGCTCCGCGCTCGTGATTCCCAAGTCGACATGAGCCTCAGGGACAAGCACAGGCAGAGGCAGCCCCTCGCAGTAAAGGAGATAGCCTCCGGCGGTGATGCCAAAGCCCACGGCCGTCACGCGCAGATCGATGAAGTCTCGATGTGTCCGTGGGTCGGCTGTGCCTGGAGTGACGCGGGGCAGGATGACGCCGCGGCGGTGCAGAGCACCCGCCTGCTGAGGCGTGGGGACCTCGAAGTCGACATCGACAGCAGACTGCCCGGCACTCGCGGCTGCCGGAGAGTCATAAGCTAGTCCAGCGCCGCTCTGCCCATACCATTGCGGCCCCGCCAGGGAGGGCTTTGCGGCACAGCCGGTCAGAAGCAGCAGGAGCGCCAGACCGCTTAGCCGATGGAGCCGCTGCGCCTTTCGATGACAACAGGCTACAAGGTGCATGTGGGATTCCTCGTCTGGAGTGCGGGGGAGCCACGATGCAGGACCGCCGTGAACCTCTAAAGGATTCAAGAGGTTGAGCGGCGAGCGGGCGTGCAGCGGGTCGGTAGGCCGGGGTCATCTCCAGCGGCTTGCGGGGCGATGCCGGGTGCCGTAAAGCACGGAGCGTGCGTCCCCTTTGCCTGCGCTGTCGTCGTCCCGAGTCCACGTGCTACTGCGCGCGGCTGCCCCGCCTCGAGACCCGCATGCGCGTCGTCTTCCTCCAGCACCCCCGGGAGCGCCGGGTCGCCATCGGCACCGCGCGCATGGCCCACCTGTCCTTGCCCAACTCCGAGCTGCACCTGGGCGTGGATTTCACCGGCCACTCCCGCATTGAAGCGCTCGCCGCCAGCCCCCAGCGCGTGGCGGTGCTCTTCCCCGGCGAAGGGGCCATGACGCTGGAACAGGCCAAGGCGAATCCTCCCGAGGCGCTCATCGTCGTCGATGGGACGTGGCCCCTGGCCAAGAAGGTCGTCAAGACCAACCCCATGCTCGCGGGGCTGCCGCGCATCGGCTTCACCCCGAGCCGGCCGAGCAACTACCGCATCCGCGCCGAGCCGGCCGAGCACTGCGTCTCCACCATCGAGGCGGTCGTGGAGGTGCTCGGCGCGCTGGAGGGCGGAGACCCCAAGCGCTTCGACGCCATGCTGAACCCCTTCGAGTTCATGGTGGACACGCAGCTCGACAGCCAGTCCACCCGAGAGGATCCGCCGCGCCGTCGCATCTACAAGGCGCCGTGGCAGCCCCCGCTGGAGCTGCGCTCGCTCGCCGAGGACCTCCCCCGGCTCGTCCTCCTATACGCCGAGGCCAATGCCCACCCGCTGGAGGCGGGCCTGGAGCCGGAACTGGTCCACCTGGTGGCCTGCCGCCCGGCCACGGGAGAGCGCTTCGAGGCCATTCTCGCGCCCCGCCAGCCGCTCGCACGAAGCACGCCCCTACACACCGAGCTGGAGGAGAGCGTCCTGCGCGCGGGCGAGGACCGCGACACGGCGCTCGCCCGCTTCGAGGCGTTCCTGGGCCAGGACGCGGTGCTCGCGGTGTGGACCACCTATGCGCTGGACCTGCTGTGGCGCGACGGAGTCACCCGGAGGCCCGCGACGAACATCCGCATGGCGACGGCCCGGGCCCTCAAGGGCAAGGCGGGTGGGGTGGAGCAGGCCGTGTCCCTGCTGGGCACCGAGCCTCCCGCGCTCTGGGCTCCCGGACGTGCCGGCCGACGCATCCAGGCCCTGGAGGCCGTGGCGCGCGAGCTCATCCGGCGCGGGCAGGCCACCCAGCCGCCGGTCCGGAACTGAAGCGGAACCTCAGACGCGCTGGCCGCTGCCCAGGCCCGGGCTGAACGTCGTCGAGCCCACGCGCCAGGGAACCGACAGCCCGCGCAGCCACAGTCCCAGGCGGGAGATGAAGTAGGTGACGGCGAGCAACCCCACGCCGACGAGGAGCGCCAGATCGAGCCCCAGCGTGGGCCCCACGCGCTCGATGAGCCCTGGGGTGCCCGCCCAGCCGTACACCACGGGGAGGTGCAGCACGTAGACGCCGAGTGACAGCCGCCCGAGCGGGGAGAAGAGCCGCGCCAGCCACTGGGGCACGAGGTTCATCGCCGCCAGCACCAGCAGGCCCTGGCCCGAGCGGAGCACCACGACCCATACGCTGGTAGGGCTCCACTCCTCGGTGAAGAGGTGCGTCAGGCCGAGCAGTCCTCCGCCCAGCAGCGCCAGCATGACGCCCTGGGGCCAGCCCGGACGCAGCAGCCGCAGCAGGTGGGCCGCCAGCGCGCCGATGAAGAAGAAGCCCGCCCACGGGAAGAGGGGGAACGGGCTGCCCTGCGCACCGAGGGCATGGTGCAGCACGGTGGGCATGCCCAGGCTCATGCCCCATAGCAGCGCGCTGCCCAGGGGAATGCCCACCGCCAACGCCGCGAGCGCGGCGGCCCGAGACCAGGTGCCCGGGGTGAGTGCCAGCACGGTGGCGCCCAGCAGCAGGCTGACGCCGATGCACTGCAGCGCGTCGAAGGAGAAGAACTGGACCCGCAGCGCCTGGCTCCAGCCTTGCGCGTGCAGGGCCTCCCAGCCGGGCCAGTGCAGCAGATAGCCGAGGAAGAGCAGCAGCAGCGCGCGTCGGACCCGGCGGCCGTAGGTACTCTTCGCCGCGCCGGGGCGGTTGTCGAGCGCGGCCACCACCGCCCAGCCGCTCACCAGCAGGAACAGGGGCGCGGTGATGCCTCGCAGGCTCCAGTAGTACTGCACCCACGGGTGTTCGCGGGTGGCGGGCGCCAGGAGGGCATCCAACGTATGGCCCAGCACCATCGCCATCACGGCGAAGCCCCGCGCACCATCCAGGGCGGGGTGGCGAGGGGGCCGCAGGTTGAAGGAGTCCGAAAGTTGCAAGCGCCGCGGAGCATACGTGGAGAGTCGGGGCCCGTCTCGAAAACGCCAGGCGTGCGGCCGGATGACCGATGCCGCCTCGCTCCCGGCATGACGGGGTGTATGGGCCAGTGCTACAGCACGGGGCCATGCGTATCCGTGCCCGCGGCCGCCTCGCCTTGCTCGTCCTGCTGCTCTCCAGCCCCGCCGCCCTGGGCGCGCCGCCGAGGGATGACTGGTTCTCCGCGGACAAGCGCAACCACTTCCTGATCAGCATGGGCCTCGCGGGCGTGGGCTACGGCGCGGGCGCGGCGCTCTCCGAGGAGCGGCCGGTGCGCTGGCTGACGGGAGCGGGGCTCTCGCTCGGCGTAGGGCTCGGCAAGGAGCTCCATGACCGTTCGCAGGGGCGCCTCTTCTCGGTCAAGGACCTGGCCTGGGACGCGGCGGGGGCGGCGGTGGGGCTCGGCCTGGCGTGGCTCATCGACAGCCTGCTCAGCGAGCGGGCGCCGAGGGCCGTCCAGCAGAGGCGGGGCGGTGCTGATGGAGGGTGGAAGCCCGGGCCATGCCCTCCGAGAACACAGGGCACAAGCGAGGCCGTCACCCTGTTACTCTGTGTCGCCCGTTGATTGGCGCCGTGGGAGGCTCGCAATGAAGGACCGGACTTGGCTCAGGCTCACTCCAGGGCGCACCGCGCTGCTGGCGATGGGTGCGCTTGCCCTGAACGGTTGTTCCAACCCTCCCACCGAGGCTCCCCCCGCGAAGCCCGCCGTGGTGGCCGCCGCGCCCGCTGCGCCCGAAGTCCCCGCCGCACCCGCCGAGCCCAAGCCCGTGGACCCCGCCAAGCTGTTGGCCCCCTTCAAGCTGGCGCCCGTGAAGGACGCGCCCCAGGTCCAGGACACCGAGGTCCGCATCGCCCTCGGGCGGATGCTCTTCCACGACCCGCGGCTCTCCAAGAACCACGACATCTCCTGCAACACCTGCCACAACCTGGCCACCTTCGGCGTGGACAACAAGGCGCTGTCGGACGGGCACCGCGGGCAGAAGGGCACGCGCAACTCGCCCACCGTCTACAACGCCGCGAACCACGTGGCCCAGTTCTGGGACGGGCGCGCGCCCACGCTGGAGGTGCAGGCCGAGGGCCCCATCTTCAACCCCGTGGAGATGGCCATGCCGGACGACAAGCGGCTGGTGGCCACGCTCAACTCCATTCCGCAGTACGTGAAGCACTTCAAGCAGGCCTTCCCCGGGGAGAAGAAGCCGGTGACGGCGGGCAACGCGGCGCGGGCCATCGCCGCCTTCGAGCGCCAGCTCACCACCCCCTCGCGCTTCGACCAGTTCCTGGCCGGTGAGCAGGCCGCGCTCACCGAGGCGGAGCGCCGCGGGCTGGAGCTCTTTGTCTCCTCCGGCTGCACCACGTGCCACAACGGGCCGGCGGTGGGCGGCACCTCCTTTCAGAAGCTGGGCCTCATCGAGGAGTGGCCCCACCTGGCCGACAAGGGCCGCTTCGACGTGACGCGCAACGAGGAGGACCAGGCCAAGTTCCGCGTCCCCACTTTGCGCAACGTGGACAAGACCGGGCCCTACCTCCATGACGGCTCCGTGCAGGCGCTGCCGGAGATGGTGCGCCTGATGGCCAAGCACCAGCTCGGCAAGACGCTGAAGGACTCCGAGGTGGAGGACGTGGTGGCCTTTTTGCGCAGCCTCACCGGCGAGCTGCCCCAGCACTACCTCGCCCCGCCCGAGCTGCCGAAGAGCACCCGGAAGACGCCGGAGCCGGACCCCTCGTGATGGCTCGTGCGTACCGCTCTCGCGGGTAGTAAGAGGCGGGCATGAACATCCTGTTCCATGCCCACTCCGGGCTGCGCTACCTCGTGCTGCTCGCGGGCCTGGTGGCCCTGGCGTATTTCCTGTCCGGGCTCGTGGCCAAGCGCCCCTTCGGCAAGGGCGGGCGCGTCATGGGCGCCATCTTCGCCGGGCTGCTCGACTTGCAGATGCTGCTGGGCCTCGTCATGGTGGCCCTGGGCCGCTACTACCCGAGGCTCATCGGACACATCGTGATGATGATCCTGGCCATCGGGGTGACCCACGCGCTGCTGAGCATCAACCGCAAGCGCCCCAACCCCGGCTACCTGTTGCCGGTCATCGCCGTGGCCGCCGCCCTGGTGCTCATCGTCGGCGCCATCATGGCCATTGGCCGTGGCGTCCTCACCCACACCTCGTTGGCCGGCTGAGCCGGCCCCGCGGGCTCAGGCCAGCTGACCCCGCCGGTCGAGGATCTCCATGGCGATGACCGCCAGCGTCTCCTCATCCAGCCGCTCGCGGATGAGCGGGAAGAGGCGCTGCTCCTCCATGGAGAGGTGCTCCTCCACCTGCGACATGAGCTGCCGCCCGCCCAGCGTCAGGTAGGCCGCCAGCTCGCGGTGACGCTCGGGCGTGTCGCGCACGGCGACCCACGCCGGCAGCAGCTCATCCACCGCGCGCTCGAGGTCCTCGTGCTGGCGCGCCATCTCCCACAGGCCCTTGATGACCTCGGGCGGGAGCGTCACGTCGAACAGGCGCGGGGCCAGCGAGTAGTCCTCGTCCTCGGCGTGCATGGGCATGCCCAGGGTGAAGTAGCGGATGATCTGCGAGGCGGCCTCGGACAGCTCCGCGGGCTGTTTGCCGCGGGCCTTGCCCAGCTGGGCGGCGAGCGCGGCGAACTTGCGCATCTGCTGGTGACTCTCCAGCAGCAGCTGAAGCGGGTCCGGGGTGTTCTGGGACTTGGCGGGCGATGGAGGAGGAGAGGACATGCGCATGGCGGTGGGGTTACGACGGCGGGTTGGCAAGAAAGAGCGGGACAGCGAACGGGGCCGCGCCGGCCTCAACATGGGGTGTCGCCCCCATGCGCGGGAAGTGTGATGAGCGGGAGAAGTAAACCGAAGGAAAGAAGGCTTCCTTGGTTTGATTGAAATTCAAGAAAAACGCCTGAAGTGTTCAATACACGAAGAATCTTCCAGGCGCCAGAGGGGAGCGGTTTTTTCAATACGCTTCCCTGAAGGCGTGGCCCGGGCTCGGGGAGAGGACGCGTTGGGAGGAGAAAGCCCCGGTGGATGAGCGTGGGCTGCCGAGGTGCATTCAGGCGCTGCCACATGTCGTCATCTCCCCCCTGCCGGAAGCGCACCCGCGTGTTCTCGCCGGTGCCCTCACGGGGCTGAGACGCATGGTAACGCTCGACGCGGGCTTTCGTCACCTTTCCCGGCTTGTCGTGGACGGCGTGGAGGTCGCGCTCCACCCGCCCGCGAGGCGTCACCCGGGCGCACACCGCGCCCCGCGGGAGTGTCCGCACCGCCGTTCTCCCGAGGAGACTGCGCACGCGATACCTCCCGCGAAGGGGGGTAGCCCAATCCAACAGGTTCGGTCCCGAGGGCGGATGTCGGACGTCGCGCTCCAGGCCGTTGCTTCCTGTAGCAGAGGGGCTGGGGCGTGCCTTCACCTCGAGTGTAGGAGCGTAACGTGCCGGCCCGCGCCTGAACGGGTACGATGGTGTTTGATCAATAACGTCCTGGCGCGGCCCCCACCGCGTTTCTCCCAGTTCAGTGCCGTTGCCCTCTCAGGAAGAGGACGAGACATGACCGAAGTGACACCGCTCACCGGCTCGCCGGCCAGAGCAGCCCGACGCGCGCGTCTGCCGCGCTCCCCGTTCGCCCTGGTGCGCCTGTTGGCGCTCGGCACGTTGTTGACGGGTTCCGCCGCCTCCGCGCAGCTGGAAGGGCTGCCGCAGATCGAGCTGGAGCGCATCACGCTCAACCCCGCGGGCACGGGCTCGCTGCTGCTGGGCACGGGTGAGCTGCTGCAGCGCCGCGGCTATCGCTTCTCCTTCACGGGCCACTACCAGAGTGATCCGCTGGTGGTTCACGAGAACGGCGAGCGGGTGGGAGCGCTGGTGGGCAGTCGGCTGACGGGCCACCTGACGGCGGCGTACGGTCTGTTCAACCGGGTGGAGGTGGCCGCGCAGCTGCCGTTGCTGCTCACCCAGAGCGGCGACGACCTGACGGGACGCGGGCTGCCCAAGCCCGCCTCGGGCCCGGCCCTGGGAACCCCGCACCTCTCGGTGCGCCTGGGGCTGCTGTCCCAGCGTGACGAGAACGCGGTGGACCTGGCCCTCGGCGCGCAGGTGGGCCTGCCCGTGGGCAGCGCCTCGGCGCTGGCGCGGGACAGCTCCGCGCGCATCCTCCCCAGTGTGATGGTGGGCAAGGGCTTTGGCTTCCTGCGCGCCGCGGCGGATGTGGGGGTGATGCTGCGCTCAAGCACCGTGCTCAGCCCCGACGAGAACATCCAGGACGAGGTGGGCACGATGCTGCGGTTGGGCGCGGCGGTGGCCACCACGGGCGAGGGGCTGCGCGGCGAGCTGAACCTCATCGCCGCGGTTCCCTTCAACCGCGAGGGCAGCGCCCTGGAGGTGCTGGCCGGCGCGCGGCTGCCGCTGAACGCCTCGCTGGAAGCCTACGCGCTGGCGGGCATCGGGCTGGGAGAGGCGCCCGGCACACCCATCTTCCGCGGGCTCCTGGGCGTGGCCTATGGAGGTGTGCCGCCCAAGTGCGTGGCGGGCGGCGACCATGCTCCCGAGGAGTGCCCCGAGCTGGATGACGACAACGACGGGGTGCAGAACCGTGACGACACGTGCGTGGCCCAGGGTGGCCGGGTGGATGAGAAGGGCTGCCCGGTGAAGGACTCGGACGGCGATGGAATCGTCGATCCGGACGACCGGTGCCCGGAGGTGCCAGGCCTGAGCGAGTTCCAGGGCTGCCCGGACACGGACAAGGACGGCATCCAGGACTCCGAGGACAAGTGCCCGGCGGTGGCGGGCGTGCGCGAGTTCCAGGGCTGCCCGGACGCGGACAAGGACGGCATCCAGGACTCCGAGGACAAGTGCCCGGCGGTGGCGGGCGTGCGTGAGTTCCAGGGCTGCCCGGACACGGACAAGGACGGCATCCAGGACTCCGAGGACAAGTGCCCGACCGAGCCTGGCATCCGCGAGCTGCAGGGCTGCCCGTCCAAGGACACGGACGGCGACACGCTGCCGGATCACCGCGACAACTGCCCGACCGAGGCGGGCCCTGTCGACAACCAGGGCTGCCCGGTGCAGCAGAAGCAGCTGGTGGAGATCCAGCAGGACCGCATCGAGATCAAGGACAAGGTCTTCTTCGACTCCGGCAAGTCGACGATCCAGCGCCGCAGCTTCAAGCTGCTGGATCAGGTGGCCAAGGTCATCATCGAGCACCCCGAGCTGGAGAAGGTCTGGATCGAGGGCCACACGGACGAGACGGGCACCCTGGACTTCAACCGCGACCTGTCGCAGCGGCGCGCGGACGCGGTGCGCACCTACCTCATCCGCAAGGGCGTGGCGCCCGCGCGGCTGGAGGCGAGGGGCCTCGGCAAGGATCGTCCCGTCGCGTCGAACACCACGGAGCAGGGCCGGGCGGCCAACCGCCGGGTCGAGTTCCTCACCACGCCCCGCGAGGGCGAAGAGCAGCGCTAACCGCGGGGAATGAGCCACATGACGAACACACTCCTGAGAACCCTCCTCCGCGCCGCGCTGCTGGCGGTGACCGTGAGTGCGCTGCCAGCACTGGCCGGGGCTGACACCTACTTCCTGGGCAACGGCAGCGACGGCGCATACGGCGCGGGCTTCAACTCCGTCATCAACGCCTACGCCCGGGTGACGTCGGCGGTGCCCGCCGGCGCCACCCAGATCCCGATCAATGCCGTCACGGGCTCAGGGTCCTTCGGCGGGGACGACCTGGTGCTGGTGATACAGACGACGGGCATCAGCCCCGAGCCGCCCTCGGGGAGCGCGGGGCCCATCGATCTCAGCAACAACATGGTGGGCCGCTGGGAACTGGCACGGCTGGCCTCCGGGACGTCGACGTTGCTGACCCTGAGAGAGCCGCTGCTGTACTCCTACGCGTCTCCTGGCACCCAGGTGGTCCGGGTGCCCGAGTTCACCAGCGTCTCCATCGGCCCGACCCGGAGCATCATCGCCCAGCAGTGGACCCCGCTCACGAACACTGGCGGCATCGTGGCCTTCCTGGCCACGGGCACGGTGACCAATGATGGCTCCATCAGCGCCACGAACCGCGGCTTCGGCAACCCCCAGTCCGTGGTGGACAACACCGGCGCGGTGGGCTGCACCGGCCTGGACGAGCCTGCTCCTCGCGGTGGCCAGAAGGGGAACGGGATCGCCCCGGGGCGTTTTGGAACGAACCAGACCGGGCGCGGGCGAGTGACCAACGGCGGAGCGGGCGGGGTGTGCCTCAGCTCGGGTGGCGGCGGTGGTGGCAACTATGGCGCCGGTGGTCAGGGCGGTAACAGCGACCTGCTCCTGGATGGGAGTCGGCCGGTGGGAGGAGAGGGTGGCACGGCGCTGCTCTACTCCCTGGTCAATCACATGACGCCGGGCGGTTCGGGCGGTACGGGACACGCCGCGAACAGCCTGGGGCAGCCGGGTGGCAGAGGCGGCGGCATCATCTTCTTCCGGGCGACCAATCTGACCGGTGGCGGCAGCATCGTCAGCAATGGCATCAACGCCGCGGCCGCTGGCACGACAGGCGGAAGCGGCGGTGGCGCGGGCGGCAGCATCCACATGCGGTTCGCGGGGAATGCGAACTGCGTCGCCCTCGAGGCCATGGGCGGCAATGGCAGCAGCACGAATGCCGAGGCGGGCGGGACCTTCGTTGGCCCCGGCGGTGGTGGCGGTGGTGGTCGCATCCTCATTCAGGCTTGCGGCGGCACTTGCACCCCGGTGGAGAACTCCGTCCGAGGCGGTAACGCCGGCACGCACCCGGATCCGGGCTTCCCGGACGAGGGGAATCCCTACGGCGCGGAGCCTGGCGGGCCTGGGCTCATCGAGACCATCCCGGGTTGCTACACCTCGCTGCCCATCCCCACGGTGGTGACGCCTGCTCACAACTCGAGCACCAACGACACCACGCCGATCTACAGCGGAACGCTCGATCCGTCCGCGCAGGCGGGGACCCAGGTCATCATCTATGTCGATGGCGCCGAGGTGGCGCGCGTCACCCCGGATGCCTCGGGCAACTGGTCGTTCACTCCGACCACGCCGCTGGCGTCGGGCAGCCACACCATCTATGCCGTGGCGATCAACACGGGCCTGGGTCTGCAGAGCCCTCCGAGCCCCACCAACAACTTCACGGTGGACCTCATCGCCCCTCCGGCGCCGGTGGTGCTGACTCCCGCCAACGGGGTGACGATCAGCGACAACACGCCGACCTATAGCGGCACGGCGGAGGCGGACAGCACCGTCACCATCCTCGTGGACGGAAGCGTGTTGACCACCGTCACGGCGACCGCTGGGGGGACCTGGAGCTTCACGCCCACCGTGGCGCTGCCGAACGGCCCGCACACGGTGATGGCCCGGGCGTCGGATGCCGCGGGCAACACCAGCCCGGACTCCAACACCAACACCTTCACCGTGGATGTCTCTCCCCCCTCGGCGCCGGTGGTGCTGACGCCGGCCAACGGGGTGACGATCAACGACAGCACGCCGACCTACAGCGGCACGGCGGAGGCGGGCAGCACGGTCACCATCATCGTGGACGGGAACGTGCTGACCACGGTGGTGGCCACCGGTGGCACCTGGAGCTTCACACCCACCACGGTGATTCCGGATGGGCCTCACACGGTGCTGGCGCGGGCCACGGACTCGGTGGGCAACACCGGCCCGGACTCGGCCACCAATAACTTCATCGTGGACACCACGCCGCCCCCGGCTCCGGTGGTGATTACTCCAGCCAACGGGTCGACGACCGGTGACAACACGCCGACCTACAGCGGCACGGCGGAGGTGGGCAGCACCGTCACCATCATCGTGGATGGAGCGGTGGTGACCACGGTGGTGGCGACCGATGGCACCTGGAGCTTCTCGCCCACCACGCAGTTGGCGGATGGGCTGCACATGGTGCGAGCACGTGCGGCCGATGCGCTGGGCAACACCAGCGTGGACTCCAACACCAACACGTTCTTCGTGGACACCACGCCGCCGGCCCCTCCGGTGGTGCTCACACCGGCCAACGGGACGACGACCAGTGACAACACGCCGACCTACAGCGGCACGGCGGAGGCAGGCAGCACGGTCTCCATCATCGTGGACGGAGCGGTGCTGACCACGGTGGTTGCGACCGGTGGCACCTGGAGCTTCACGCCCACTACGCCGCTGGCGGACGGTTCGCACACGGTGGTGGCGCGGGCGGCGGACACGGTGGGCAACATCAGCCCGGACTCCAACACCAACACGTTCATCGTGGATACGACGGCCCCGTCCGCACCGGTGGTGCTCACGCCGGCCAACGGGGCGACGATCAACGACAACACGCCGACCTACAGCGGCACGGCGGAGGCGGGCAGCACCGTCACCATCATTGTGGACGGCAGCGTGCTGACCACGGTGGTGGCCACCGGTGGCACCTGGAGCTTCACGCCCACCACGCCCCTGGCCGACGGGCCGCACACAGTGCTGGCGCGGGCCACGGATACGCTGGGCAACACCGGCCCGGACTCCAACACCAACACGTTCACCGTGGACACCACACCGCCTGCGGCGCCGGTGGTGCTGACGCCGGCCAACGGGGTGACGATCAGCGACAACACGCCGACCTACAGCGGCACGGCGGAGCTGGGCAGCCTCGTCACCATCTACGTGGATGGAACGGCGGTGACCACGGTGGTGGCGGCCGATGGCACCTGGAGCTTCACGCCGACCGTGGCGCTGGCCGATGGTCCCCATGCGGTCCGGGCGAGAGCGGAGGACGCGGTGGGCAACACCAGCGTGGATTCCGCGACCAACAACTTCATCGTGGACACGCTGGCCCCTGCGGCGCCGGTGGTGTTGACGCCGGCCAACGGGGTGACGATCAGCGACAACACGCCGACCTACAGCGGGACGGCGGAGGCAGGCAGCACGGTCACCCTCGTCGTGGACGGCAGCGTGCTGACCACGGTGGTGGCGACCGATGGCACCTGGAGCTTCACGCCTACCACGCCCCTGGCCGACGGGCCGCACACGGTGCTGGCGCGGGCCACGGATGCGCTGGGCAACACGGGTCCGGACTCGGCCACCAACGGCTTCACCGTGGACACCACGGCTCCGGCGGCACCGGTGGTGCTGACGCCGGCCAACGGGGTGACGATCAGCGACAACACGCCGACCTACAGCGGGACGGCGGAGGCAGGCAGCACGGTCACCCTCGTCGTGGACGGCAGCGTGCTGACCACGGTGGTGGCGACCGACGGCACCTGGAGCTTCACGCCCACCACGCCTCTGGCGGACGGCCCGCACACGGTGCTGGCACAGGCCACGGACGCGGTGGGCAACATCAGCGCGGACTCGGCCACCCACACGTTCACCGTGGACACGACGGCCCCAGCCGCGCCGGTGGTGCTCACGCCGGCCGATGGGACGACGACCAGCGACAACACGCCGACCTACAGCGGCACGGCGGAGCTGGGCAGCCTCGTCACCATCTATGTGGATGGGACGGCGGTGACCACGGTGACGGCGACCGACGGTACCTGGAGCTTCACGCCGACCGTGGCGCTGGCCGATGGCCCGCATACGGTCCGGGCCCGGGCGGCCGATGCGGTGGGCAACACCAGCCTGGACTCGGCCACCAACGGATTCACCGTGGACACGCTGGCTCCTGCGGCGCCGGTGGTGCTCACGCCGGCCAACGGGGTGACGATCAGCGACAACACGCCGACCTACAGCGGCACGGCGGAGGTGGGCAGCACGGTCACCCTCGTCGTGGACGGCAGCGTACTGACCACGGTGGTGGCGACCGACGGCACCTGGAGCTTCACGCCCACGGCGGCGCTGGCCGATGGTCCGCACACGGTGCTGGCGCGGGCCACGGATGCGCTGGGCAACACGGGTCCGGACTCGGCCACCAACGGCTTCACCGTGGACACCACGGCTCCGGCGGCACCGGCGGTGCTCACGCCGGCCGATGGGGTGACGATCAGCGACAACACGCCGACCTACAGCGGCACGGCAGAGGCGGGCAGCACGGTCACCATCGTGGTGGATGGCAACGTGTTGACCACGGTGGTGGCGACCGGTGGCACTTGGAGCTTCACGCCCACCACGCCCCTGGCGGACGGTCCGCACTCGGTCCTGGCGCGGGCGGCGGATGCGGTGGGCAACACCAGCGCGGACTCGGCCACCCACACGTTCACCGTGGACACGACGGCCCCAGCCGCACCGGTGGTGCTCACGCCGGCCGATGGGGAGACGATCGGCGACAACACGCCGACCTACAGCGGCACGGCGGAGCCGAACAGCACCGTCACCCTCATCGTGGACGGGGTGGAGGTGGGGACGACGCCGGCGAGTGCGGCGGGCACCTGGAGCTTCACGCCCACCACGGGGCTCGCGAATGGCACGCACACGGTGCGGGCGCACGCCAGGGATGCGGTGGGCAACACCGGCCCTGACTCCGCGACCAACACCTTCATCGTGGACGCGACGATTCCCGCGGCGCCGGTGGTGCTCACGCCGGCGAACGACTCACTGACCAACAACAACACGCCCGTCATCACCGGCACGTCCGAGCCCAACCTCACGGTGACGGTGTTCCTGGATGGCGCCGCGCTGGGCATCACGCAGTCGGATGCCTCGGGCAACTGGACGTTCGCGCTCGCCACCCCGCTCGCGGATGGCGCGCACGAGGTCAGCGCCGTGGCCACCAACGCCGGAGGCAACGTCAGCCCGAGCTCCAACGTCAATCGCTTCACCGTCGACACCGTGGCGCCGGCCGCGCCGGTGGTGACCCAGCCCGTCGGGGGCACGGTGACGAGCGACAACACGCCTGCGATCGCCGGCACCACCGAGCCCGGCAGCACGGTGACGTTGACCCTCAATGGCACCGAGGTGGGCCCGGTGACGGTGGACGCGGCGGGCAACTGGACGTTCACGCCCACCACGCCGCTCGCGGATGGCCCCTACACCCTCGTCGCCACCGCTACGGATGCCGCGGGTAACACCAGCGCTCCTTCCCAGAGCGTGGCCTTCATCATCGATACGGCGGCACCGGACACGACCATCGTCACGGGTCCCTCGGGTGACACCGTGGAACCGGACGCCCGGTTCGACTTCAGCTCCACCGAGGCCGAGGTGACGTACGAGTGCAGCCTCGATGGCGCCACCTTCACCGCCTGCGCGGACCCCGTCACCTTCGAGGATCTCGCCCTGGGCGAGCACACCCTCCAGGTGCGCGCCAAGGACCGGGCGGGCAACGTGGATGCGACCCCCGCCACCGCCGCCTGGAACGTCCTGCCTCCCCCCGTGGATCGAGCGATCATCGGCGGCGGTGTGGGCTGCACGACCACCGGCAGCACGCCCTCGTCCCTGGCGATGGTGGGCCTGGCGGTGCTCTCGGCGCTGCTGGCCCGGAGGCGTCGGGAGTAGTCCCGGAGCCCCTGGAACGCGCAACGCTTGCGCGCGGGCGCAAACCCCGCGCGGGCGTTGCGCTCCCAGGCCGGGGGCGTGGCCCTGGCACGAACCTTGGAGTCGGCAGGGAGCATGCTTGCTTCCCACGAAGTCCCGACTCCCTCTGAAGCGTTGATGCGTCGGTACAACGTTCCGGGGCCGCGCTACACGAGCTATCCCACCGTCCCCGAGTGGCGGCACGACCTGGGCGCGGAGGAGTTCGCCGAGCGGCTCGCGGTCGCCAGCACGGCGGGGGAGGAGACCCCGCTCTCCCTCTACGTCCACCTCCCGTTTTGCCGCAGCCTCTGCTGGTACTGCGGGTGCAACGTCGTCGTCGGCCGGGAACAGTGCGCGGCGGATCGCTACCTCGACCACCTGTCCCTGGAGCTGGAGCTGTTGGCGGAGCGGCTCGGCGAGCGGCGCGCCCTGGCGCAGGTTCACTGGGGCGGAGGGACGCCCACGTTCCTCTCGGAGGCGCAGCTCGAGCGCCTGTGGAGCGAACTCACCCGGCACTTCACCCCGCTGCCGGACGCGGAGCTCGCCATCGAGGTCCACCCCGCGGTGACGACTCCCGAGCAGCTCACGCTGCTGCGGCGGCTCGGCTTCAACCGGCTCTCCATGGGCCTGCAGGACTTCGACCCCCGGGTCCAGGAGGTGACCAACCGCCTCCAGACGCCCGAGCAGACGCGGGCCCTCCTGGAGCACGCGCGGGCGCTGGGCTTCTCCGGGGTGAACTTCGATCTCATCTACGGGCTGCCGTACCAGGAGCCCGAGGGCTGGGCGCGAACGCTGGCGCAGGTGCGGGAGATGCGGCCGGATCGGCTGGCGGTGTACTCGTTCGCGTACATGCCCCAGGTGCTCAAGCACCAGAAGCGGCTGCCGGCGCAGGCCCTACCGGATCCGCGCGAGAAGCTGGAGCTGTTCCGCGCGGCCTACGCCACCTTCCTGGAGGCGGGCTACCGGCCCATCGGCATGGACCACTTCGCGGTGCCGGAGGACGAGCTGGCACGGGCTCAGGAGCGGCGCACGCTGGGGCGCAACTTCCAGGGCTACACGGTGAAGGCCGCCACGGACGTGGTGGCGGTGGGCAGCACCGGCATCAGCGACGTGGCGGGAGCCTACTTCCAGAACGTCCGCGAGCTGCCGCGCTACGCCGCCCACATCAAGCAGGGCCGGTTCGCCACCGTGCGCGGCCTGCGCCTGTCCGAGGATGACCAACGTCGGCGCTCGGTCATCTCCCAGCTCATGTGCAACTTCTGGGTGGACCTGGGGCCGGAGGGTGCGGGCTACTTCGCGCAGGAGCTGGCGCAACTGCGCGCCTTCGAGGACGACGGGCTGCTGGTGCGCACCGGCACGCAACTGGAGCTCACGCCCCTGGGGCGGCTCTTCGTGCGCAACGTGGCCATGGTCTTCGATGCCTACCTTCACTGGAGCGCGTCACCGCATTTCTCCCGGACGGTGTAGGGGCAGGCGGGCAGGGCGCCACCTCCCCGCGCGCCCGTGCTGGAGCGGGCGCGGGGCCGTACACATCTCTAGAGGGACAGGAGGTGGGCCATGGCGATGCTTCGGCTTCTCGTGGTGCTGGGGATGGGGGCGGCCCTCCTCCTGCCGGGACGGGTGGGGGCGCTGCCGGGGCCGGGGGAGAGCGTGCCCTCCTTCACGGCGAAGGACCTGCTCGACACGCCCCACGTGAGCAGCGAGTGGAGGGGCCAGCGCACGCTGCTCGTGGTGATGACCGAGCAGCACGCCGGAGACGAGATGCGGCGCTGGTTCGACGGCGCGGCCGCCCGCCTCCCCGAGGAGGTCCACCGCGCCTCCATCATCTCCCTGAGCCTGCCCTTCTACGTGAGCACCGGCATGGCGCGCGGCCGGGCGAAGGAGCAGGTGCCCCGGCGCTTCTGGGCGGACACCTGGCTCGACAAGAACGGGAAGCTGGCGGACACCTTCGGACTGGCGACGAGCCGGCAGCCCTACGTGCTGGCCCTGGATGAGCAGGGCCGGGTGCTGGCCAGCCTGCACGGCACGGTGGACGCTCCGGGCGCCGAGGCCATCTGGAGCGCGCTGTCCGGTCCTCCAGAGGGGTAGGGCGGCGGGCGGGCGCTGGCCCGGGTGGCCGGAAAGACGCGCGGCGACGCCCGGGCGAGACTTGAGGTAGAGACGGCCCATGGCTGACAAGCGCCGCTTCGACCTCTTCGCCCGCTTCCTCGTCGAGCGCTTCCCCGCACCGCGCATCTTCGACATCGCCGGGGGCCAGGGGCGGTTGAACGAGGCGCTGACGAAGCTGGGGCGCACCGTCACCACCTTCGACTTACGCCACAAGCACCTACCCGTCCGCTTCGCGGAGAGAGCATTCACCCTGGACGAGCCGTGTGAGGCGGAGCTGCTCGTGGGCATGCACCCGGACGGCGCCACGCGAATCATCATTGAATACGCGGCGATACACCGGTTGCCGTTCGCGGTGGTTCCGTGCTGCTCCGACAACAGCATGCCCTACAATCCGTGGATGCGGCACCTCGCGGCGCTGGCGCGGGAGCGGGGCTTTACCACCGTGGAGGAGCAGGCCCTGCCCATGGAGGGCCGGGCGCGGGTCATCCTGGGTGAGTTCTCGGGAGGGTAGGCACGGTGCAAGTCATTCTGCTGAAGGTGCCCCTGCTCCTGTGCGATGAGGTGGAGCGCAGGCTGCAGGGGGAGGGCGGCCAGGAGCCCCGCTGCCAGGTGCTCCGCGCGGCCGGCCTGGAGCACCTTCCCGAGCGGCTGCCCCCGGGCCTGGTCATCCTCGGAGATGACGGAGGGGCGCTGAAGGAGATGGTGGAGCTGTGCCGACGGGTCCACGCGCGTCGCTTCTCCTGGCGCACGCACCTGACGGTGCTGACGCGCCGGAGCCCCGTCGAGCTGCAGGCGCTGGCGCGCGCGGGCGCGGATGAGTGCATCTCCCCACCCGGGGAGGACTGGGGCGTGCGGCTCATCGCCCTCAGCCGGCGGTTGCACCTGGACGGCATGGAGGCCCCGGCGCTGGTCCGGCTGGAGCAGCCGCGCGTCACCGCCCAGGAGGCGCTCTACGCGCTGCTGTCCAGCACCTCGGCGGACATCGGCCCCGAGTTCTTCCGGGCCCTGGTGGCGCACCTCGTCTCGGCGTTCCGCGTCACCGGCGCGCTGGTGGGGGCGCTCACCCCGGACAAGGAGCACCTCCAACTGCTCGCGTTCTGGACGGACGGGGGCTTCCGGGAGAGCCGCCTGTTGCCCCTGCGAGGCACGCCGCACCAGGAGGCCATCACCCATGGAAGCTGTCACATTCCCGATGCGCTGGTGGAGCGCTTCCCGGATGACGCGCTCCTCCAGGAGCAGGGCTACCGGGCCTACCTGGGCGTGGCGCTGAGGGACTCCCACCAGCAGGCCGTCGGGGTGATGGCGGTCGCGCACGGCGAGCCCTTCGAGGCGGGGATCATGGACTATGCGCTGCTCGGGGCGCTGGGGACGCGGGCGGGCGCGGAGCTGGCGCGCGGCCGGGCCCAGGCCGAGCTGGAGCACACGCGCGACTTCCTGTCGAACATCATCAACGCCGTTCCGGATCCCGTCTTCGTCAAGGATCGCGAGCACCGCTTTGTCGCCATGAACGCCGCGTTCGCCCGGTTCATGGCGCGCACCGAGGAGCAGCTGATCGGCAAGTCCGACTACGACTTCGTCCCCGAGCACGAAGCCAGCATCTTCTGGCGGAAGGACGAGGAGGTCTTTCGCTCCGGGCAGCCGAACGAGAACGAGGAGACGCTCACGGACAGCGCGGGGCGCTCGCGCACCCTCATCACGACGAAGGCGGCCTTCACGGGCGCGGGCGGCGAGCAGTTCATCGTGGCCGTCATCCGCGACGTCACCGAGTCGCGGCGGCTGGAGATGCAGCTGCGGCTGGCGGACCGGATGGCCTCGGTGGGAGCGCTGGCGGCCGGGGTGGCGCATGAGATCAACAACCCGCTGGCCTATATCTCCTCCAACCTGTCCTTCATCGCCGAGCAGCTGGCGCAGGACGAGCTCGAACACGAGGCCCGGACTGAGCTCCGACAGGCCGTCCTCGAATCGCTGGAGGGCACCCGGCGTGTCCGCGGCATCGTCCAGGACCTGAAGTTCTTCGCGCGCGCGGATGACGAGAAGCAGGGCGCGGTGGATGTCCACCGCGTCATCCACGGCGCGCTGCGCATCGTCCGCAACGAGTTCCAGCACCGCGCCCTGCTCACCCGCGCGCTCGAGCCGGTGCCCGCGGTCCATGGGAGCGAGGGGCGCCTGGGCCAGGTCGTCGTCAACCTGCTGGTGAACGCGCTGCAGGCCCTGCCTATCGATCGTCCGTCCGAGCAGAACAGCGTGCGCATCGCGACGCACCACAAGGGCGCCTGGGTCCACATCGAGGTGGAGGACAACGGGCAGGGGATGAGCTCCGAGGTCCAGAAGCGCATCTTCGATCCCTTCTTCACCACCAAGCCGATCGGGAAGGGCACGGGCCTGGGGCTGTCGATCTCCAACACCCTCATCCAGGTCATGGGGGGCTGGATCGAGGTCCAGAGCACCCAGGGCAAGGGGAGCACCTTCCGGCTGGTGCTGCCGGTCTACCAGGAGAAGGCCGCGGCCCCGGAGCCCGCCCCGACGCCCGTGGCGCCGCCCACGCAGGAGCCGCGTCGGCGCGTGCTCCTCATCGACGATGAGCCGGCGGTGGGGGCCTCGGTGCGCCGGCTCCTGCGCGGGGTACACGAGGTCCACACCCTCCAGGACGCGCGCGAGGCGCTCGGGCTCATCGCCCGGGGAGAGCGCTATGACGCCATCCTGTGTGACGTGATGATGCAGGGCATGAGCGGGGTGCAGTTCGTCCAGGAACTGGAGCGGGTGGCGCCGGAGATGGCGCGGCGTACGGGGCTGATGTCCGGCGGCGTATTCGATGCGCAGGCTCGCAGCTTCATCGAGGCGCGCGCGCTCGACTTCCTGCACAAGCCCTTCGAGCGTGAGAGCCTGCGGGCGTTCCTGGAGCGGCTGTACCGCTGAAGGCGGGAGAGCGAGACGACCCATGGCGCCGCAGACACTCACAGTCCCCCGGGAGGCCGCTGGAGAGCGGCTCGACAAACACCTCTCCAAGAGCGTGCCGGGCCTCTCGCTGGAGCGTGCGCGCGCGCTGATCGCCCAGGGGCACGTGCGCATCCGCGGCAAGAAGTGCCAGCCGACGCGCAAGCTCTGGGGCGGCGAGGAGATCGAACTGGAGCGCCCGCCGCCGCGAGCCGCCGCGAGCCCCCGGGTGGAGGGGCCCGCCCTGCCGGTGCTCCACGACGATGCGTCGATGCTCATCGTGAACAAGCCGGCGGGGCTGGTGGTGGAGCCGGGGGGGGCCGAGGCCTCGGTGGTGGAGTTACTGGCGGCGCAGCGGCCTCCCTTCGACGTGGAGGGGGTGGCCCGGCCCGGGGTGGTGCATCGGCTGGATCGGGAGACGAGCGGCTGTCTGGCGCTGGCGCGCACGGACGCGGCGGTAGCGGCGCTGGACCGGGCCTTCCAGGAGAAGCGTGTGGACAAGCGCTACTGGACGCTCGTGCTGGGAGAGGCGCCCGAGCAGGGGCGGCTGGAGGGCCCCTACGGCAGGGACCCCAAGGATCCGCGGAAGTTCACCACCCGGGTGCGCTCGGCGCGGCGCGCGGCGCTCTCCTTCGAGGTGCGCGAGCGGCTGGCGGGCGCGACGCTGCTGGAGGTGAAGCTGGAGACGGGGCGCACGCACCAGATTCGCGTGCAGCTCTCGGAGGCGGGCCACCCGGTGCTCGGGGATGCCATCTATGGCCCCGTGGAGGCGCGCATGCACCCGGCGGCGCAAGCGCTGGGGCGGCATGCGTTGCATGCGCTGCGCCTCTCGCTGCCGAGCCCCTTGACGGGAGAGCCCGTGCGGGTCGAGGCCCCGCTGCCCGAGGACTTCCAACGGGCCCTGGCGCTGCTGCGGTAGCGCGCGCGGGCTACTCCGGAGGGTAGTAGGAGCGGCTCTGGAGTGAGGCGGGCTCCCGTGCCTCCACCTCGTGGGAAGAGGCGAGGCGGGGCCGGTCCACGCGCAACACGGACTGCTCGGTGGGACTGGGGTTGTCGTATTGGTGCGCGGCGCCTTGGGGCCAGTGGAAGGACTGGCCGCGCGCGACGGGCTGCCCCTGCAAGAGCAGTCCTGGGCCGAGCACCAGCTCGCTCTCCTCCAGCTTCTGGTGTGCGTGCGCGGGCAGGGTGCCGCCCGGCTTGATGCGCAGGCGGTAGATGCCATAGCCGTGGCCCTCGTGGATGACGTCCACGTGGCCGAAGGGCGTGTCCTCGCCGGCGTAGTGCATCTCCTCCGCGGCGCGGTGGACCTGGAGGGAGGGAATGGCCCGCGCGGAGAGCGCCTCGGGCTTGGTGATGCGAACGGTGGCGGCGCGGACGGAGGCACGGTGGGAGTCCTCGGTGGGCGGCGCCAGCACGTAGCGGCACAGCGCCTCGGCGGCGGACTCCAGCAGCTCGAAGCGGCAGGCCTCCATGAGGAAGCGCAGCTCACCCTCCAGCCGCCCATAGTGGACGGTGCGCCCCAGCCGGCCGCCCAGCGCCGCCTCGCGGGTGTCCAGGAACAGGGCTACATCCAGCCGCAGCGGCTGAGGGGCCACGCGCTCACGGTGGTAGATGCCGATGATGCAGTCCACCGTGAGGCCCTGCAGCTCGATGATGTCCAGCGGTCGGCCGCGCGCGTCCGTCACCGCTGGCAGGTTCAGAGTGTTCCCCATGCGAGGCCATGACTAGCAAGGCGCCACGCAAAAGGCACTGCCTAGACGGTCGCGATGGGAATGAACGGCGAGGTGGGCGAAGCGCCGGGGGCACGCGCTACATTGCACGCCCATGAATGTCGAGCACGCTCCGCACGCAGGCCCCCGTTGGCTGTACCTCCATGGCTTCGCCTCGGGCCCGGAGTCCGCCAAGGGCGTGGCGCTCGCGGAGCACTACGCGCGCCAGGGCATCCACCTGGAGCGGCTCAACCTGCGGCAGCCGTCGCTGGAGCACCTGCGCCTGAGCGCGATGATGCGCACGGTGCGGGAGGCCATCGGCGGTGAGAGGGAGCGGGCGATCCTCTTCGGGTCGAGCCTGGGCGGGCTGACGGCCTGTCGGGTGGCGGAGGAGGACGCGCGGGTGTGCGCGCTGGTGCTCCTGGCCCCGGCGCTGCGGGGAATGGAGCAGATGCGCCGCAGCGTGGGGGTGGAGGGGATGCGCCGCTGGGAGGAGACGGGCTGGGTGGCGATCCACGACCACGCCGAGAAGCGGATGGGCCGGGTGGACTTCGGCTTCGCGAGGGAGCTCGAGGTCATCGACGGGCGCTCCGGAGGCTGGCCCGACGTGCGAGTGCCCACGCTCATCATCCACGGGCGCCAGGACGACACCACGGACATCCACGCCTCGCGGCAGTGGGCACAGGGCAAGCGCCATGTGCGGCTGATCGAGGTGGACGACGGGCACGAGCTGCGCGATTCGCTGGGGCTCATCGCCGCCGAGGCGGACGACTTCCTGCGGGCCTTCCGAGGGCCGCCGGGCGTGTGATTACAGCTTGGGCGACAGCGGGTCGACCTCGGCGAGCAGCTTGGTCATGCGGGCCTCGTCGATGCGGGCGGTGATGCGCTGCTGCTCGTGGACGTCGCGCAGCGTCTTGGCGAGGCTGAAGGTGGAGCCCACGGTGAAGAGCATGCCCATGCCGAGGAAGGCCTTCATCCAGCCATCCACGGGCAGGTGGTAGACGCCCATCGCCGTCACGCCGAGGGCAAGGACGAACGAGAGCCAGGTCTGGATCACCCATGCGTGGCTGTGGACGGGCTGAACAGCGGCGGTAGGGGACGTGCGGGACATGGACATGGGCTCTCTCCGGGTTCGCTTGCGTTGACGAGGAACAGAATGCCCATTTCCATCGCCAACTGCATGGAACTAATCCATCCCGTTTCGATAACCTGGAGTGAATGATTCAGCTCCAGCGACTCGAGGGCTTCTATTGGGTGGCGCGGTGCGAGGGGTACGCACGCGCCGCGCGCTCGTTCCCGTACCCCATCACCCAGCCCGGGGTTCACCAGCAGGTGAAGCGCCTGGAGGCGGAGCTGGGGGTGCGCCTCTTCGAGCGGGTGGGCAAGGATCGGGTCCTCCTCACCCCCGAGGGGCGGACGCTCTACGCCTACGTGGCGCCCTTCCTGGAGGGGCTGCCCGCGGTCGCCCGCTCGCTGCGCTCGAACGAGGTGGGCGGCCGGCTGCGGATCCACGCCTCGGGGCACATGCTGCGCTATCTCCTGCCGCCGTGGCTGCGGCGGCTGCAGCGCCAGCGCGCCGACATCGAGGTGGAACTCTTCGAGGCGAAGGTCCCCGCGGTGGCGCTCGTGCGCTCGGGCGAGGCGGACCTGCTGGTGGACCACCTGCCGGAGATCCCCTCGGACCTGGAAGCGCGGCAGGTGGGCAGCACGCGCGCCTTCCTCGTCTTCCCCTCGAACCACCCGCTTGCCCGGAAGGGCCTCTCGAGCCCTCGGCAGCTCGGCGACGAGCCCTTCATCGCCTACAGCGCGGACCTCCAACTGCGAGAGCTGCAGCTCTCCGCGCTCGCGCACCATGGGGTGACGCCGCGCAGGCTCCATGCGGCCGACTCCTCGGAGACCATCCTGGGCTTCGTGGCCGCGGGGCTGGGCTACTCGCTGCTCGCCTCGCTGCTGCCCAAGGGGCCTCGGGTTCCGGGAGTGGTCGCCCAGCCGCTCACCCAGCCCGCGCGGGAGTTCCCCATCTACGCGGCATGGCGCAAGAGTGCGCATGCCAACCCATTGTTGGCGGTCCTGCTCGGCCTGTCTCCACAACCGTGAGTGAAGGAACAATTGACTGGCCGGGTCGGGTGAAGTCCACGCCTCGCGAGGCATCATCGCGTATGCGATGACTCCTGTTCTCGAGGTGGATCCGGTAGGTCCCTCTGCTCCTTCGCCACTGGAGCCGCGCGGCTCGTCTCGGGGTCTTCGCATCTGGTTCCTGGAGCACCTGGATCTGCTCCTCTCGGAGCGTCAGCGCGGGGCCGTTGCCTCGGAGCTCATCCGCTATCGGGTGCTGGCGGGCTCCGCGGCCTTCCTGCTCCTGTTCGATCTGCTCGTCCTCGTGTTGTTGCCGGGCCCGCTCACCCGGTTCGTCCTGGTCCTTCTGGCCCTGGGCTATCTGGGTACGCTGCTGCTGGTGCGCCGAGCCTCCTCGCCCACCGGGCCGGCCATGCTCCTGTGTGGTTGCGTCTTCCTGGCGCTGGTGGTGGTCACCCTGACGTTGAAGGGCCTCCAATTCATGGGCATGTACAGCGCGCACACGCTGCTGCCCGTTCTCGCGGTGTATTTGATGGGGCCGCGCCTGGGGCTGCTCTTCACCTTGGTCCTCATCGGGACGCAGTCGGTCTTCCATCCCCTGTACCAGGTCAGCCAGCACCTGGAGCTCACTCCTTACTTCTGGCCGCTGTACGCCATCAGTGGCATCTGCATCTTCGCGGCTTGGGGGCTGAGCTCGCTGCACGAGGCTTCTCGGGATGCGGCCCAGGCCTTGCTCGAGCGCACGTTGAAGATCCTGAGCGAGAGCGAGAGCAGGCTTCAGAGCCTCATCGAGAGCACCGATGATCAGGTCTGCTCGCTCGATCGGGAGGGCCACGTCCTCACCGCGAACATGGCGATGCGTCAGGCGCACCTCCAGCGCACCGGCTCCGAGCTCATGCTGGGGCAGTCGCTCTTCTCGCCGATGCCGCCTCGGCTCAAGGAGCTATGGGAGGCACACTTTGCCCCGGTGCTCGTCGGCCAGCGCTCGCGCTTCGAGGAGACGGAGGAGCGGGCAGGTGTGCGCGCCACGCTGGATATCTGTGTCAATCCCATCCAGGGGGAGGGAGGCCGCGTCACGGGCATGACGATCTTCGCGCGTGACATCACCCCGCGAAAGGAGGCCGAGGCCCGGCTGGGAGAGATGCACCGCACCCTGGTGGACGTCTCCCGCCAGGCGGGCATGGCGGAGGTGGCCACGGGCGTGCTCCACAACGTGGGCAACACGCTCAACAGCATCAACGTCTCGGCCAACCTCGTCCTCGACAAGCTGCACAAGTCTCGTGTCCCGGGTCTGGCCAGGAGCGTGGAGTTGCTGCGAGAGCATGCCTCCGAGCTGGGCACCTTCCTGACGATCGATCCCCAGGGGCAGAAGTTGCCGGTCTACCTCACGGCCCTGTCCGAGCAGCTCCATAAGGAGCGCGAGGAGCTGCTTCAAGAGATGCGCACGCTGGGCAAGAGCATCGAGCACATCAAGTCGATCATCAGCATGCAGCAGAGACACGCGCGCGGCACGGGGGCCGCGGAGCCCACCCGGGTGCCCCAGCTCATCGACGAGGCGCTGCGCCTGCACTCCGTGTCCCTGGAGCGGATGGGGATTCGCATCGAGCGAGACTATGCGGACGTGCCGCCCATCGTCGTGGACCGGCACAAGCTGCTGCAGATCCTCGTCAACCTGCTGAGCAACGCCCAGCATGCACTGCTGGAGAGCGGCAGACAGGACAAGTGCCTGGGCATCCATGTCCGGACGAAGGAGGGCGGAACCCGCTTCCTGCTGGAGGTCTCCGACAACGGCGTGGGCATTGCGCCGGAGAACCTGGCGCGGATGTTCACCCAGGGCTTCACGACGAAGAAGACCGGGCATGGCTTTGGCCTGCACATCAGCGCGCTGGCCGCCAAGGAGATGGGAGGGCAGCTCACCTGCGCCAGCCCGGGTCTCCAGCAGGGCACCACTTTCACGCTGGAGCTGCCGACGGCGGCGCCGACGCCACCCACGTGACGACTTCCTCGGCGCAGCCCCAGGACAGGGTGACGCCCGCGCCACCGTGGCCATAGTTGTGGACAACGCGGCGGCCCGCCACGCGCTCCAGCTCGAGGCGCACGGTAGGGCGGCCGGGCCTCAGGCCCACGCGGTGTTCCAGCACCTGCATGTGGACCTCCGGGGGTACCAGCCGCCTGCATCGGGCGAGGATGGCCG
Source organism: Hyalangium ruber (assembly GCF_034259325.1). Lineage (NCBI taxonomy): Bacteria > Pseudomonadati > Myxococcota > Myxococcia > Myxococcales > Archangiaceae > Hyalangium > Hyalangium rubrum. The sequence continues at coordinate 4,813 of NZ_JAXIVS010000007.1, read as the reverse complement.
CGGCGTTGGCGGGCTCTGGCACGAGCGAGGTGTTTCCCTCCACGGCCGTCCCGCCCAGGATGCAGTCAGCGGAGCGGGGGATGACATAGGCGATGACGCCGTGCTCCTCCGTGTCGTCGAAGAGGAAGCGCCGCACGGGAGGAGGTGCCACGCGCAGCACCTCGCCTCGAATGGGGTAGAGGGAGTCATCCCCCACGAGGGAACGCGCTCCCAGTCCGGTGCAGTTGACCACCACCTCGGCCTCGCGCCACGCCTCTTCCAGGGAATGGACCTCGCGCTGGAGGATTCGGCCGCCCAGCTCCCGGAAGCGGCCCATGAGGAACGGCAGGTAGCGGGGCATCTCGATGATGGGCGCCTCGAAGGAGTAGCCGTGGGAGTAGCCCGGAGGCAGCTCCTCGGCAGTGGCCCGGCGGTAGGTGGGGACACACGAGGCCCACCAGGGCTCGGGAGGCTCCTGGGTGAACAGCTCGACGCCGCGAACCACTTGGATGCCGGCCTCGGGGCGCTCGGCCAGCGCGCACAGCACCTCCAGGGTGCGCCCCGCCCAGGTCGTCACGCGATCCTGGGGCCAGGCCTTGTAGGGGGACCAGACGGCGGCGGCCACGTCGGAGGTGGTGTTGGGGGGCAACTCACGCGCCCAGATCTCCACGGTGTGCCCGGCCTCGAGCAGCCGGATGCCGCAGGAGAGTCCCGAGACGCCACAACCCAGAACGACGATGTGCATGGCGGGCATGAGTAGACGATCAGGAAGTCCCCGTCGACCGCGCTGAATACTCGTCAGTGATGAGCCCCCACCGTGAGATGCTCGCGCCGAATTCGGCGAACGTAACTGGTGGATCGAATGAAAGACGCGGGTCGTGCTCTCCTTTTCTGTCTGTTGGTGACTGCGGGGCTCACGGCGGGGTGTTCCTCAAGTGCGCATTCCACCGCAAGCCAACCCATCTATCTGGCTCAAATCTCCTGCTGGGACACGGAGAGTTGCTGCATCGTGCGGGATCCTCTGACCGCGGCCAACCGCTGTCTGGTCAGCCCCGCGAGGATTGCCGAAGTCCTCAATGGCTTGAAGACAGTCTATGGGACGATGCCAGCCGAGACAGCGACGCTCAAGGATGAGGCCCAATCGACAGAGGACGCCGAGTTCGCCGAAGCTGCCGAAGCCGAAGGAGAAGCCGCGCCTGAGCCCCCCGACTGCACAGGTCAGAACCATCACGTCATCTCCCGGCCTATCGCCAAGGCGCTAATGGACCACAAGATCCTCAGTGGGCTGTACGAGCCGAGGGATGAGCGTTACGTAGCCAAGGCGAAGGATAAGGAGTCACACTGCGGCTATCAAAAATGGCACCGTGACGTGGACCTGGAGGTCATCAGGTGGATCAGACGCTTCGATGATGCAACGCAGAAGGAGTTCGAGGCGTTCCTACGCGCACTCTACAACCGTAAGGATATGCTCAAGAGGTTCCCCAATGGCTTCGGACCTGCCACCTGACCCGCGATTCTTCATCCTCGAAGATGATGTGTGGGGACCCTATGACACAAAGTTCAGCAAGCTCGAACCCGCGAGTCGAGGAGACCCGCCCCCATGCCCGAAGTGCGGCAAGACCATCGGTATGTTGATGTGGCTGCCACCGTACCGTGCCGAGTTGGAACTGCATGGCCAGGGTCTCGGCGACTTCGTGGGGGGCCCCGGCAATGAGGTCCTCATCTCAGAACGTATGAAGGAGGCTTTTCAGGCGGAGGGGCTCGTTGGGCTGCTCGGCTTTCATCCCGTGGAAGTGGTACGTGTTCGGAGGAAGGGCAGGGGTCCCAAGGTTGATACAATGCCTTGTTATTTCGTCGCCACCGCCCGTTTCGGTCACGGGGCTGTCGATGAGGCCCGCAGTCGCTTGCAGCGCAATAAACCCGTGACCTGTTCTGAGTGCCGCAATACCGGGGTAGATGCCATCCACGGCTTTACTCTGGAGTCGGGCACTTGGCGGGGCGAGGACGTGTTTCGTCCCCGTGGCCTTCAGGGTGACATTGTCGTCTCTGAGCGCTTCGCCGAGTTCATCAAGCGCCACGGCTTCACGAATATGAAACTCATCCCTACTGAGGAGTACGTCTGGGACCCGCTGCAGAAGAAGAATCCGAATGGGCTGAGCGACCCATGAGGTGCTCACTCAACTTTTCTTCATGCTCGCGACAGTGGCTCCCCGAGTAGCGTTTGCGCTTTACGCACGAGGATCGCCATGACTTCCGCCAAAGCCGCCCTCCAGGGCGTCATCGGCCGCCTGCTCTTCCGTGACGCCACGGTCACCCGCGTTGAGGACCTTGGCCCCCATTTCCGAAGGCTGGTGCTTTCGGGTCCCGCCTTGCGTGGAGTGACCTGGACGCCAGGCGACAAGCTCCAAATCTTCCTGCCGGGCATCGGTACGAGGGCCTACACGCCCCTGCGCTGGGATGCGGGCACGGGTGAGACCGAGCTGCTCGCGTATCTGCACGGAGAAGGGCCGGGCTCGCAGTGGGCGAGGACGGTCAAGCCTGGGGCGGCGATCCAGGTCTTCGGACCGCGAGGCTCGCTCGTTGTCGGCGGTACTCCGCCGGCGGTGGTCATCGGCGACGAGACGAGCCTGGCGCTGGCGAGGGCCAATGGCGCGCCCGAGCGGACGGTGCTCGAGGTCACCGACACGGGAGAGACGCGAGCGGCCCTCGACGCGCTGGGTCTCAGCGGCGCGACGCTAGTCGCCCGCCAGTCGAACGAAGCTCACCGCGAGGTGCTGGTCGAAGCGGTAGCCAACGCGCTGCAGGCGCACCCGGGGGCTCCACTCGTCCTCTCGGGACGCGCGGCAGCCATCCAGGGCGTGCGCCAGGGGCTCAAGGCCCGAGGGATTGGCCTGGCGAGTGTCAAAGCCAAGGCGTACTGGGCACCGGGCAAGGTCGGGTTGGACTGAACAGATGCGGAGCAGGGGTGATCTCGCCAGCGACGAGCGATATAAGGCGCGGCCATGGCGAAAGTGACGGGAATCGGCGGGGTGTTCTTCAAGTCGAAGAGCGATCACAAGGCGCTCTCCGCTTGGTATCAGCGCCACTTGGGGATCGCGCTCGAGCCGTGGGGCGGCGCGATCATCCGGTGGCCCGAGGACAAGGCCGAGGACAAGGGGCTCACCGTCTGGAACGTGGCGGAGAAGGACAGCCGCTGGTTCAGCCCGAGCGAGTCGAGCTTCATGATCAACTACCGGGTGGATGATCTCGACGCGCTGATCCGGCAGTTGAAAGAAGGTGGCGTGGAGATCCTCAAGGGACCGGAGTCGCACGAGAACGGCAAGTTCGCCTGGCTCATGGATCCCGACGGCAACAAGGTGGAGCTCTGGGAGCCGATGCTCTGGGATGAGAAGAACAAGCAGCCTTAGCTCCCGGGCTCACTCACCGCCCGGGTCGTGATCCGCGGGCCGGGCGTGTCGTCGGCCGGTATCACGAGAGAGACCCGGAGCCCCGAGAGGCTCCGAGCCCTCAGGGTGCTCAGGGAATCACAGCCTGCGGCACCCGGTGGAGGAGGATGCGGTTGAGGTAGCCGACCTCATCGTTCTGGAAGAGCGAGGAGCCGACCAGATAGCCCTCGGCCACCAGGATGTTCGAGACGCGGTCGTCCGTCGCCGGGCGCAGGTTGTACACCTTGCCGAAGTACTTGGTGTGCTCGGCCTTCACAATGGCGTCACGCGAGCCATCCACCTTGATGAGCTCGTCGCCGACCTTGAGCGTCTGAGCGGTGACCAGACGGCCCTCGCCGTTGATCATCGGGTGCTCGGTGGTCACGCTCAGCTTGCCACCGGAGGCCATCTCCAGCAGCACGATGGGGTGCTCGGTGTCCCGGAACTCCGCCGTATAGCTGTGGGTCTTGTTGGTCTTCAGCGCGATGTTGTCCAGGCTGGAGTCCGGCGTCAGGGTGACGACGTCCTCCTTCATCTGGGTGACGGCCTCGGCGATGGCCACATCCCCCTCAGGGAAGCGGATGCGCTGCTCGGGCGTGTAGCAGGACGCCTCGCAGTAGGCGTTGACGAAGAAGTTATAGCCCGTCGCCAGCACCGTGCCGGCCTGGTTGAGGTAGAGGTTGCAGTTGAGCGCGCTGCCATCGACGAGCTGGCTGGGGTGCGGCCACAGCTGCTTGTTGGTGGTGCTGTCGATGTCGTCCTCGCTACCGAAGGTGGGGTAGAGCGGACGGGCCTTCTTGCGCGCTAGCGGGCGCTCCCAGCGGTAGTACCCGTTGCCATCCATGAACTGCGAGGTCGGGCCGTACAGGAAAAGCTTGTTGATGAACGAGGAGTTGATCTCGTACGCATCATCTTCGCCCGTGTAGGTGTTCTGGCCGAAGAAGTTGTAGTTGATGTCATCCTCTTGGTACTCCAGCAGGGTCCCACCGTTCGCGGCCGGCGCGTAGGTGTCGAAGGGGGCTGCGGCCCCGACGTTGACGAGCAGGCCACAGCGGCGAGCCCAGTTCAGGCGCTTCTCTGCCTGCGCTGGATCCAGGCTATCCGCGTTGCAGCGCTGCAGCTTGATAGGCTGAGCTTCCGCAAGCCCTGGGAGCAGGAAAGCGGCTGCGGCCAACGCGACGCCAGCTCCGAACAATCCCTTCATTTCAGACTCCTTGCCGGTGGGTGAGCAGGAGATCCCAGGTCTTTCGCGGAATCTCATGGAGAACTGAATAAGCGGATTTTTCAAGGAATACAAGATCAATCGCAGAGAAATGAATGAGAGCCAGTAGCGCATTCCTCCAATGAGAAAAGCCGGGCACGGCACATAGGCCGAGCCCGGCTTTCAGGGACTGAGAGACCATGCGGCC